>NZ_QTMQ01000010.1:0-122444 GCF_003604095.1 Clostridium sp. AF15-41
GCCATTCGCTTTCCGGACTTTCGTCCTTCATGCTCATGTCTGTTTGCCCGGCAAATAATTACACAGCATGCCTGCTAGCAGGCATGCTGTGTAATTGCTTGCCGGGGTTATTCACTCATTATATCACTTGTTTTGGCGCACTGTACACTGGACAAACGGCTAGTATTGCACATTTTTTTATTATTTTTCATTCTTTCAAATAAAACACTTGCTTTTTTCAGAATAAATATTTATACTAGTACAGGTATTGAGATCCATACATTTGAGTATGGATTTTCTTTCGGCGCGTGGCTCAGCTTGGTAGAGCGCTTCGTTCGGGACGAAGAGGTCGCAGGTTCAAATCCTGTCGCGCCGATTTTTTTGTGCTTTTTTACGCACAGTTATAAAACAATCCGTTTTTCCGAATCTTAAAAATGGAAGAACACATTACCCATTATTACGCAAGACGTTGGCACTCTATTCTAACGCAACGGTGCTAAGTTCCCCGCCTTTGGCGGCTCACTAAGAACTGGCGTTAGAAAAGGCTTGCTGCATAATAGTAATGTATCCTTCCATTTTTGTATTTCAACACAAGAAACGGATTGTTTTATAACCGCGCATACAGGTAAGCGAATTTTTATCTTGTCACCGACAGTATTTTTCTCTGTTTTAAAGTTCGTTTAAGGATTCCCTTTTAGAATACAAGTAAATTAAATAGTTCCTGTACATCTATATCATCTACCTATTATTTCGTAAGTCGTTTCCACTCTAATCCTCGTGCAGCGATATTTACATTACAAATACGAATTGTGTGATCTCTCTTTCCGATGGAACGATCACAAATAAAGACAGCGACAGCTACCTGATGAATATTTGCGGCAACTCCGCTTCCCATGGCTGGGGTACCGCTGGAGCAAATGGCGCACAGGTAACATTTTCCGCAAGCGACCAGACCTTAGACGGTGGATATCGTTGTGGATACGATCTCCACGCTTGATATGACATTATCTGATAACAGCACCTTTAACGGAACGATCAACATTATCGATAATGCCGATGGTGGTACTGCTGTCTCCGACAATGCCGTTGTTACGATTGATTCCGGAAGCACCTGGAATCTGACTGGTAACTGCACGATCAGCAGCCTTACCAATAATGGCACGATCAATTTCAACGGCTACACCATCACTCTTGCAGATGGCACGGTGTTGAAGTAAATTTCTGAAAGCACCCTATGGTTACTCATAGGGTGCTGAGAAATTGATCCAGCATATACAATGGAACATTCACCATCCAATCTTGTTTTCTAAATTTCGACATAGAAGATCGTATTGCCATTTCAGGTTTATATTTTTCACAAAAAGCTCGCAAACTCTTTGCTCGTAGGTTTTCTTCTGCTTTTACCTCAATAGGAATACACTGCATCTCCTGTTGTATCAAAAAGTCAATCTCCCCACTGGAATTTTCTGTAGAGTAATAATACAATTCTCTATCAGCTGCTTTTAACTGCTGTGCAACAAACTGTTCTGTCAATGCTCCTTTAAATTCTTCAAAAATTCTACACCCATCCAGCAACACTTTTGCTGCAATATTTCCCTTTGCCCCAAGAAGCCCTACATCAATCATAAACATCTTGAAGCTGCTCATCTCCATATATGCAATCAAAGGAATATCCGGTTTACTAACACGATAACTTTTTATAATCAAACCGGCATCTTCCAACCATTGGATTGCTAATTCAAAATCCTTTGCTCTGGCGCCTTCCCTCACACAACCATAAATAAACTTACGATTTTCTTTTGCAAGCTGAGCCGGAATAGAATTCCATACCATCATAATTCTTGGAATTACATCTCTGGGTGCATGCTTACTAAAATCCTCTTCATAATACTTCAGTAAATTCTTCTGGATTTCTCTTACTTCATTAAAGTCATCTGTATCTAAATATGTTTGAATAACTTCTGGCATTCCACCTATATAGTAATATTTTTTTAATAGCTCCGTATATTTTATAGAATAGGCATTTATCATTTCATAATCACGCGATTGTAATAATTTTGCCAACTCATTTTCACCATTTGCGCATAAAAACTCGCTGAAATTCAAAGGATAAAGCTGCATGAAGTCTACCTTTCCAACAGGAAATGAAGTACCACTATGAAGTGCTACTCCTAATAATGATCCTGCAGCAATTATGGCATATTGTGGTGCATTTTCATAAAAATATTTTAACGATGTAAGAGCCTCAGGCGCTTCTTGTATTTCATCAAATATAATCAATGTATCTGCTGCTTCAAAACTTTTTCCATACTCAATTTTAATAGCAGATACAATACGCGCAATATCAAAATCAATTTGAAATACCCTTTTCATAATTTCATTATTATCAAAGTTAATATATACTGTATTCTTAAAATATCGCGCACCAAATTCCTTCATAATCCATGTTTTTCCAACTTGTCTGGCACCTTGGATAATTAAAGGTTTTCTTTTTTTCTTATCCTTCCATTTTTCTAACTTTATAAATAAATCTCTTTCCATAACTTCATACCACCTTTGCACTTATCCGTAGCAGTTATGCCAATATTATATGCTTTTATTTATATTTTATCAACATTTTTCAGGTGGTAATTTGTTCGTCTATAGCATTTTTCAGGTGGTAATTTTTATAAACTCAACAATTTTCAGGTGATAAATATACTCATTCAATTCTTCCATCCTCTATCCTGTACCGGATCGGACACCGCATCGCAACCTTTGGATCATGCGATACGATAATGATCGTTATCCCCTGTCTGTTTAGTTCCAACAATAAATCCATAAGACTATCGGTATTTTCAGAATCTAACGCTCCCGTTGGTTCATCTGCAATAATTATTTTTGCATCCATTGCCAATGCTCTGGCGATCGCAACCCTCTGTCTTTGTCCACCGGATAACTGATTTGTCTTTTTTTGCTCTAGTCCTGAAAGCCCGACAGCCGACAATATCTCCTTTGCTTTATTTTCAAATTTGCGGTTATATCGTCCTCCGATCACTTCGGGCAGACATACATTTCGCAGAACTGTATCGTTTCCAAGAAGTCCAAAATCCTGCATGATCATCCCTATCTTTTGATTGCGTATTCTGCATCTTTCTTTATCAGACATATCAGAAACCAGTTTCCCACAAAAACGATATTCTCCGGAACTCGGCGAATCAATTCCCGCAATAATATGCAGCAGAGTTGATTTTCCGGAACCGGAAGGTCCCGTAATGGCAACCATATCCCCCTCTTCTATTCTCAGATTAATATCCTTTAATGCATGCGTCTCGGTTGCTTTTCCTGCATTATATATTTTTTCAATCTTTTCTAATTCGATCATATCAGTCACCACCCTTTAATAATTCAATCTCCGCCTGTTTTCCGGTGCGCCGGAATCCCATCCATATGCTCAATAGCAAAATAAACAAAAGCACACCTGCTGAAAATCCATAACTAAATATCCCTATGTATCCGTAACTCTCCTGTATTTTTAATACCGTTTTTGTAAACCATGGATATAAAAGTACCGCTATTCCAAATGACACAGCCAGCAAAATTGCACCGGATGAGAAGATAACCGCTATCATCTTCTTTCTTGTCATTCCTAATATATAAAATACTGCAAACTCATTTTTCTTCTGTGCGATCATAAGATACAGATACCCTCCATATCCAAATACTGCGATCAAGGTCAACAAAGCAAATGCCAGCACATACCATGCATTTTCTTCCAGCATATTCTTAAAAGCTCCTGCTGCTATCGTCCGATAAGTATTTAAAGTTCCATAATTTCTCATTTTGCTTTGCAAAGAGGTTGCCAGATTTTCTCCCGATATATGTTCTTCCGGTTCTATCAGGAAATTAACATTTGTCAAACGAGCAAATAATTCATCCATAGCCTTGCCAAATACAATAAATCTGTATTCCGATAAATCTTTCGACGGAACTGCCATATCTCCCAGTTCCATGATATCTCCATAACTGAAAACCACAGGAACCGCACTGTCTTCCTGTAAGATACCCACCACTTCACACGGTATTTTTATCGTATTATCAAAAGCAAGATTGATTTCCGTCTTTGTTCCAACTGGTAATTCCTCTGCCAAAGAATCGCTGACCAATATCGGAACATATCCTTCCGATACATTTTTCAACGCCGCTGATTCCGTATTTAACTGGATAACATCTAACATTTCACTCGAATATAAAACCAGATTTGCGCTGCTCATCTTCCCATCCGTCTGCATATAAGTACCATTTTCAAATGCACATCGATCTACTTTTTTCACACCGTTCGACTCCCGCAGCAGCTCATAAATCTCTTTTGCCGCAGTTCCATTTCCGGTCATTTCCTGCGCATATATTGAATTATTCTTGCTAAAATGAACCATAGAATCAAAGTCTAATGTATATACCGCTTTTACCTGCTTTTTCTCCATCAAATATGAATCGACCGGTTTTAATACAACAAATGACATTTCAAGCATACATATCAACTGAATGAATAAAACGATCTCCCCAAATAACTTCTTTGTATATAAATACCTGCATATCCGAAGAAAATTCATACGATCTCCCCCTTTGTATATAAACGAACCACCTTTCCCATCGGTCTTAACGTGCATAATATCGAAAATCCAAACATAACAGCTAATATATATATCAGGCTGTCAGGCATTGGGAACGCATTTCCATAGACATATTGAAGTAATGGAAATGTAAGATATTGCAGAATAATCGCAATGATACTGCCAACGCCATAATATAAAAGCCAGTGTCCATATATCAATAACATGCACCGTACTTTTGGCATCCCACACAACCACAAAACGGTGATCTCTTTTTTATAAGTTGTGATCCATTCTGCCATGAGTCTGATCACTGTTATCCCGGCGATCATACACAAAAGAAATGCCAGTATTTCATATTGCGTCCGTCCTTCTTCCAGCACATCATCGGAATTGCTATCGGGTAAATATACTTGTGTCGATGGAAACATATCCTGTATTTTTTCTGCATATTTCTTCAAATCCTCATAAGATGCATAATTGAATTGCGCCAAAATCTGTTCCGGTTGAAATTCTTCTTTATAGCATTTATATGGGATCAACATATATTGCATTTCCTCACCGGCTTCTTCCCCTAAAATGTCGATCTGTGACTGTGATGATCTGGCTGAAGCAAAGGACCATGGAATGATCCAGCCCATACCGATTACTTCATATGTATGCTCGCCTGCCTCAAAGCTTCCGCTTCCGGCTATTGCATTTTTCATATTATCAGATACAAAACCAACATATTCACCTGCTGCCTGTTCCTCCTTGTTAAAAAAATTTCCTGAAGTAATCGGGAACCAATTGTTTCCTTTTGTTCCATCCCAGCCTACCAATACTTTTTTGTTTTCCAATCTTGTGAAATATAATACATTTACCATGCCTTTCTTTGAAATGCTGTTCAGATATGCAGACATCTCATCCATATTTATACCGTTTTTCTCGTCTATATCGATCGTCAGAGATGCTTCCGTATTGCTACAGGTAGCCAACTGATACTGTCCAACTGCCAGACCAAGCATGATACTGATACAATATACACATATGACAACGCCCAACAATAACAACCCGGATATGACAGGATTCATGCTTATGTGTTTCTTTAATACATGTCCGAATATCATAGATATGCCCTCCTTCCTAAACAACCTTGCAAGCAGACAATTTTACGGCCATGGCTCATTCCATACACCTGAAAGATCATCCCTTGCAAGTAAATGATTTTCATCATCATACCATCCACATTCCCCTGTTCAAGGCACGCCGGCGCAAACAACATCCTGCCGGATGCAAACAACATACGGAAATGAAATTATAGTCTTCACAGCAAAGGCTGGTATGTTACAATAAATATTGTAGAAGTGTAGATTTATCGAAAATGAACACAAACGATATGGGAATGCGAGGGGATATTTTTGAGTGACTATATTGCAGAATTTATTATAAATATCTGGGTATCATTTCTTTTTCTGATACTTGCAAACGGAAAATTAAACCGGCGAAGCTTCAGATATTCTTATCTGTTACAGATCCTGTCGGTTCTCGTATTGGCAGAATGTGCCTTATTACTGGATGTCATGCAGGCTCCCGTTATCATCAAATCCCTGACTATACTATTGGTCTTACATTACCTGTATACCTGTATATTCTTTACGTTCCAGATCAGCAATCTGTTCTGGGTCGTTATATTCTGCATAGTAGAACTTGCTTCCAAATTCACAGCGACCATATTCCCTGTAGAATGGCTGCACACAGATGCCGATGGGATGCTGACGGATTATGCAGTACAAAGCTCGGTTACGATCCTGTATCTTCTGACCCTTACGGTATTGACATCCATTCTGCTCT
This sequence comes from Clostridium sp. AF15-41, assembly GCF_003604095.1. Classification (NCBI taxonomy): domain Bacteria; kingdom Bacillati; phylum Bacillota; class Clostridia; order Eubacteriales; family Clostridiaceae; genus Clostridium; species Clostridium sp. AF15-41. The sequence continues at coordinate 6,405 of NZ_QTMQ01000010.1, forward strand.
GTTTCTCATCCAGAGCCTTCAAGCTCTCACGAACAGAAAAAATAATCTTCGTTCTGTTGTCAGTCTTATGCATCGTGATTGAAAATCTTATCGTTGCCGGTCAGGTAAATATCCATACCGGAAGCCCGGAAACCTATGCAGATCTTCTGTCTGCCATCTGTTTCCTGATCTTGATCTTATTTGTCTCCCTGACAATATACCTGTACCATCTCGGCATAGAACGTGAGAAAAATATCCAATTGTCCAGGCAACAGCTCCTATCAGAAATGGAGCGTAAGCAATACGACCAGATCATCAGCTCCATATCAGAGCTTCGCTATCTGAAGCATGACATCAGCAATCATCTGGACACCCTTCACGCCCTGATGGTAAATCATGCATATCCGGAAGCAGAGGCATTTATCCGGGACCTGACCGCAACCGTAAATAACAACCACTACATTCTTGCGAGCGGCAACTCCACGGTAGACAGCATCCTCACAAATAAACTGATCCAATGTAAATCTGCACAGATTCAGGTTGAATACTCGGTATTTCTGCCGGACAACATTCCGCTATCGGATATTGAATTATGTTCCTTACTTGGTAATTTATTTGACAATGCCATCGAAGCATGTGAACAGCTTCCGGAAACAGAACAACGCTCGATTGATTTTTCGATGAAACCATTTCAGAATATGCTTTCCATCGCCATAAGCAACCGGACAAATGGATATTACAGAATAGATAAGAAGAATCATTTCCTATCAACGAAAACCATAGAGGATACACCCGAACATGGATTGGGGCTGTCGAGAATCCAAAGTATTATAAACGATCATAATGGTATTTTTAACATTCAACCAACGACGGATACCTTTATGATCCAGATATTGTTGCCACTTAAACGAAAGGATGAATTGATCGAATGAATATAAATATCGCTGTACTGGAAGACATTCCAAAACATTATAAACAATTAGCGGAAGTTATACATAACTGGGCTGAGAAAAAGGAATATGCTGTTTCTGTCAAATGGTTTCACGATGAAACTTCTATTTTAGGATCAGCATTTATGAAAGATTGTAATTTGCTGTTTTCCGATATTGAACTGAAAAATGCCGACACGAATATACCTGCCGATGATCACATCAAAAATGGAATCGATATCTGTACACAATTAAGGAAAAACGGATATCAAGGAGATATTATTTTTCTTACAGCCTTCCGTGAATATGTCTTTGACGGATATCAGGCACAGGCAATCAACTATTTATTAAAACCTGTTTCACCTGAAGCAATCGAACGTTGCCTGGATCAGTATATTTCACTGCATTCTTCAGACTATTATTGCCTGCATAAGGACAATAACATCACACGGATTCCGTTCAATGATATCATTTCCATAAGCAGGTTGGGGCATGACTGCTGTATCACAACAGCTTCCGGATTATACACAGAACGAACCTCGCTGAAAAACATGGAACAGCATCTGCCCGAACCATTTATACGGTGTCACAAGTCCTGCATTGTCAATATAAATCATGTCACCTCATTATCCGGCTCCACGATCTATCTTGCAAATAAACAAACCCAGACGGTCGGAAGAAATTATCTGGATGATGTACGAAAAGCATTGCTGCGAATCGCACAATAAAACAGCACCCTATAAGCATGATACCTTTCAAGCAGTCAATGAAAATAACCAATGTCTGCTCAAAAACGTATCACTGCCCACAGAGTGCCTGAAATAATACATCTCTTACTGATTCTTCACATTCTCCACAAATCTCAGGATCTTCTCCCGGTCTTTGCCGATTCCGGTGTCGTTCTCCACACCGGAGCTGGTGTCTGCACCATCCACATGAGTTGCGGCAAATGCCTCTGCCACATTGTCAGGATTTAAACCTCCGGCAAGAAGGGCAAACTTCTCATCGTGCGGAATATCGGAGAGCACAGACCAGTCAAAGGTCTTCCCGCTGCCCGGTGTCTGTGCATCAAAGATATATCCTTTTACTATGTCCGCCTGATGATATCTCTCATAAGAAGACAGATCATGTACATTAAATGCTTTGATAACAGGAATACGGATCTCCTGCAGCAGTTCTTCGCTGACATCCCCATGAATCTGGATCATCTGAATTCCGGCAGCTTCGATCTCCCGGATCTGATCGAGCGTCGGTTCTACCGTTACCGCTACGGATGTGACCGCAGGGTTCAGTTTTTTTATAAGGGAAGATGCTTTTTCTACTGTGATATTCCGCTTGCTTTTCGGAAAGAACATCACCATTCCCATAAAATCCACGCCGGCTTCATTTACATATTCAACTTCCTGTTCTTCTGTGATTCCACAGATTTTTACCAGACTCATAGTTTCTCCATTCTGTCATTTATATGTACGACCTCTTTATCATAGTGGTAGAACAATACTTCTATATAAGAATCGATTATTTACACAGTTCATCTGCCAGTGCATCGATCTGTGCAAGGCTTGCGTCATTTAATGCCGCCTTGATCTGAACTGTTGTATCAGTAAATGTCAGATTCTTGCTGTTTTCAAACATACCCTTCATAACCTTTGCAGCCATTGGAGCCCATGCGCCATTCTCGATCAGACCGATCGTGCGGTTCTGGAAATTACGCTCTGTCAGGTGATTGATGAACTCTCTCATAAATGGGAAAATGTCACCGTTATAGGTCGTTGTTGCAAGCACCAGTTTGCCATAACGGAACGCATCCTCTACTGCCTCTGCCATATCACAGCGGGCAAGGTCATTGACTGCTACCTTTGGACATCCCTTTTCAGTCAGCTTCTTTGCAAGAAGCTCTGCTGCTTCTTTTGTATGTCCATAAACAGATGTGTAAGCGATCACTACGCCATCTGTTTCCACTCCATACGATGACCATGTATCATATAAACCGATGTAGTATCCGAGATTCTCTGTCAGAACCGGTCCATGAAGCGGACAGATGATCTGGATATCCAGTCCTGCTGTCTTCTTCAACAATGCCTGAACCTGTGCACCGAACTTTCCTACGATTCCGATGTAGTAACGGCGAGCCTCACATGCCCAGTCCTCCTCTACATCCAAGGCTCCGAATTTGCCGAAGCCGTCCGCGGAGAATAATACCTTATCTGTGCTGTCATAAGTCACCATAACCTCCGGCCAGTGTACCATCGGAGCCATGACAAATGTCAGCTCATGCTTTCCAAGTGATAAGGTATCTCCCTCTTTCACCATCATTCTTCTATCAGCATAATCTTTTCCAAAGAAGTTCTTCATCATGTTAAATGCTGCCGCTGTTGCAACAACTGTTGCTGTCGGATACTTCTCCATGAAATTTGCAAGATTCGCCGAATGATCCGGCTCCATATGCTGAACCACGATGTAATCCGGTGTCCGGCCTGCAAGCTCCGTTTCCAGCTTTGCTAACCATTCATCCGTAAAATTCTGATCCACCGTATCCATAACGGCAATCTTCTCATCCATGATCACATAAGAATTATATGCCATGCCATTTGGCACAATATACTGTCCCTCAAACAGATCGATCTCATGGTCATTCACACCGATGTACTTAATATCATTTGTAACTGTCATTTTTTCTTCCTCCTGCCATTTCATATATATATTTCTGCCTGCAATCACTCTGTACACCTGCAGTTTTCTTATAACATATGGTATCAACACAGAACCCGATACAATATGTTCTTTGCATTTTTTATCTTATCCGCTTTAATCCACAGACTTCAAGGACTCCGCCATATTGATCCGCTCCAGTCTCACCGACATGAACAGGTTGACACAGCCATTAAAAGCAAACGTCAGAATAATGCTGTACACATAACTAAGCGGTGAAATGTAAGTGTCAAATGAAACCATATCCACACGGATCTGATCCATAACAAAGCTATGCAGAAATACTCCGAGCACCAGACCGACCGCTATTCCGATTGCCGTCAGCACCCAGTTTTCACGGAACACATAAGATGAGGTTTCATTTCTGAAAAATCCAAGCACCTTTACGGTTGCAATCTCCCGGATTCGTTCTGTAATATTGATATTTGTCAGGTTATACAGCACGATAAATGCCAGTGCTGCCGCCGACAGGATAACGACCAGAACGATATAGTCCAGACTCTTCATCATATTGCTGATACGTTCGCGCATATCTCCATTCACGACTACTGCAGAAACTACATTTTCTTTCATAAGATCGGCAGCCACTTCATGTGCATCCATATCAGGCTTCAGATTGAAATAGACGGAATGATATACCGGAGCTTCTCCCATCTGATCCATGTATGTTTCCGGCGACAGATATACATAATTATATACATAATTTTCAAAGATGCCGGAAATCTTTGCCTTGATCTCTTTCATATCACTGTTCCGGATCGTAATGGTATCCCCAACGGACAGATCATACCGGGTTACCAAAGCACTGTTGATAACCGCCTCATCCTTGCCCGGATATGCGACCTTCTCATTCTTACTGTTGTGAAAATCCATATATTTGTCCGAATGCTCCGGTTCTTTCATAATAATTAGATTAATGCTCTTAATGCCATCGGACTCTATCAGATCCCAGCTTGTCTCACCAACAAAATCATAGTCCTGCATATATTTGTCTAATTTATCATACAGATCACCGGCTGCCGCTGATTCCGAACCCGTCTGCGTTGCTTCCTGCTGATCCTTCTGATTTTCCTCAGAAGCTGCATTCGTTTTCTTTACATCATCAACACTCTCTGCAAGGGTCATCGTTCCGTCTAAGATCTGGATCTCATCAAACTGACGATCTGCAAAACCGGCGATCGAATCATTGATACCAAATCCGGTCAGAAGCAGGGCTGTGCATCCGCTGATTCCTATTACCATCATAAAGAAACGCTTCTTATACCGAAAGATATTTCGAACCGATACCTTATGCAGAAATTTTAATCGTTTCCATACAAATGATATTTTCTCAAGGAATACACGTTTGCCCGCCTTCGGTGCCTTCGGCCGCATCAGACCTGCCGCAGTCTCCGACAGCTCATACCGGCAGGTAAACCATGTCGTTCCTACCGAACATGCCAGAGATACCAGCATAGCAATTCCTGCCAGCTTCCAGTCTACAATATATTTTAAGCTAATATTCAGATACATCATATGATATGCTTTCCAGATTACCCGTGGGAATGCATACGTTCCTGCAAAAAAGCCTCCTATACATCCGATAACTGCTGCCAGCCCTGAATAGATCATATATTTGCTCATGATCGTATGCTCACTGTATCCAAGTGCCTTTAGCATTCCGATCATTGTTCGCTGTTCCTCGACCATACGATTCATCGTCGTCATACAGACAAGCACAGCAACCAATACGAAGAACACCGGAAATACCTTTGCTACACCATCCACAATATCGGAATCACTCTCAAAACAGACATAACCGACATTCGTCTCCCTGCCAAGAATATAATAACTGACATCCGGTGCGTCATCTATGGTTACGCCGGCAACCATATCTTCGGTAAGCCCGGTCTGCATCAGAAGCGCCTGATATCGTTTCGTAACACGGTCATGACAGATAGCATCCCAGGCATCCTTTTTCTCGTCCATATAGGTATCGTACGCATCATCGTATAACGCATAGTCCTGATCAAACCTGACATAGACGTCAGTGTAGCATTCACAGTCAAATGCTTCCGGCTTCATATATACAAATCCACTTAATTTACCGGTCCCGAGAGTAGTCGTTCCACGTTCAAAATTAATATAAAGGGAGGACTGTACGGTTCCAGTAACCGTAAATTTCCTATAGCGGAGCTTTGTCTCAGTGGCATCACCATTCGTATCTGCCACGGTAATGACATCACCGATTCTCACATCTGTCAGCTTGTCATCCACTACGCATTCATCATCCGCTTCCGGCAGTCTGCCATCCACCAGACGGATGTCATTCACATGCTCCGGCAATGACAAGGTTTTGAGTGCACGTTCATTATCACCCATACCATCATAAAGCACATCAAATGAATAGCTGCCCTCTGCATACCGGACATCATCCTCACCCGCAAATGCTTCCACATCCTCATCTGTATAGCCAAGCGTAGACACCAGATGCAGATCATAGAATTCCGAATCACTGAGGAAATCCGTAATCGTCTTTACCATAGCCGGCTTGGTCATCTTCAGGCCTGAAAAGAAACCAACACCTAACGCTATGATCGCGAGAATCGCTGCAAACCGTCCAAAACTGTTTTTAATTTCTCGAAATGTCGTACGACGCATCATTGATTTCATAAGACATACCTACCATTCCAGATCTTCTACATTTTTAATGTTATCATTCAGAACAACCTTCTCTACTGTTCCGCTCTTAACTGTGATCACACGATCTGCCATTGCTGTAAGTGCCTGATTATGTGTGATAACGATAACCGTAGTTCCGGTGTTCCTACAGGTATCCTGAAGCAATTTGAGTACGGATTTTCCTGTATTATAGTCCAGCGCACCGGTCGGTTCATCACATAAAAGCAGCTTCGGATTCTTTGCAAGTGCTCTGGCGATCGCTACCCGCTGCTGCTCTCCACCGGATAACTGTGCAGGGAAATTTGCCATACGATCCTCAAGCCCTACCTGCTTTAATACCGTTGCCGCATCTAACGGGTCCTTACAGATCTGTGCCGCAAGCTCTACATTTTCCAGTGCCGTCAGATTCTGCACCAGATTATAGAACTGAAATACAAATCCTACATCATATCTCCTGTATGCCGTAAGCTGCCGCTTGTTCAGCCCGGAGATTTCTTTTCCGTCCAGATATACACTGCCGCCGGACAGCGTGTCCATTCCGCCCAGGATATTCAGAATCGTTGTCTTTCCCGCTCCTGACGCTCCAACAATGACACAGAATTCTCCTTTTTCAATCTCGAAGTTCACATCCCGCAGAGCATGGATCTCAACCTCGCCGGTCTTATATATTTTCTTAACATCCTTAAACTCAACATATGCACTCATGCCGCCTCGCTCCTTTCTATCATGACAGATAATTGTGAATTAAATATTCTCTTTTTTATATGAACAGTATTGACATTACCAACCAGTGGACGCTTCCGCTCGTTTCCCCGCTGTGTAACTTCGAACTAACCTCGGTAAACCTCGCTAAGGTCTCAGTTAGCCCTGCAACGGTACTAAGATGCTGCTAATGCACCATCTAAGGACCGGCGGACTCAAATGCCACTGTTTTGGTAATTCAAACTGTTCATATATAACTTATAATTTTTAATTTCACAATTATCTGTTACTCACTTCTAAGTGCTATTACAGGGTCTTTCTTCGCTGCCATCTTAGATGGGATAAGACCGCCGATCAAAGTAAGCACAACACTAATGATCACAAGGATCACCGCACCCTTTACCGGAAGTGAAGATACATTTGGCACATTTACAAATTTCTCTATCACCTTGCTTATCGGGATATTTAACAGCACCGTAACCAGAATACCGATCGCACCGGATACCAGTCCGATAATAAATGTCTCTGCGTTAAACACACGGGAAATATCCTTTTTCGACGCTCCGATACTTCGAAGAATACCGATCTCCTTCGTTCTCTCCAGTACAGAGATATAGGTAATGATTCCGATCATGATCGATGATACGATCAACGAGATAGCTACAAATGCGATCAATACATAAGTGATCGCATCGATGATCTTCGTAACGGAAGATAGCATCAGCCCGATATAATCGGTATAAGTGATCTCGCTGTCTGAATGTGAATCATTATATTTGTCGATCAGATCTGTCAGCTTATCCTTGTCCGCGAATTCTGAACAATACAGGCTGATAACGGACGGCTTTGCCAGATCCGCAAATCCAAGCTTCTCGATATTATCATCATAGGTTGCGGTAGACTGTGCAAAATAGCCCTGTTCCTTTAACATTTCAAATAACTGCTCATCAGACATCTGTGAAATATATGCCTGCTGTTCCTCTGACAGGTTCATGGATGCAACGATCTGCTGCATGTCCACCTGACTCATGTCGATATCTTCTCCGTTTGAAAACGGAAGTCCTGTAAATACATCGGTATCCGGATTGTCAAGCTGCCGTTTTACGATCTCCGATTTTTCATTTTCGGATACAACATACTCTGCAAGTTCAGCGGTATAACCGATCATTCCCGCATCGATCGATGCTGCATAAGAGGATTCGCTCTGACGGATGATACCACAAACCTGAATATCCAGACCTTTGCTGATCACATCTGCCATATAATCTTCATCGGAACTCTTGTCTGCCCATGTTCCGTCTGCATTTTTTTGATAAATGTCACTCGGCAGAATGAGCTTGAATTTGAGATTTAAAAGATCATCATAGGAGAAGCTCATTTCCTCCGGTGCATCGTAATCTTTACCTGCCATGATCTTCGGAACCATCTCTCCAAGATCAGAAGCATTTCTGACACCTAATGTATATAAGGTAAAATCACTGATCTCGTTATTCTTATCAACGACCAGTACAACTTCATTTTTATTCTGAGGCCAGTGTCCTGCAAGCACATCGTACTGCTGTTCCAACAGCTCCCGATTACTCATTAACTGCTTCCACATATCCATGGAATTATTTCCGTAACTGAATGCCGACATGAAGCCTGACAGGGATTTCTGGGATTCTTCCATATCGCCAAATCCCATCTCTCGCATCATGATACTTGGATTTACCTGCTGTGTACCGCCTGCTGCATTTTCGTTAAATACATACATCGGAGTATCATAGGTATACTTGATATCACTCACGATATCCTTGAATCCATTTGTATCATCTTCAATATATTTCTTAAATGTTTCCAGATCGTTTTCCTTTACCTCTGAGAGCATGGACACCATCATATCGCCCATGACATCACCAGAGTATACACGATCCGGGTCATGATCACTCAGATCTTCTTCCTTTGTATTACCCGCCATTTCCGAGATCAGGTCAGAATAATCCATTGCCTTTTTCTGGATCTCGATTGGATAGGATGACAGGGTTTCCTCCTGCACATCATTGATATAGCCCTGGAATCCACTGGATAATGACAGAATCAGTGCGATACCGATGATACCGATACTTCCGGCAAATGCCGTTAAAAGGGTTCGTCCTTTCTTCGTCAGCAGGTTATTAAAGCTGAGGGAAAATGCCGTAAATACAGACATAGATGTCTTTCTCGGTGCATATGCTTCTTCTGATTCTTTCGCTTCGTCTTCATCTGAAAATGGTGCGGAATCATCTATGATCTTACCATCTAACAGCTTCACGATTCTTGTAGAATATTTGTCTGCAAGCTCCGGATTGTGTGTTACCATGATGACCAGCTTTTCTTCTGCGATCTCCTTTAACAGCTCCATGATCTGGACACTGGTTTCGGAGTCCAGGGCTCCGGTCGGCTCATCTGCAAGCAGGATATCAGGATCATTGATCAATGCTCTGGCGATCGCTACTCGCTGCATCTGTCCACCGGACATCTGATTCGGCTTCTTATAGATCTGATCGCCCAGACCAACCTTTTCCAACACCTCTTTTGCACGTTTTCTACGCTCGGATTTGGATACACCGGATAAGGTCAGCGCCAGCTCGACATTTGCGAGAACCGTCTGATGCGGAATCAGATTGTAACTCTGGAATACAAAACCGATCGAATTATTCCGGTATGAATCCCAGTCTCTTGCCTTGAATTCTTTTGTTGATCTGCCATTGATAACCAGATCACCACTCGTATACTGATCAAGTCCGCCTATAATATTAAGAAGCGTTGTCTTACCACAGCCGGACTGACCAAGTACCGATACGAATTCATTCTTTCTGAAATTAATGGAAATGCCTTTTAACGCCTTTACCACTTCATCTCCGGTCTGATAGTCCTTCACAATCTTCTTTAACTGAAGCATATATTGTTTCCTCCACGAATTATATTATAAAAATTTTACCATCCCAGTTTTAGCATTTCAAGGAAATGGCGGATTCTTTTATAAATGTTTTACATAATGATAAAATACTACGCTGCGACATCAGGGTTATTATGGCGCAGTATTTTTTTATTTTTATCAAGTTTTTGTAAATGGCTTTTATTTTGGAAATAAATAATGTATAATGGCGACAGAGTAGGGTTATCTAACCGGATTTTTACATTATAAATGTGGACAATTCGGGCAGATGAAAGCCCAAAATAATTTTTATAATGGAGGAATTTATAATGTTAGTTTCAGCAAAAGAAATGTTGGAAAAGGCTAAGGCTGGAAAATATGCCGTTGGTCAGTTTAACATCAATAACCTTGAATGGACAAAGGCTGTTCTTCTTACAGCTCAGGAACTTCAGTCTCCTGTAATCCTTGGTGTTTCAGAAGGCGCTGGAAAGTATATGACTGGATTTGAAACAGTTGCAGCTATGGTTAAGGCTATGCACGATTCTTTAGGAATTACAGTTCCTGTAGCTCTTCACCTTGATCACGGAACATATGAAGGATGCTACAAGTGTGTTAAGGCCGGATTCACATCTATCATGTTCGATGGTTCACACTATCCATTCGAAGAGAACCTTGCTAAGTCAACAGAGCTTGTTAATGTTGCTCATCAGCTTGGTCTTTCTATCGAGTGTGAAGTTGGTTCAATCGGTGGTGAAGAAGACGGTGTTATTGGTATGGGCGAGTGCGCAGATCCAGAAGAGTGTAAGATCATCGCTGATCTTGGCGTAGATATGCTTGCTGCCGGTATCGGTAACATCCATGGTAAGTACCCAGCAAACTGGAAGGGTCTTTCATTCGAAACACTTGATGCTATCCAGCAGAAGACAGGTACTATGCCATTAGTTCTTCACGGTGGTACAGGTATCCCTGCTGACATGATCAAGAAAGCTATCTCACTTGGCGTTTCAAAAATCAATGTTAACACAGAGTGCCAGTTATCATTCGCAGATGCTACAAGAAAGTACATCGAGGCTGGTAAGGATCTTGAAGGTAAGGGATTTGATCCTAGAAAGCTTCTTGCTCCTGGTTTCGAAGCTATCAAGGCTACTGTTAAAGAAAAGATGGAACTTTTCGGATCAGTTGGCAAAGCTAACGACTAATTTCTTTCGTAATACGAATATCGTATAACAATAATATGCCCCATATGGATTTATTTCACAGACCACTTGTGTTCTGTTGTATAAACCATATGGGGCATATTGCTGTTACAGGTTTTCTGCCATATATGCCCCAAGGGCGTTCTTACATGCTTTTACCAGATTCCCATAACATGCTGCATAAGCAGGCTGACCAAGGTAATGCCGATCCAACAGCATGCACCTAGCAAAATCGGCTTGCCACCGGTTTTGATCAGCTTAATAACATTGCTGTTTAACCCGATCGCCGCCATAGCCATGATAATGAAGAATTTGGACAGCTCCTTTAACGGTGCAAATACATCCGCATTTACGCCCAGACTGATACAGATCGTTGTGATTATAGATGCGATCACAAAATACAGAATGAACATAGGAAATGCTTTTTTCAAGCTGAATCCATTTGTCTTCTGCTCTGTCTTTGCCGCCTGTCTTGCACGAACTGCCGCAAGCACTAATGTGATCGGTATAATTGCCAGTGTTCTGGTCAGTTTTACCGTTACTGCCTTATTGAGAGTCTCACTTCCAAGATTCCACATGCTGTCCCATGTTGATGCCGCCGCTGTTACAGAAGATGTATCATTGATGGCTGTTCCCGCAAATATTCCAAATGCATCACCGGATGCCGTATCAAATCCTATTGCTTTTCCTATGATCGGGAAGAAGATAGCCGCAAGCACGTTAAAGAAAAAGATAACAGAAATAGCCTGTGCGACTTCATCGTCATCTGCATCTATAACCGGTGCTGTTGCTGCGATTGCGGAACCACCACAGATAGAAGATCCAACACCGACAAGAATCGAAGTATTTGCCGGAACCTTCATCACCTTTCGAAGGATCCATGCGATCAATAAGGATGTACCGATCGTACAGATAATGATCGGAAGCGACTGTTTTCCTGTCTGCAGGATTACTCCGAGATTCATGCCAAATCCTAATAATACAACGGCTGTCTGCAAAACAATCTTTGATGTCCATTTGATACCGGCTTCTGCCTTTCCCTTATCCGTCCATACGAGTGCGATCAACATACCGGCTAATATCGCAATGATCGGTCCGCCGACAACCGGAAACCGTTTTCCAATTAACCATGAAGGAACTGCTATGATAAAACACACCAGAATTCCTATCCAGTTTTTCTTAATAAAATTCATTTATTCCTACCTCACTGTGTTTTTTGCGGATGCTATTATAACACCCGCATACAAAAAATGCCATAAAATTGATTGACATTTTCTATCAACTTGGTATAATAGGCACGAATCGGACGGTATATATGATATACCTTGCAAGGTGTTCTGAATGTTATTCAGGATTCCCGGATGGACATGAATGTTATGAGCCAGATAAGATTATCTTATCTGGCTCTTTTTTTGTGAACAGCACAGCATAGGAGGACTTATAATGGATTTATTAAAAGACAATCTGAAAAAATTATACTTCAAATTTCTGATACCATCACTTGGAAGTGCCATGGTTATGTCTATTTATACACTGACAGATGCGATCGTCATTGGAAAAGGTGTCGGCGCAGATGCTCTTGCTGCCCTAAGTATTACAACACCACTTCTCTGCATCCTGATGTCAACCGGAATCCTGTTTGGTGTCGGCGGCTCTGTACAGATGAGTGTTCACAGGGGAAGTGGTAATCATCAGAAATCCAATCGTTATTTTACAATCTCTTTTTTCCTGATTACGGCTGTTACTACCCTATTATGGCTGATCTATGCCACCTGCATGCCTAAGCTGCTTCATCTGATGGGAGCAAATGACACCTTATTCCCATACGCCATGTCCTACATGCGTTATATCAACATTTTCCTTCCGGTTGCTGTATTTTCAAATTATGTAGCAATCTTTATCCGTGCCGACAATGATCCAAACCGTGCAATGGCGGGAGTTCTGCTTGGCGGCGTCGTAAATATCGCACTGGATATCATTTTTGTATTTCCTATGCATATGGGAATGGGCGGTGCCGCATTCGCTTCCGTTCTCGGTATGACTATCCAGGTAATTGTCGGTGGCTCACACTTTTTCTCACGCAAAAACGGTCTTCATTTCATCCGACCGATTCACACGATTCCCAGTATCCGTCATATTATTGTCGGTGGTATCCCAAGTTTTTTCAATGAATTTGCAAATGGATTCATCGTACTGCTGTTTAATATCCAGATCCTGAAATACTGCGGTGAAAATGCACTCTCGATCTACAGCGTGATCTCAAACTGTGTAATCCTGTTCAACTCCCTGTTTACCGGAGTCGGTCAGTCGATCCAGCCTGTTATCTCTACTAATTATGGTGCAGGAAATGGGGTCCGAATCAAAGGAATAAAAAAGATGGCATATACCACTATCCTTATAATGGGTGCCATCTTCTCGCTTAGTGGAATCTTATTCCCGACTGCGGTCTGTCGTATTTTTATTAAAATGAATCCAACACTGACTGATATTGCAAATCTGGGTATACGAACCTACTTTTTTGCATTCCTGCCATTTGGCATTAACCTGCTGACTTCTTACTATTTACAGGCGATACTGCGATCTGCACAATCCCTGTGCATCTCACTGCTCCGAAATATCATCTTAAGCAGTATCTGTATCCTTGTATTTCCATTGTGTCTGGGTGCATCCAGCCTGTGGTTTGTTATGCCGATCGTTGAAGTCGTAGTGTTATTTGTCAGCCTTGGCTACCTGAAAAGCAAATCTATATAGAACATAAACGCTAAGATATAACTGTAACTCTATCTGCAGTTCTACTCTTAAACAGTTTCGGCTATATTATGGAAGTCGCTCATTAAAGACTCGTATGCAGCTTCGTCCATGCCATAGGAAAAGCATGCAAGTGCACGGAAACAGACCTCAGGTAATCTCTTAAGATTTCCGCTGTTATACTGTTCTGCCACCTGCTGTAATTCATTGATTATGTCATGCTTACGCTTCTGTTCTTCCAGGCTGCCATTCCAGAAACAGCTCATATCATAATCAGATGTATTCCCGCATGGAGCCGTACAGGTGGAACACCCGGGAGAAAGTCGGTATTTCTCCCGGTGTATTTCCTCTATTGTCTCATCATTGTCTTCCTGTAATAACGCACTTGCGATCATCTGATCTGTTTTCTCTGTCCAGCCGGAATTACCGGCCGCACCTACAAGGCCGATCAATGCGCCAATGATCTTATCATTCCTCATGTTGCTAATTCCTTATGTTTCCAAATTTCTATATCTCTAATTCCTCTATATCAATTCTACACATTCTATAAAACTGATATCTATATAAGAGCTTAATTGTATTCTCTATCTTCACACTTTATAAATACCGCTTCAGATATTGTCCGGTATATGAATTCTCACATTCTGCGATCTCCTCCGGTGTTCCCTGTGCGATCACTGTTCCACCGCGAACACCGCCTTCCGGTCCCATGTCGATGATATAATCGGCAGTCTTTATAACATCCAGATTATGCTCGATAACAACTACGGTATTTCCACTGTCACTAAGTCTGCGAAGAATATCCACCAGACGATGAACATCGGCGAAATGAAGTCCGGTCGTCGGTTCATCCAGAATGTAGATCGTCTTTCCGGTTCCACGTCTGGCAAGCTCCGTCGCAAGCTTTACTCTCTGTGCCTCTCCTCCGGATAAAGTGGTAGATGGCTGTCCCAGACGGATATAGCCCAGGCCAACATCCTTTAACGTTTCGATCTTTCGCAGAATGCTTGGAACATTTGCAAAGAACTCGCAGGCTTCATCCACAGTCATATCCAGAACATCATAAATGCTCTTACCTTTATATTTTACTTCCAGTGTCTCACGATTGTACCGCTTGCCACCGCATACCTCACAAGGAACATAGACATCCGGCAGGAAATGCATCTCGATCTTGATGATACCATCACCACGGCAGGCTTCGCATCGTCCACCCGATACATTGAATGAAAATCTTCCCTTCTTATATCCTCTTGCCTTGGCATCCTTTGTATTTGCAAACAGATCACGGATCATGTCAAATACACCTGTATAGGTTGCCGGGTTCGATCTCGGGCTTCTTCCGATTGGTGACTGATCGATATTGATCACCTTATCGAGTGCATCGTAACCCACGATGTGATCATGATGTCCCGGTTTGATACGGCTCTTGTTCAGTCTTCTCGCCAGCTTCTTATATAAGATCTCATTTACAAGTGAGCTCTTTCCCGAACCGGATACACCAGTCACGCATACCATAATACCCAGTGGTATATTCACATCAATATGCTTCAGGTTGTTCTCATACGCATTCTGAACGGTCAGCCAGCCCGTTGGCTTTCTTCGTACCTCCGGTACCGGAATCTTTTTTCTTCCGCTTAAATAATCACCGGTAATCGAGTTCTCATTTTTCATGATCTCCTCTGCTGTACCTTCCGCAACAACATAACCACCATTTTCACCGGCTCCCGGACCGATATCTATAATATAATCTGCTGCACGCATCGTATCTTCATCATGCTCTACCACAATCAGAGTATTTCCAAGATCACGCAAATGCTCCAATGCTCCGATCAGCTTATCATTATCTCTCTGATGCAGACCAATACTTGGTTCATCCAGAATATAAGCAACTCCCACAAGCCCGGAACCGATCTGTGTCGCCAGACGGATTCGCTGTGCCTCTCCACCGGACAATGTGCCTGTAGAACGATAAAGTGCCAGATAATCAAGGCCTACATCGATCAGAAAATGCAGTCTCGCCCGGATCTCCTTTAAAACTGCCCCGCCGATCAGCATCTGCCGGTCTGTCAACTTAATATTATCCATAAAGTTTGTAAGATCCTCGATCGACATTCTGGTCAGATCATCAATATTCTTATCGGCGATCGTAACAGCCAGTGCTGTCGGTTTCAGACGTTTTCCTTTACATTCTTCACATGGCGTGATCGTCATAAAAGTCTCATACTCGGCCTTGGTCGTCTCACCTCCGGTCTCCCGATATCTTCGCTGGACATTCTTGATCAGTCCTTCAAATGTAATATCATAGACGCCTTCTCCACGCTGTCCTTTATAGTGAACCTTTACCGGACGGCTGTTCTTGCCATATAATAACAGATCTTTGATCTCATCACTGTAATCCTGAAATGGTGTGTCCAGTGAGAAATGATATTCCTCTGCCAATGCACGAAGTACTGCATTTGTGAAACTCTTTCCATCATTACAGGACTGCCAGCCCAGCACAACAATTGCCCCTTCATTGATCGACAGCTTGGTATCCGGGATCATCAGATCCGGATCAAATTCCATCTTAAATCCCAGACCGGCACAACATGGACATGCGCCAAATGGATTGTTGAATGAAAAGCTTCTGGGCTCGATCTCATCAATGCTGATTCCACAATCCGGGCAGGAAAAGCTGTCAGAGAAATTCAAGATTTCATTTTCTCCATCTGTATTTATAACCTCAATCTTCATCAGACCTTCTGCCATCCGCAGAGTTGTCTCTACAGAATCTGTCAGTCTTCGTTCCATATCAGGACGAACGACCAGACGATCCACAACAATATCAATATTATGCTTCTTATTCTTATCCAGCTTGATCTCCTCGGATAACTCATACATACTGCCATCAATGATCGCACGGACAAAACCGCTCTTTGCCGCCTTCTCCAACAGCTTCACATGTTCCCCTTTTCTGCCTCTTATAACCGGTGCGAGTACCATGAATTTTGTCCGTTCCGGCAATTGCATGATATCGTCTACCATCTGATCCACGCTCTGTTTGCTGATCACTTTTCCACATTTCGGACAGTGTGGGATTCCTGCTCTTGCATATAACAGACGGAAATAATCATAGATCTCCGTTACTGTTCCGACTGTGGATCTCGGATTCTTATTTGTCGATTTCTGATCGATCGATATCGCAGGCGACAGGCCCTCGATCTTCTCGACATCCGGCTTCTCTGCCTGTCCAAGGAACTGTCTTGCATAGGAAGATAAGGACTCCATATAGCGTCGCTGACCTTCGGCATAGATCGTATCAAATGCCAGTGAGGATTTGCCCGAACCGGACAGACCTGTCACAACGACAAATTTATCTCTCGGAATCTTCACATCTATATTCTTCAGGTTATGTTCTTTTGCACCTTTAATCGTAATATACTTAATATCACCCATTTCGGTTGACCTTCTTTCTGCTCATTTTATTTGAATCTTATAAACATGTATGATCATTATATTTATTATTACTTTTATACAATATGAAAGATACATTACATATTATTCCGTAAGACGCTTCCGCTCGTATCCTCGTGCAGCGGTACATAAAGTTGCAAAAAACGCAACTTAAGTACCGGCCTCGGATAAGGCTTACTTCATAATAGTAATGATATCTTTCATATTAGTTTAACAACTAATATTCAAACAAATAATAATATGATCATACATGTTTATACACTTTCAATTAGTACGACAGCATGATCTGTATTGTATTTTCTACTTATCATAATCTCGTAAAGCTTCTTTATATTTTTTCAGCTCATCACGGACGATCGCTGCCATTTCAAAGTTCAGGTCGGCGGCTGCCATGTTCATCTTCTTTGTCAGCTTATCGATCATTGCTTTCAGCTCTTTCTTTGTCATGGATTCAATATCTTTCTCTGCATCCACAACCGGTTTATCTTCTGTGACTTCATTTGTAATAAGATCACGGATACTCTTCTGGATCGTCTTCGGTATGATCCCATGTTCCTTATTATAAGCATCCTGAATCTTTCGACGACGATTTGTCTCCGAGATCGCACGTTTCATGGAGTCTGTCATCATATCTGCATACATGATAACATGACCTTCTGAATTTCTCGCAGCACGTCCGATCGTCTGGATCAATGAAGTCTCCGAACGCAGGAAGCCCTCTTTATCTGCATCCAGGATAGCCACCAGTGTGATCTCCGGAATATCAAGTCCCTCACGAAGGAGGTTGATACCAACTAATACGTCAAATACACCCATTCTGAGATCACGCACGATCTCTACACGCTCCATTGTATCAATATCAGAATGAAGATATTTGACCTTAATGCCATTCTCACGCAGGAAATCTGTCAGATCCTCTGCCATACGTTTTGTAAGTGTTGTAACCAGAACCTTGTGTCCCTGTTCTGTCTCTTTCAATATCTCTGACATCAGGTCGTCGATCTGTCCTTCTACCGGACGGACATCCACCGGTGGATCCAGCAATCCGGTCGGTCGAATGATCTGCTCGGCCCGGAGCAGCTCATGTTCTGCTTCATATTTGGATGGTGTCGCCGATACAAATAACACCTGATCTAACTTCGATTCAAATTCTTCAAAGTTTAACGGACGGTTGTCCAATGCGGATGGCAGACGGAATCCATAATCCACCAGATTCTGTTTTCTGGAACGATCACCTGCATACATTCCTCCGACCTGCGGAATCGTCATATGCGACTCATCTATGATCAACAGGAAATCATCACCGAAGAAATCCAGCAATGTGCTCGGAGTCTCCCCGGATTCTCTGCCGGATAATGGTCCTGAATAATTCTCGATACCGGAGCAGAAGCCTGTCTCCCGCATCATCTCTATATCAAAATTTGTCCGTTCTTCAATCCGCTGCGCTTCGATCAGCTTATCATTTTCCTTAAAATACTGTACCCGTTCAGCCAATTCCGCTTCGATCTTTGTAAGTGCACGTTCCAGCTTCTCATGTCCGACAACATAATGAGAAGCAGGAAAGATACAGGTAAAATTCAAACTGCGCCTGATCTCCCCGGTCAACGGATCAAATTCACAGATACGGTCGATCTCATCACCAAAAAATTCAACCCGCACAGCATCTTCAAATGTCGATACCGGAAGGATCTCCAGCACATCCCCGTGTACACGGAATGTTCCACGGTGGAAATCCATATCATTTCTGACATACTGGATATCCGTCAGTTCATCGATCACCATATCCCGATCCTTGATCATTCCGACACGGAGCGACAGCATCTGCTCCCGGTATTCATCCGGATCACCGATACCGTAAATACAGGATACCGAGGATACGACCACAACATCTTTTCTGTCGATCAAGGCTGCTGTTGCACTGTGACGCATCTTGTCAATATCATCGTTGATCGCAGAATCCTTCGCTATATAAGTATCAGTCGATGCCACATATGCTTCCGGCTGATAATAATCATAATAAGAAACAAAATATTCTACCGCATTTTCCGGAAAAAATTCCTTCATTTCCGAATATAACTGTGCCGCCAGCGTTTTGTTGTGCGCAAGCACCAGCGTCGGTTTATTCAGTTGTGCTATTACATTTGCCATGGTAAATGTCTTACCGGAACCGGTTACACCTAACAGGGTTTCAAACTGATTTCCTTCTTTAAATCCATCCACCAGCTCTTTGATCGCCTGCGGCTGATCACCGGTCGGCTGATATTCTGATACTAATTTGAAATGATCCATTATGTTCTCCTGATATATCTATATAAATACAATCAATATTCTTATTATTGTTCTCTGTCTAATATATCATTCCATTTAAAAAAAGTACAGAGCAAATCGAATATTTGTTCTTTATTCTGTAAGAACCTTCTGCTTCCCACTGTTTCATCCGCAAAGCGGATTTAAAAAACATGCCATCCATGATATACTATAATTTATCAAAAAATGAACGAGGTGTAACATGAGCGCAATCGTAACATTAAAGAAGGGCGAGGGCAGAACCATCAAAGCCGGCGGCGCCTGGATTTATGACAATGAAATAGATACCATCATGGGGAGTTTTGAAAACGGGGATATCATCATTGTAAAAGACTTTGACGGATATCCGATGGGAAAGGGATTTATCAATACGAATTCCAAGATCACTGTCCGTATGCTGACACGTCACGTCGATACCGAGATCAATGAAGATTTCTTCCGCATGCGTCTGCAGGCAGCATGGGATTATCGTAAGAAAACCGTAGATACAAGCAGCTGCCGTATCGTATTTGGCGAGGCAGACTTCCTACCCGGTATTGTGATTGACAAATTTGAAGATGTGCTAGTCGTTGAGTCACTTGCACTTGGAATTGACAGAGTTAAAAATTTGTTAATAAATATTTTAAAAAATGTCCTTAAATCAGATGGTATAATAATCAAAGGTGTTTATGAGCGTAGCGATGCTAAAGTTAGAATAAATGAAGGGATGCAGCCATTCAAGGGATTCATTGGGGATGAATTCGACACGAACGTGGAAATTATTGAAAATGGCGTACACTATATTGTTGACGTAAAAGACGGTCAGAAGACCGGCTTCTTTCTTGACCAGAAATACAACCGACTTGCGATCCAGCGTCTTTGTAAGGATGCAAAAGTTCTTGACTGTTTCACACACACAGGCTCTTTTGCGCTGAACGCCGGAATTGCCGGTGCCACAAGCGTACTGGGTGTAGATGCTTCCGCACTTGCGGTCAGACAGGCACAGGAAAATGCAAAGCTGAACCATCTGGAGGATTCGGTTACATTTATCTGTAAAGATGTCTTTGATCTGCTCCCTGAACTGGAAGAACAGGGCGAGAAATTCGACGTTGTAATTCTGGATCCACCTGCATTTACAAAATCACGCAACTCAATTAAAAACGCTGTAAAAGGTTATCGGGAAATAAATCTGAGAGCCATGAAGCTCGTTAAAGATGGCGGCTTTCTTGCCACCTGTTCATGCTCCCATTTCATGGACTATGAACTCTTTACAAAAACCATCGGGCAGGCTGCTTCCAACTCTCACAAACGACTGAGACAGGTTGAATTCCGTACTCAGGCTCCTGATCATCCGATTCTGTGGGCTGCAGATGAATCATATTATCTGAAGTTCTACATATTTCAAGTAACCAGCGACAAATAGCTGGAGTTTCAGAGATTGGTTCTCTGTCATTTATCTTACTTGTAATACTTTTGGGAGGTAAACATGAAGCTAATACAGAGAAATAGGGATGCAGCATATCTACAGTATGATAAATATGTCGATTTCGACAATCCCATGGTTATGGAGAAGGCTATGGATCTTACCAAAAACTGCAGATCTGTTTACGAAAAAATAGAAACCATATATTATTTTGTCAGAGATGAAATTGATCACACCTGGGACGCCAAAGATTCCACGATCACGATCTCTGCATCAGATGTTCTGGAAAAGAAAACCGGTATCAGCTATTCAAAGGCAAATCTGTTAGCCGCACTGAT
This sequence comes from Clostridium sp. AF15-41, assembly GCF_003604095.1. NCBI lineage: Bacteria > Bacillati > Bacillota > Clostridia > Eubacteriales > Clostridiaceae > Clostridium > Clostridium sp. AF15-41. Next base: position 27,728 of record NZ_QTMQ01000010.1, read on the forward strand.
GCGTGCAAATGGTATTTACACCGGATTCTGCTACCAGAGGATCAAACGATTCACATATGATAACAAGCTGGCACTTCATGCACTGAATGCAGTATTTGAACCGGATGTCAAGAAATGGATCCGCTTGGACGCCAGAGGAAACAATTACCAGTTTCAAGCTGATTTCTCGATCAACGAACGAAATCTTGGATATGAGATCCGACCGGAGCTTGGTGAATTTGAATTCGACGATCTGATCGCGGTTCCTCTTCCATCGACAATGGCAGTTCTGGAAAAGAGCACAAATGCGATCAAAATGTACTATAACGATCTGCCGGACTACAACGATTAATATTATATTTTACAAAATCATCGGTCCTGCCGACCGACAGTTTTTCCTGATCATTCTAAAAACTGTTCTGTTGGCGCGGTCGATGATTTTTTATGTCTGTCTGAAATGATTTCCGTTGATTTTTCCGGTATCGCAGGGTTTAATTTCCTGTTGTCTTATGGTAGAATTATACACAGTTAAAAATTTTACGAAAAGGGGTTACCGATATGAGTAATGTCACAATTATGAATCATCCTTTGATCAAACACAAAATATCAATGTTAAGAAACGAGAACACCGGAACAAATGAATTCCGTACACTTGTAGAAGAAATCGCTATGCTTATGGGCTACGAAGCACTTCGTGATCTGCCTACAGAAGATGTAGAGATCAAGACTCCGATCGAAACCTGCAAATCTCCTATGATCGCAGGCAAAAAGATGGCAGTTGTACCGATCCTCCGTGCCGGTCTTGGCATGGTAAGCGGCATCCTTGCTCTGGTTCCATCAGCAAAGGTTGGACACATCGGGCTCTACAGAGACCCGAAGACACACGAGCCGCATGAGTATTACTGTAAACTGCCGGATCCGATCGAGCAGAGAACAATCCTTGTTGTTGATCCAATGTTAGCAACCGGCGGTTCCGGTTCCGAAGCTGTTTCATTTATCAAACAGCACGGCGGCAAGAATATCAAATTCATGTGTATCATCGCTGCTCCCGAAGGTCTGGAAAGACTTCAGAAGGATCACCCGGACATCCAGATCTATGTTGGTCAGCTTGACAGATGCTTAAATGAAAATGCTTACATCTGCCCGGGTCTCGGTGATGCCGGCGACAGAATTTTCGGAACAAAATAACAGGAAGGCTTACATTATGAGATATATACACGAGCTTCGCGAAGGCGAAATGGTTTCAGAGGTTTACCTCTGCAAAAACAAGATCACAGGAAAGACAAAATCAGGTAAATCCTACTATTCTCTGCAGCTGGTAGATGCCAGCGGAACAATGGATGGTAAGATCTGGGAACTGAACAGCGGAATTGGGCATTTTGAATCCATGAACTATGTTAAGGTTGACGGTCAGGTTACCTCATTTAACAACACTCTCCAGTTGACAATTAAGAAGATCCGTATCGCTGAAGAAGGGGAATACGATATCAACGACTATATGCCATGCACGAAGAAAAATGTCGATGAAATGTTTGACAAGCTGCTTGGCATTATCGCAACGATCGAAAAGCCTTACTACAAAAAGCTTCTGGAAAGCTTCTTTGTAGAGGACAAAGCTCTTGCAAAAGAATTCAAAAAGCATTCGGCTGCCAAATCCATTCATCATGGATTTGTCGGTGGTCTGTTAGAGCACACTCTGGCAGTTACCAGCATGTGTGACTACTACACTACATACTACCTGATCTTAAATCGTGACCTGCTCCTGACTGCTGCCATGCTTCATGACATCGGCAAGGTCTATGAGCTTTCAACATTCCCGGAAAATGATTACACAGATTCCGGTCAGTTACTTGGTCACATCGTAATGGGTACTATGATGATCCGCGACAAGATTCGTGATTCTGTTCCGGAATTTCCTGCAAAGGAAGCAAACGAACTGGAGCACTGTATCCTCTCCCACCACGGCGAACTGGAATACGGCTCTCCAAAGAAGCCTGCCCTGATCGAAGCACTTGCATTATCATTTGCCGATAATACAGATGCCAAGATCCAGACATTCATGGAAGCATTAGACAGCAAGGACGAGACCGGCTGGCTTGGTTACAATAAAATGATAGAAAGTAATATCCGCAGATCTACAAAATAAAGGATACGATATTTATTTTATGGAACTTAAAAAGAACAGTATATATACAATAGAAATAACGGACATGGGAAATGAGGGAGAAGGCATCGGCCATCTCTCTCTTTCTGATGTAGCAAATAACAAAACAGGCACAGACATTTCCACGAAAGCTTCATCCGAAGATGGAAATAACGTGCAGAATATCACTGTATTTGTCAAAGATACAGTGATCGGTGACGTAGCCGAGATCTCGATCATGAAAGCAAAAAAATCGATCGCCTACGGACGGCTGGTTCGCCTGATCACACCATCCCCTTACCGCGTAACTCCGGTCTGCCCAGTCGCAAAGAGCTGTGGTGGATGCAGTCTTCAGCACATTTCCTATGAGAAGCAGTTGGAATACAAATGGAATAAAGTAAGAGAATGTCTGCGCCGGATCGGCAAGATTGAGAATCCCGATACTCTGATGGAACCAATCTATGGTATGAAAGAACCATACCACTATCGAAATAAAGCACAGTTTCCGGTTGGCAGAGACAAAAACGGCAATATCGTGATCGGCTTCTATGCCGGCAGAACCCATTCGATCATCGATTCCGATACCTGTGCGATCGGTGCAGAAGTAAATGATCAGATTCTGCCGATCATCCGCGCATTTCTCACGGAATATAACATTTCCACTTATAACGAAACAACCGGACAGGGTCTGGTACGTCATATTCTGACTCGTGTTGGGTTTACAACCGGCGAAGTTATGGTCTGTCTCATCGTAAATGGAAAAAAACTACCTCATGCAGATGAACTCATCTCCCGTCTGACAAAAATTTCCGGAATGACTTCAATCTGCCTGAACATCAATACAGAAAAAACAAATAAGATTCTTGGACCAACCTGCAAAACACTGTGGGGCAGTCCATACATCACAGATTATATCGGCAATGTAAAATACCGGATCTCACCTCTATCCTTCTATCAGGTAAACCCTGTGCAGACTAAGGTACTTTATGAAAAAGCATTGGAATATGCAGATCTGAACGGCGAGGAAACCGTCTGGGATATGTACTGCGGCATCGGAACCATCTCCCTGTTTCTTGCTCAGAAAGCAAAACAGGTATACGGTGTGGAGATCGTTCCTCAGGCAATCCTGGATGCCCGTAAAAATGCGGAACTTAACGATATCCACAACGTCGAATTCTTTACCGGAAAAGCGGAGGAAGTCGTTCCTGCCATTTACGAAAAAGGCGGCGATGGTTCCCATGCAGATGTCGTCGTTGTCGATCCACCAAGAAAAGGCTGTGACAAGGTACTCCTTGACACCCTGATCCGGATGAATCCAAAACGGCTTGTCTATGTAAGCTGCGATCCCGCAACCCTTGCCCGTGACATCGCCATCCTCACTCCCGCCGGCTACCACCTCGAAAAAGTCGCTGTCGTCGACCAATTTGGTCACACCGGGCACGTTGAAACTTGCGTTCTCTTAGAGAAGACAAGTGCAACGCACGAAGTCTGAACTTAGAAACGCAGTTGTTCTGGCGAGCGAAGCGAGAGCAGAACCTCCTTGAACCTTGTCAAGGAGCGTTAGCGACGCAGAGAAGCATTAGCACTGACCATGCGATAGCTGTCCACGATTGGCGTGCACGAAGTGCAAAGACAGCGTAGGAAAGAGGAATGTGTAATGCTCCAGATTATGTCCTTAGGCTGTTGGCATACTATATTAAAACGGAAAACATGGTGAAAGATAAGAGCAACGAGAAAATATGAGAAATTTGGAAATGATACAGTCTGGTTATCACTTGACCAGATGGCAGAACTGTTTCAAAGGGATAAATCAACTATATCGAGACATATTAAAAAGATATTTGAGGAAAGAGAATTGGATGCTTGTCAGACATTCGGAAGATAAAAAATTATATCTATAGGAGATACAACAATGTTATACATCATGCGACATGGAAAAACAGACTGGAATGCCATGCGGAAACTACAAGGTCGGACAGACATTCCATTAAATGAAGAAGGACGCCAGATGGCGGAGCATGCCAGAACAGAATATGCCGATATCCATTTTGATATCTGCTACTGCTCTCCCCTTATCCGAGCAAAGGAAACAGCCGAGATCGTATTAAAAGGGCGGAACATTCCGATCATAACGGACGACCGGTTAGAAGAAATGAGTTTTGGCAGCTATGAAGGAACCGCAAACTGCATAACTACTCCCGGCTGTCCAATAAAAGATCTCTTTCTTGATCCGGCAAACTATAAAGTTCCAAAGGATGGTGGAGAAAGCTTTGAACAGCTATTTGCAAGAACAGGAGAATTCCTGAAAGAGGTTGTAAAACCACAACTGGACGAGGGAAAAGATGTCCTGATCGTAGGACATGGAGCTATGAATTCCAGTATCATCTGTCAGGTCAAAGGGATCCCGCTGTCAGAATTCTGGAGCGCAGGAATCGAGAACTGCAAACTGAAACGTATACTATAAATATCATTTATAAATCCAAACAAAAGCAACACAGTTCATTCAATAGCAAATGAGGAGATATTTGAAAATGAAGACCTACAACTTCTATGGTTGGGAACAGGCAACCGTTCCTGCCATAACAAACAAGTATAAAGGAATCCATACACCACAGGATCTGTATGACAGATTATCTGATATCTGGTGTGCTGATACTTGCGCACCAAGACTGCGTGATGGCTGGACACCGGAGAATAAAACCTTGGGGCAGTGTTCTATCACAGCATTTCTGGTTCAGGACATCTTTGGCGGCAAGGTGTATGGCATCCTGCGTCCCGGCGGAAACTATCATTGCTATAACGATGTCAACGGTCATATATTTGACCTGACCAGTGAACAGTTTGGTGATGAGACTCTTTCTTATAAGAACAATCCTGAGCAGTTCCGTGAAGTACATTTTGCAAAAGAAGAAAAACGTTTAAGATATGAATATCTGAAACAACAACTGGCATGCTTAAACCAGCAATCCACTTGCTGATTTTCGTAAGATCAGGTATGCTGAAAAATAAATATGACATCTGAGAAAGGAACCCATACTATGATAGGATTAATCGTCGCACGTTCAAAAAATAATGTAATTGGAAAAAATGGACAGATCCCATGGCGGATCAAAGGAGAACAGAAACAGTTTAAAGAACTGACAACAGGGAATACTGTGGTTATGGGACGTAAGTCATATGAAGAGATCGGACATCCTCTCCCGAACCGAATGAATATCGTTGTGTCAAATACTGCCAATTACTCCGGTGAAAACCTGCTTACCGTTCATTCTTTACAGGAAGCTCTTGATGCTGTAAAAGAGGGAAATATCTATATCTCCGGTGGATATGGGCTGTTCAAAGAGGCACTTCCACTGGTTGATACGATGTATATCACAGAAGTTGATACTGTCGTTGAAGACGGAGATGTCTTCTTCCCAGAATTCAATGCAGATGAATTCGATATTACAACCGGTGAATCCGGTGGTGACGACATTATATTTACCCGCACGACCTACACCCGCAAGAAACTGTAAACAAGGACAACTCACATGAATACACAGACAACGAATGAAAATCCTCTCGGCACTCGACCCGTAAAAAAATTATTAATGCAATTTGCTATTCCAAGTATAGTAGCCATGCTGGTCAGCTCTCTTTATAACATTGTTGACCAGTTTTTCATTGGGCGAAATGTCGGTGAACTCGGAAATGCCGCAACCAATATTTCATTTCCACTTTCCATATCCTGTATCGCGATTGCTCTGCTGTTCGGCATCGGCGGCGCATCTGCTTTTAATCTGGCTATGGGAAAAGGAGAAAAGAAAAAAGCAGTTTATTATATCGGCAATTCCGCTGTCATGCTCTTTGGCTGTGGTGTAATTTTAACCACGATCACCCTGCTGTTCTTAGAGCCTCTGCTCCGTTTCTTTGGATCTCCCGACAATGTACTTTCCTATGCAAAAACTTACACAGGCATTGTTGCGATTGGTTTTCCTTTCCTGATCCTCACGACCGGAAGCGGTCATCTGATCCGGGCAGATGGCAGACCAAAGATCAGCATGATCTGTAACCTTACCGGAGCCGTGATCAACACCATCTTAGATGCTCTGTTTGTATCCGTTCTTCAGATGGGTATGACAGGCGCAGCCATCGCAACCGTTATCGGTCAGGTAATATCCGCCGGTCTTGTCATCTGGTTTTTATCCCACTGTAAGACTGTAACGATAAGAAAAGAACATCTCCGCATCAGTAGACCGATCATAGCGAGAGTCACATCCCTTGGTACTGCTCCTTGCAGCAATCAGCTTGCCATGATGATCGTACAGATCATTATGAACAAATCTCTCAAATACTATGGCTCCCTTTCCATCTATGGCGAAGCAATCCCTATCGCCTGTGCCGGAATCATCACAAAAGTAAATCAGGTATTTCTATCTCTGATTATCGGTATATCACAAGGCTTACAGCCAATCACCAGCTATAACTACGGTGCAGGAAAATACAAACGGGTAAAGTCTGCCTATCTGTTCGCCTCTACCTGTGGATTTGTGATCGCGCTCATTGCGTTTCTATTATTCCAGTTTGTGCCAAGGCAGATCATATCCATTTTCGGAAATGGCTCCGAAAGCTACTTCCAGTTTTCGATCAGCTATTTTCGTATTTTTCTGTTCTTTACGTTTATAAACTTTATGCAGCCGATCACTTCGAACTTCTTTACATCGATCGGCAAACCGAAAAAAGGAACATTCCTGTCATTGACCAGACAAATCCTGTTCCTTCTTCCATTATTAATTATTCTGCCGCTTTTTATGGGTATTGATGGCATTATGTATTCCGGTCCTATCGCCGATGGACTTGCCGGAGCGGTCGCCATCTTCATGGTCTTTAACGAATTCCGCACCAGACCTTTCCGCTAAAGAGGTTGTTGTTGTTCAACCTCTTTTTTACTCACACATCGGGAAACGGACAATAAATCGGGTGCCGATCTCCGGACGGGATACGACCTGGATCGTGCCGGAGTGAGCATCGACGATCCATTTGGCTATGGAAAGTCCCAGGCCGGAACCGCCGGTCTCGCTGTTTCTCGCTTCGTCCGATCGGTAGAATCGTTCAAAGATATGAACGACATCTGACGACTCCATTCCGATGCCCTCATCCTGGATCATATAACTGACATAACCGGATTCCAGCATAACTCCTAATGTAATATCCGCACCATCCGAAGAATACTTTGCCGCATTCTGTACAAAGATCCGGATGGACTGTTTGATCATGGCTATATCACCTGTCATATATGCAGGATCTGTGCCCCGAAACAGATAGCGGTGCTTCTCATCGATCATCTGGGATTCCTCCCAGACCTCACTGACCATCTGATTCAGATCCAGTTTCACTTTATTCAGAGTATTTCTTCCGCTGTCACCCCGCGCAAGGAACAGAAGCTGTTCTACCAGCTCCTTCATGTGCTGGGACTCATTCTTAAGGGCTTCGATGGATTCTGTCAGAACCTTTTCATCCTCTTTTCCCCATCGATCCAGCATATTCACGTATCCCTGGATCACAGCAATAGGTGTCCGAAGCTCATGTGATGCATCCGATACAAACCGTACCTGCCGCCTTTCGTTTTCCTTCATATTCCGAAGCAGGTTATTCAACGCGATCTCAATACTTTTCAATTCCTTGTCTCCGGTATGGACTCCCTGTTCGGCATCATCCGGAGAAATATGTGATATTGCCTGTTCCAGATGATCCATCTGATTCTGGTCAAACGTCTTTGCAGACTTCTTATCGGAACGTTTCTTCTGGTCCTCCATACCATTTTGCTCAAATGACATCTTACTGATCTGTTCTGCCTTTACCGCCAGATCATTTAACGGCTTCAGCTTTCTTCTGACAACAGAAGTCCGGAATAACGCAAAGAACAACACAAATCCTTCTGCCGATAACAGTATGATTCCCGGTACAGCTACCAGATCCCTTACATCCCGGAAATCATATGCATATGATTTCCGGTCATTTCCATCGATCACATATTCCAGTGTATGCTTTTCTTGATTGACATTAAAATAATAATGCTCACCTGTTACCTGACCCGGAAGCTTTGTGGTACACCAGTACATCCAGGTTCCCATAATAAGAAAGGCAATGATAATATTGATTCCTATTACATTGCCTACTTCCTTCAGCCAGAAGCTGATATTTATTTTTCTGGCGATCGAGGTCATCCTCTTATTTTCATTCATCCGTGATACCTTTTCTTATACATTCTTTCAATCTTGCTCTTGTTTCTGCATCTACCCTTATCATCAGACCGTATACTCTATCCCGTTACACCTTCCTATGATTCCCTGATCACATAGCCTACGCCTCGTACCGTTGTGATCAGCTTGATACCGAACCGGTCATCGATCTTCGTACGCAGATACCGGATATATACATCTATGATATTTGTCTCACCGACATACTCATAACCACAGACAATATTCATCAGCTTTTCCCGATCCATGACGATATTCTTATTCTCCATCAGAGTATGCAGAAGCTCAAATTCCCGATTGGTAAGCTCCACCGGTTCTCCCGCCACCATTACCTCATGCCGGTCGGTATCCAGGCTGACCCCATGGATCTCTAGCTTATGTGTCTCCTGCCGGTCGGTGCTTTTCCGCTTCAGCGCTACACGGATACGAGCCAGAAGTTCTTCGATCGCAAATGGCTTCGTAATGTAATCATCCGCTCCCGCATCCAGCCCGGACACCTTGTCCATTACCGCATCCCTTGCAGTAAGCAGCAGGATCGGAACATTATTTCCTTCTTTACGAATACGGCGAAGGACCTCCAGACCATTTAGCCTTGGAAGCATAACATCCAGCACGATCAGGTCAGCATGTTCTGATAGTGCCAGATCCAGACCTGTCCGCCCGTCAAATGCCTTTATTACTTCATAGCCTTCATGAACCAATTCCAGCTCTACAAATCTGGCAATCTTTTCTTCATCCTCTACAATCAAAATCTTCCGGCTCATCTCTACTCCTTGTTGTGACAATTTATTTTAAGGGAGTATCTTGAGTACCTATGTCCATATTCTGATATACTATTATTCCGCAAGACGCTCTCGCTCTGTTGCTCATGTAGCGGTTCTAACCGCTCCACTCCGTGGATCGCTAAGTACCGACATTCGCAAAGGCTTGCTGCATAATAGTATATCAGAACATGGACAATGTATTTTCGTTTCATGTCCCTTAAAATAAATCTGTGTATTGTAAATTAATCTCTCACATTAGTTCTTGTTAATGTCTGTCTTAATAGTTTCTACCGTATCCGCAACCTTGTCACAAGCACTGTTCAGATCTACATTGATATTGTCGATTCCTGCAAAATGGTATCTGCATTCACAGAATAAACCGACCACTAATAACGGGATCGTGATCCAGAATGCGAAGATAATCGCAAGTATCAATACCAGAACAGGTACATTCACCATAGTGCTGCCACGTCTTTCTATGATGAACTTGGAATCAACGCTTTTCTTCAAAAGTCTTCCACACCAGGAAAAGAACTGATCCATCATCTGACCAAAGGTCTTTTTATTGCAGTCTCTAGTATATTCCTGCTGTGCCTGTTCGAATTCTGTTGATGTCTGCTGTGCCTGTTCCGTCGTGTAATCGGTTACTTCCGGTGCTTTTACCTTACCCTTCTTTTCCAGATAAATGATCGCATCCAGCACATCATAATTATTTGCTTCTAATGCCTCCTTGGCTTCCTCATAGCTGACACCTGTTTTTTCTCTTAACTTTTCTACTTTTTCTAAATTATCCATATCTTTTTCCTTCTTTCTCTATTCTCTCCTCAGCTGATGGTATTACTATACCAACCACGAATTAATCTAAAATAGGAGAAAGATTAAAATCAGATTAAAAATCTGACCATTTTATTTTAAAGCTGCTTTTTCGATGGAATAACTGTCAATCAGCTCATCCTCTGCCGTATAGATAGATACGCTTGCGGTTAACTCTTTTATACTTGCCGGATCTGTTACATCACACAGAAGCTTTCCATATGTATGCCCAAGAGCCTCTGTCATATAGGATGGTTCTTCGTCCGTTCCATTTACAAGGATAGTGTCAAATGTTGCCTGAATTAATTCATCTGTCTTATTATAGATTTCAAATGCCAGGCAAGTCTCTGCATCTTCACCCTCTCCGTCAGTCTCTATACCTGTATATGCAATGGTAATCTTATCATTATCAAACACCTGAACTGCACCATCCTTTAATGTAAAGCTCTGATCACCCGAAGCTTCTGCCTTACCAGATAAAGGAACATCCTTAACCTCATAATGTCCAACTGTTTCTCCCGCATCGTTATCAATAAAAAGTATACCATTCAATACGGAAACTGCTTTATCACACTCAATCATACACACATCTTCTTCTGTTGCATTTGCTTCCAGTTCAGGACCAAACAATGGCTGTATCGTCTCTCCGTTAATTGCTACATCCCCAAAATAAATATTAACAGGATCACCCGTCTTATTGGAAACAGTAAACGTCATACCATCAGCTTCCTTGTCATATCCTGTATATGTAAGAGTCACTTTGTCATTATCTAGCACAATGACAGTTACATTCTCCTCTTCTGTTGATGATTCTGTCTTTTGTTCCTTTTTTCCACAACCACACAGACTTGCAAATACACACAAGCCAGCTGCCAGAATATAATGTCTTCTTTTCATAATAATTCATCCTCCACATTTCTATCAAAACCGGGGTACACCACTTCTATCTGATGCGCCCCGATTTTTCACATATTATTTTTTTATTTTGGCCTTAGTATAACTGCTCCATGCAGAATATGTCTTTTTCGAACCTGACTTCTGATAAGAACGTATTCTGACATAATATGTCTTTCCCTTTTTCAATTTCTTAATTACTGCTTTATCGGAAGATTTAACTATATTTGTCATCTTTGTCCCTTTTGCAAAAGTCTTGCCGGTAGAATACTGAATTTGATAACCGGAAATCTTCTTCTGCTTTTTCCACGTTACTGAAAGCTTTCTTCCCTTCTGGTTCGCAATCTTTAACTTAGTTGGTGCAGTCAGACGAAGGATCTTCTTTTCTTTACTAACCGCCTTTGCCGTCTGTCCGTTCACAGATTTATAAGATTCTATTCTATAACTATAAACTGTGCCATGCTTTGACTTCACTGTTGAATCTGTATAAGTATTCTTCGAAGCGCCCTTTACTATCTTAATCTTTTTCCATGACTTGGACCCTAAGTTTTTACGGTAGACAACATAACCGGTAGCATCCGAAACCTTCTTCCATGTAAGCTTGACACCTGTTGCTTTGTTTTCCACCTTGGAAATAGTTGTCTTATTTACCGTGATTATTGCAGGTACATCACCCGGCTCCGTCTTACCGCTGTCGCCCGGTTTTGTCTCACTTCCGTCGCCCGGCTTTGTCTCGCTTCCGTCGCCCGGCTTTGTCTCGCTTCCGTCGCCCGGCTTTGTCTCACTTCCGTCGCCCGGCTTTGTCTCGCTTCCATCTCCCGGCTTCGTTTCGCTTCCGTCGCCCGGTTTTGTCTCGCTTCCGTCGCCCGGCTTTGTCTCACTTCCGTCATCTTTCTTTGCTTCTGTTATCGTAAATGTAGCAGTTTCCTTACAAGATGGATTATACTTTGGATAAATGCAGATCTTCACAATACCCGGTTTAAGCATATTAACGGTTCCACTTTCATCTGTCAGATTACTGACTGTTGCAATACTTGTATCTGAAGATTCCCATACCATCTCGCTATTCTGATTGGTCGAATCAGATTCAGATGAATAGGTCTGATTTCTTAACAGGAACTTGAGCTTCGTACCTGTATCATATCTAGACTCATAATTGGTATAATAATAACCATTATCTGCAGATCCATACCAGTAAACGGCAAAAGACTTAACAACATATTCCGTATGCGACTGACCACATTTTGAACATGTTAATACCACTGATGCATCTGATGCATTTGTAGCACTCACCTGATAGCTATGCCCTAACACAACATTTTTTACTGTATAGTCTGACAGATCATTTATGTTGATCTGATAGAACTGCAATATTTCATTTTTCCATGTATACCAGACCAACTTATCTCCCGCAAGAACAGGAACGCAGTCTGACAGATCACCGGCCAGACTATAGATAGCTCCGACCTGATTTCCGTTTCCATCGATCTTCGTGTAATATACGGAAGAACCTCTATGCCATAACAGCATATAACTGTTTGTTCCAATTTTCACAAACTGCGGTGTATCAGTCGTACCCTGACCCGCTGTATAATTCGTTATCTTGTTTACTTTCACCGCATCTGTACTCTTAGATACAACACCTACAAATATATCCTGACCTGCTGAATATTTGGCGGTACTGTCAATATCAACGCTTCCTGCCGTCAGATATGCAGTATCTGATATCTCAAATCCGCCAACCGTCGCTCCTGTATAATTATCTCCTGATTTTCCCTCAAATGCCATAATATCTGTTGCCTTGCAGGTAGAAAAAACATCGGTGAATCCATTGGAAGTAACTACAGACGGATACCTTACCAGAACGATAGATCTCGGATGTGCATCTCCATGATCAACCGCAACGATCTTACCATTCTCCATCTGAATAAACTGATTAAATGAATGACTGACATAACCAAAACTTACATTCATAACTTTTGTATATGAATCTGTGACCTTCATCGCAGATGTATCTACCTGAATCGTTACATTCGCCTGATGGTTATAACCATCTTTCTTTGACTTATACATTTCATGAGATGTACGGATCATCAGATAATCCCCATAAGCCGCCATTCTTGCAGAGCCGGCATCAAATGGGACTGTCGTATTTTCTCCATACAGTCCACAGGAAGCTACCCGGTTCCAGTCCTTTGTATATTTTGTGATACGATACACTTCTACACTATCCGACTCGTTCTTATTGGTCTGACCGGAAAGAATATAATAATTCCCATTCATCTCATAAAATCCACCAAATAAAGGAAGTTCCTGCGGAACAATCTTCCGTCCGGTGATCGTAAAAGACGAATCAAAATATTCAACGACATAACCGTTGGCATCAGCCCCAGCCTGTACCCGCATATAAGTTCCATTCTCATATGTAAGATATGATCGGATCGGCTTTGCCCACTGACTATACTCATAGTTTTGATCTTCGATATTATCTCCTGTATAAGTTGTACAAGCAACCTCTGCCGCCTGTACCTGCTGTCCTCCACCAGGCGGTCTGTTATTCCACCGGAAAGAATTCCTGCTGCCACTGTAAATCCGGTCACTACAGCAATGATGCTTTTCTTTAACCCCTGTACACCTTTTGTCATATGCCTCTCTCCTTTATAAAACTAATTACATCCTGCTCCATTTTCTCTCAATCTATCATAGCATCCGCAATGTGCCTTATTGCACATTGTGTTTCCCTAAAAAACAAAACCGCACCCCATATATCCTATACAACCGCCAAAGCCCGATGTAAACACGAACCTTGGTTCATTGCTTATACACAATAAGAATATACAGTGTGCAGTCTTGTTATTTTTTATTCTTCCGTCTTCTGTTCGTCTAACACTGTAATGTCAATACCCAGCTCTTTGAGCTGAGCCTCATCTACATAATCCGGAGCATTTGTCATCAGGCAGGATGCATCCTTTACCTTAGGGAACGCGATCACATCACGGATAGAATCCTGCTTTGCCATAAGCATAACCAGACGATCCAGACCATAAGCCAGTCCTGCGTGAGGTGGTACTCCATATTTGAATGCGTCTAACAGGAAACCAAATCTTTCATACGCCTGTTCCTTTGTAAATCCAAGACATTCAAACATCTTCTCCTGAATATCATCCTGATGGATTCTGACAGATCCACCACCAATCTCGTTACCATTTAATACAATATCATAAGCCTTTGCACGAACCTTACCCGGATCTGTATCAATGATCGCCAGATCCTCTTCCATCGGCATAGTAAATGGATGGTGCATAGCTGTGAAACGGTTCTGTTCATCTGACCACTCAAGAAGTGGGAATTCCGTTATCCACACAAATTCAAATACATTCTTATCAAGCAGTCCCATCTGTTCTGCGAGATGGCAACGAAGTGCTCCAAGAGTGTCCCATACAACCTTGTTCTTATCTGCTGCAAATAACAATAAGTCTCCCGGTTCACCGGAAAGTGCTGCTACGATATTGTTCATCTCATCTTCAGTCATGAACTTTGCAAATGACGACTTGTAAGTGCCATCTTCATTAATTGCGATATATGCAAGACCCTTTGCTCCGTATGTCTTTGCAAATTCAACCAGAGCATCGATCTTCTTACGAGGCATAGCGCCCTGTCCCTTTGCATTGATACCACGGACAGATCCGCCATTTTCAAGTGCACCTGTAAATACGCCGAATCCACAGCCTTTAACAACATCGCTGATATCCTTTAATTCCATACCAAAACGAAGATCCGGCTTATCAGATCCGAAACGATTCATTGCTTCGATCCATGTCATACGACGGATTGGAAGCTGTACATCTACATCCAAAATCTCCTTGAATAACTTTGCAAGGAGTCTTTCATTTACATCTATAACATCATCCACATCTACGAAGGATAATTCCATATCCATCTGTGTGAATTCCGGCTGTCTGTCTGCACGAAGATCCTCATCACGGAAGCATCTTGCGATCTGGAAATAACGATCATAACCGGAACACATCAGAAGCTGCTTGTAGATCTGCGGAGACTGTGGCAGTGCATAGAATGTACCCGGATGGATACGGCTTGGTACGAGATAATCTCTTGCACCCTCCGGTGTTGACTTACATAACATAGGTGTCTCGATCTCAAGGAAGCCTTCATTTGCCATGAACTGTCTGGCAATGGTCATAACCTTGCTCTTCATAACCAGATTTCTCTGAAGATCCGGTCTTCTCAGATCCAGATATCTGTATTTCAAACGTAATTCTTCTTTTGTCTTACTGTTCTCCTCAATCGGGAACGGAGGTGTCTCAGCCTCTGATAAGATACGAAGGGAAGTTGCTACAACCTCGATATCTCCGGTTGTCAGATTCTCATTTACCGCACCGGCACGCTTACAAACTGTACCTTCGATTGCTGCTACATACTCGCTCTTAAGCTTTGTTGCCTTCTCAAAGCACTCGCTTCCGCATTTGGATTCCTCAAATATGATCTGAAGAATACCGCTTCTGTCTCTGAGATCGACAAATATAATTCCACCTTTATTTCTGCTCTTCTGAACCCAGCCCATTACGGTTACTTTCTGTCCTTCAAGAGCGTTTGAAACCTCTGCACATCTGTGGGAACGCTTCAGTCCCTGCATTGATTCTGCCATTTTTCTATATCCTCCTGTGGTTCTTATCTTTCTTCTAATACACTTGCAAGCTGATCCAGCGCGATCTCGGTCTGCTCGCCCGTTTCCATATTCTTGATACGACCGGTATTGGTCTCTAATTCATTATCACCAATAATGATCGTGTATCTCGCATTTAATTTATTTGCATATTTCATCTGCGCCTTTACACTTCGATTCATATAATCTGTCTCTACGATATAACCTGCCAGACGAAGATCATATACCAGCTTATAAGCTTTTGCCTTTGCGGAATCACCCATGATACCGACATATAAGTCGATCGGTTTTTCCGGTGCGAGATTGATATTTTCTTTCTCAAGGAAATATAGGATTCTTTCAATTCCCATACCGAATCCAACAGATGGCTGTGCCTCTTTTCCATCAATCTCATATACCAGATTATCGTATCTTCCTCCACCGCATAAGGTGAAGCCCTCTTTATTCACAAATTCAAATACTGTTTTTGTATAGTAATCCAGACCACGAACGATTCCGGTGTCAACCTCAAACGGAATCTCAAGCTCTGTCAGAAGTCTCTGAAGCTCCTTAAAATGAGCATCGCATTCTTCACACAGATAATCAATCGTTCTTGGGGCATCCTTTACGATCGCCTTACAGCCCGGCTCCTTACAGTCAATAACACGAAGCGGATTTTTAACCATACGTTCCTTACAGGTATTGCAGAGTCCCTCTTCATGCCCTTTCAAATAGGAGATCAGTGCATCATTGTACACCTTCTTACATTTTGGACATCCGATACTGTTGATATGCAGCTTCGCATCTGACAGACCGATCTGCCTGATGAGAGTTGATACCAGTGTCATAACCTCAACTTCTGCCATTGGATTTGGAGATCCGACAAACTCAACCCCGAACTGGTGATGCTGACGAAGTCGTCCGCTTTCCGGCTTCTCATAACGGAATGCCGGTGTGATATAGAACATCTTGACCGGCTGTGGTTCTGCATATAATTTATTCTCAACATAAGCACGGATCGCACCTGCCGTACCTTCCGGCTTCAATGTGATACTTCTTCCACCCTTATCAACAAAGGTGTACATTTCTTTCTGTACTACATCGGTCGTCTCTCCAACACCACGCTGGAACAACACCGTATGCTCAAATACCGGTGTGATCACTTCCTTTATATTGAATTTCTCACACAGATTTCTTGCCATTGCTTCTACCTGTGTACGTGTTCTCATCTTGTCACCGAACCAGTCACTGGTTCCTCTTGGTGCCTGAGTTATCATATTCCATCCTCCATCTATTGTTCATATTTTTATACTATACATCAACTGATCTGTGATTTATAGCTTCCTTTTAAAATTGACTGAACCTCATCTAAAATATCGGTTGTATTTATAATTCTCTGAAATGCGAGAAATACATTCATGTCAAAATGCCGCACTTCATCGATCACCATCAATAATGCAGTCTTTGGTTCAAATGCTTTCCGGTATGCACGATCACTTATGAGCGCGACAAACACATCACATACACGAATGATCCTTGCTCCGATCGGGATCTCATCTCCCTGAAGGCAGAACGGATAACCGGAGCCATCGTAGTTCTCATGATGATACAGGATAATATCCGCAATATCATCTCCGTAGCCTTCTTTTTTTACGATATCCGCTCCAAGCTTCGCATGGAGTCTCACATAACGCATTTCCTCAATCTTCATGGAATTGCCACGACCATAGATATATGGTGTAATACGAAGCTTTCCGATATCATGGATCATTCCGGCAACCGCAATCTTATGGATCTCATCTTCTGACAGCCCCAGTTCTCTGGCAAGCTCCGACGACAACCGGCTGACACACATTCCATGACGGATGGCATCATTCAGATCCTGTTCATAGTATTCAATTTCTTTATCTATGTCTAAGTTTATAACTTTATCTGTCATTTTGCAAACGCCTGCTTTTTTCTGTCAATCATTTCATCAATTCTCGCGATATAATCGTCTACACTCTTACAATTTTCCACACGATCGATTCGGGTTCCTGTAATCATCTCTCCAGTAACCGGATCCGAATCACCTTCCCTGCGGATCAGCTTACTGGAGCTTCCCGCACCGATTCCTATAATGTCTGTCCGTTCCTCCATGATCAGGATATTATAGAGACATTCCAGTCCATGTCTTGCATATCCGACATTTTCCAGATTGCCGGCCATATTCTTCTGTCTGTACAGATAATATGGTGCAAGACCCAGTTCCTCTGCTGCCTGACCGACCAGTGATAACTGCTCGTCCACATCACCTGCAAAGCTGTATTTGTCCATCTCCTGTTTCAGATGTGCTGCCCGTTTGATCGCAAGGGTGTGAACCGTAAGGCTCTCCGGTGCAAGCTTCTTCACTTTTTCCAGCGTCCGCTTCACCATCTCTGCATCTTCACCCGGAAGACCTACGATCAGATCCATATTGATATTATCAAAGCCTGCTTCTCTGGCTCTCTTAAATGCTTCTTCTGCCTGCTCCGGTGTATGTGCTCTTCCGATCAGCTTCAGTGTCTCTCCGTTCATCGTCTGCGGATTGATACTGATACGACCTACGCCATGAGCTTTCATCACCTGCAGCTTATCTGCCGTCGTACTGTCCGGGCGTCCTGCTTCGATCGTATATTCCCGAACCTGCGACAGGTCAAAATGCTTCTCGATCATGTTGCACAGACGGTCCATCTGCTCCGCACTGATCGAAGACGGCGTACCGCCACCGATATAAATGGATACCAGTTTCTTCTCTGTATAACTTGCTGCGACATACTCCATTTCCTTTTCCATTGTATCCAGATAAGCATCGACCTTATCCTTATAAACACCGATCGGATAAGAGGTAAAGGAGCAGTACAGACATCTCGTCGGGCAAAATGGTATGCCGATATACAGGCAGTATTCATTCCGCTCGTCGATCGTCTCAATGATCGCTTTCTCACGTCTGGCAATCTTCACACAGGCATCTGCCTTTTCCAGGCTTGCCACATAAGTCTCCTGATACAGCTTCCGTATCTCCTCATCTGTACATCCACGTTCTACCGCTTCCATTGCAATCTTCACCGGACGTACTCCGGTCAGACTTCCCCATGGAAGAACCCTTCCGGTTCTTTCTGACAGCATCCGGTACATGGCACGCTTCAGAATATTACGGAATACCTTTCTGTCATGATAGTCCTGATCGATCACGATATCCGGTTCCACATCCAGACCGCCGTCCTTCATCCAGATTTTTGTCTGATCTTCTGCAAATTCTGCCACAAGTGTTGCAGTAATATCCGCACCAAGTTCAGGCTTCTTCTCTATATTTTCCGGGGTAATAATCTTCACACCCATATAAAACGCCATGAGAATTACTCTCAGGTCATTATTATAATCTTCTACATTCTGAATCAGACAAATCATGCCAATCTAGTTCCTTATCGTTATTTATGAAAAAAATGGATTGAACTTCTTTTCTCTGCCAATCCTTGAAGTTCCGTTGTGTCCCGGATACACGGCTGTTTCCTCCGGCAGTACAAGTAGCTTCGTCTCGATCGCCTCTAACAGATCCTGTTCATTTCCGGTTGGAAAATCCGATCTGCCAACCGATGAGGCAAATAATGTATCTCCGGTAAACAGCAGATGTCCTTCTGCAAAATAATAACACATTCCACCTACCGTATGTCCCGGCACACTGATACATCGTACTACAGTTCCAAGAACTGCAACCTCCTGTCCATCCTGCAGATAAATATCTGCTGACGTCTCAAGTGGATGACCAAACATTGCAGACAGATTTCCTGTCCTGCTCTCAAGTACCTGCTTCTCGTCCTCGGAAGCATATGCTTTTACTCCTGTCAGCTTTCTCAGATCATCCAGCGCCCCGATATGATCATAATGTCCGTGTGTCAGGAAAATGCCAACACAGGTAAGTCCCGCATCTGTCAGACTCTTATAAATAAAATCTGCATTATCCGCCGGATCAACCACGATTGCTTCCTTTGTTTCTTGATTACTTACGATATAACAGTTGGTTCCCAAATCACCCAACTGATATAATTTCACTTCTAATTCTGCCATTCGGATCTCCTATCCCACTGTTCTCTCTATATCAATAATACTGTCAACATTTCGAATCTTTGCAATGATCGCGTTCAACTGATCGACCGATTTGATCGAGAAGCTGATCGTGATTGTCGCCTTACCTTGCTTACTTGTCCGGCTGTTGATACTGTTAACACTGATATTAGCCTCACTTAAGATCTTCGTGATATCAAAAAGGATTCCGCTTCTGTCATCTGCATAGATATTAATCTCTGTCAGGTAAGTATTATCTGCAACCGCATCCTGCTGCCATTCTGCATCAATGATCCTGTTTCTGTCTTCCTCACTCATGCAGAGCACATTTACACAATCTGTACGATGGATCGAGATACCTCGTCCTCTGGTAATAAATCCGATGATCTCATCACCCGGTACCGGCGAACAACACTTGGAGAAACGAACTGCTACATCATCTGCACCCTTTACGATGATTCCTCCCTGCCCGTGGGACGAATGAGGTGTCCGCTTTAATGCATATGCTTCCAGAATCTCCTTATCATCCGGCTGTTCCGTATGATCCTTGTTATATTCTTCGATCAGTTTATTGACAACCTGACCTTCTTTGATTCCACCATGACCGACTGCCGCCATCGTAGCTTCCCAATCGGCAAAATTATATTTCTTATAAACACGTTCCTGATATTCCGGCTTGGAATACAGGGAATAATCAAGCCCCTTTGATTTACAATATGCAAGGATCAATTCCTTACCGCGGCTGATATTCTCATCCTTAAACTGATGCTTGAACCACTGATTGATCTTCGTCTTTGCCTGTGCACTCTTTACGATATTCAACCAGTCTCTTGACGGTCCTGCCGAATTCTGGGATGTTATGATCTCTACCCGGTCACCATTATTTAACTTGGTATCGATCGGAACCTGCCGTCCGTTAATCCGCGCACCCACCATCTTATTACCGACTGCCGTATGAATAGCATAAGCAAAATCAATCGGCGTAGATCCGCTTGGCAGATTCTTGACATCACCTGCAGGCGTAAAACAGTATACCTGTTCCGCGAACAGATCCAGGTCTGTCTTAACGAAATTCATGAACTCCTTATTATCCGAAGTGTCTCTCTGCCACTCCAGGATCTGACGAAGCCATGACAACTTTTCCTCTTCCTTCTGCATAACCGTACCGGTTATGTTCTCTTTATATTTCCAATGTGCAGCAATACCATATTCAGCCGTCCGGTGCATCTCAAATGTACGGATCTGTATCTCGAATGGTTGTCCTTCCGGTCCGATCAACGTCGTATGAAGGGATTGATACATATTTGACTTTGGCATTGCGATATAATCTTTAAAACGTCCCGGAATCGGCTTATACATCTCATGGATGATTCCAAGTGCTGAATAGCAGTCCCTGACAGTCTCTACCTTAATTCGAACTGCGAAGATATCATAGATCTGATCCAGCGTCTTGTTCTGGTTCTTCATCTTCTTATATATACTGAACAGATGCTTTACACGACCGTCTATCTCCGCATCCAGATGCGCATTATCGATATGCTTCTTTACATCTGCAACGATACGTTTGATATAGGCTTCCCGTTCATGCATTCTCGCATCGATCTGTGCTGTCAGATCCTTATATACCTCCGGCATCAGATACTTCATAGACAGGTCATCCAGTTCTACCTTGATCTTGCTGATACCAAGACGATGTGCGATCGGTGCATAGATATCCATTGTTTCACGCGCTTTTTCCACCTGTTTTGCAGGTGACTGATACTGTAACGTTCTTAAGTTATGCAGTCTGTCTGCCAGCTTGATCAGGATAACGCGGATATCCTTTGCCATAGATAAGAACATCTTTCTCAGATTCTCTGCCTGTACCTCGATCTTATCCGTTGTCATCTTTAACTGGGTCAGTTTGGTAACACCTTCCACCAGAAACGCTACTTCTTCTGAGAACTCTGCCGCGATCTCCTCCGAGGTCATAACCGTATCTTCTACTACATCGTGAAGGATTCCTGCAACGATCGTTTCCTTATCCAGCTCCAGTTCTGCAAGAATAATAGCAACACAGAGTGGATGCATGATATATGGCTCCCCGGACTTCCGAAGCTGTCCTTCATGCGCCTTGGATGCCACCTTATACGCCTTCTCAATCATCGAAATATCTGTGGATGGATGATAGGTCAGAATCTTCTTGATCAGTTCCTTATACAGATCCTCCGGCGGAGTAAAATCCGCAGGTGTAGACAAATCGATATCTCTTTTTTCCCTCACCGGTTTGTTCTCCATTGCACTCGCCTTTGCCGCAAGCTCTTTTAATTCATCCATGCTTTCTGCTTTATCTTTTACGTTTTCCATGATCTTCACCACTTTTCCCAATTCGAATTTTTCTATTCCGATTTCATCTGTGAATCAGATGATCATTTTTATTTGCCATCATAGCAGATGACAGAAGCCACATCATACTTGGCAAGCTTCTCTCTGCCCTTCAAGCCTGCAAGTTCGATCAAGAATATGATTTTTACCACTTCGCCGCCCAGTTCTTCTACCAGTCTTGCAGCCGCCTCCATGGTTCCGCCGGTTGCGATCAGATCATCTACAAGGACAACCTTCTGTCCCGGCTTGATCGCATCCTTATGCATCTCTATCGTAGCACTTCCGTATTCCAGATCATAGGATGCCTCAATCGTCTCTCTAGGCAACTTGCCCTTTTTTCTTACCAGTGCAAATCCCTTTCCATTCTTATATGCAAGAGGTGTTCCAAAGATAAATCCCCTGGACTCCGCCCCGGCTATTACATCATAATCTACGCCCTCAAGCAGACCATCTAATGAATCTATCGCCAGCTTCAATCCATCCGGATCTCCGATCACACTGGTAATATCTCTGAAAATAATTCCCGGCTCCGGGAAATCCGGTATACTTGTAACATATTCTTCTATCTTTTTCATAATCTTCCTCCTACATATATATGTATATTCTACATTTATTTACATTTTCCTTTTCCGCCATCCACATAATATCAAAAGGCCGGTTAAATCTTTAACCCTCATGCTTTCGATATTCGAGCAAACGAATCTGCAGCGTTCTTCTTCCCGCAAATTCATTGATATCCGGATAATAGGCAATATCTAATACAACATGACCGGGCATTCCTTTTAGTATTTTATCACATTCATTTGCTCCAAACCACTGTTTTATGTTAGAAATAAACACTTCCGGGGCAAAACTTATGCCCTCGATCGTGCCACCGTTTTCCATCAGGAACGTAACCCGTAGAACATTCTGTCTTTTCCCCATGATCCTCGCACTTTTTACATACACACCACTCTGGGCAAATACCGGTTTTTCATTTCCTTTTCCAAATGGTTCCAGAAGCTCCAGTTCTTCCGTCAGTGATATACTTACATAATCAAGCGGCATAGGTACATCGATCCGAAGCTTCGGGGTAAGCAGTTTTTCATCTAATGTACAATTCGTATTCATCTTTTCACGAAGTCTGGCAAGATTCCGCTTCTCCATGGAAAAGCCCGCTGCCATCTCATGTCCGCCGAACTTCGTGAAATAATCACTGCATTTATTGATCTCATCATACATATTATAGCCTTCGATCGAACGACCCGATCCCTTAATGATTCCTTCTTCCTCACCATCCGTAAATAACAGCACCGGCCGATAATACCGTTCCTTGATCCTGCCTGCGATAATCCCGACCAGACTTTCATGAAGCTTCGGAATATACATAACAAGCACTTTATCAGATAATGCCGCAACCCCCGTCTCCGGGACTGCGCCCATCAGAAGGCGATCCGATTTCTCAAGCAGCTCGATCGCGGTCTTCGTTCCCTGCTCTGTCATATCTTTTCTGGCATTATTGATATTCAATAACTCAATCGCCCGTTCATTTGCCTTATAGCTGTCGGTTTCGAGCAGGAACTCCAAACTGGTTTTTGCATCCCCGAGTCTGCCCGCCGCATTGATACACGGTCCAATGATAAATCCCAGATCAAATGCTGACAGCTTCTTTCCATCTCTGCCACTGTTTGTGATCAATGCCTTTAAACCATAATTGCTGCTATCGGACAACCGGCGCAGCGCTTCTCTGACAATGATGCGGTTCTCATCTACCAGATTCATAACATCACAGACAGTTGCAATTCCAAGTATCTCAATAAATGCCTCACATTCCGTCTCCGGTATCCCGCACATCCGGTACAGAAGCTGGATAAATTTATATGCCACCCCAGCGCCGCACAACTCCTTGCACGGATATTCACACCCCGGCTGCTTATGATCGATCACCGCATCCGCTTCCGGTACTTTATAGATCCGGATATTTTTTTCATCTGTATCATATGGAATATCATGATGATCCGTAACGATCACTCGCATACCATATTCTTTCGCTTTTCTCACCGCATCAAATGCCGCAATCCCATTGTCACAGGTAATGATCGTACTAATCTGATCGGCTGCCGCCGCATCTACCATACGGATATTGATTCCATATCCATCGTAGATCCGGTGTGGGATATCATAATCTATCTTATCTCCTGCGGATATACCATTTTCATACTCCCACACACGCTGCAAGCCTTTATATAAGATATAATTTGAACTCACACCATCCACATCATAATCAGAAATGATCCGTATCCTTTTTTTGTTCCGAATCTCCTCAAGCATAAGGTTACAACCCTTTTCCATATTTTTCATCAACCCGGGATCATGCAGACGATCAAGACTTCCATTCAGATAGGTATCGATATCCTCATCCGTTATCACATCCCGGTTTCGGATCACCCTGACTGTTACCGGATCGATATGAAAACGTTCCCCGATTCCGAAAAAATCGGCTCGTTTCCCATATACCGTCCATTCCATATCATATTTTATCGGTGGTTTTATCTCTGTTGCCATATCTGTCTTCTCCTGTCCGTCTCACTTGTATTTTCCCTTATAAAAGCAAAGGAATTATACACCAGCCCTAAAAAACGCGTCAACACCTTTGCAGTTTTGTTTATTCGTGTATATACGCATTTTATGCACCTATCAGGTTATGTACCAATACACCTTACAGGTTGTTTATTTGATTTTTTATTCTAAATATAATGTATAGTGGAGGTAGTTTTATGGAAAATTTATATGCCAAAATCGGACAACGTATTGTGCAGATACGACACGCAAATAATCTAACTCAATACCAGCTCGCTGAAATGCTTGATATTTCTGTAAAGCACTGCAGCGCAATCGAACGAGGCAAATCCAGTCTCTCATTAGAGAAAATGATCGATCTCTGTGATATCTTTAATATCGATCTGGATTACTTGATCCGCGGTGTGCAGAAAACTGACGATATACCATCTTATATCCCACACACCGTAGTGGAGATCATGACATCTGATGACGAGGAAAAGAAACAACATTTCCGGGACTATATAGAGATTTTTAATGCTATTTCAAATTCTCAATCACAATAACCGACAATCTTCACATCCGGGTATTTATATTAAAAAAGAAGCAGTTGAAATCTAATATATCCGAATCCTTCGGTACATACCAGCCTCCAACTGCTTCTTTTTATAATTATTTGAAATATTTGTCGATGATCTCATTTGCCTTATCCGTATCATCTGTAACACAGTAAACAACATAATTGCCATCTTCCTTGATAATCGCTTTATCCAGACGACTCGTCTCTGACGGCTTATAGTCTGCATAGGATGTTGTCTGCTTTGCCTTTCTGTCTTCGCATGCTGACTTTACGGCATCCGCAGAGCTCTGATCTGCTGCTTCAAATACCGCAATCTCCTCTGCAGTTGCACCTGTTGATACAACAACTACACTGTTCTTTACCTTATCCGCATCAATCCCATAATAAGTAAGCGCCACATTTGTATCTAACTCGGACAAAGAATCTTCAAACGTCAATCCGTTCTTTAATTCATTTGCCATATCTGTCACGTTTATATTCAGCGCTTCCTTCGAATCACCGTTTCCACCTACCGTTGTGCCACATCCTGCAAGCATACCTGCAATACCAAGAATTGCACACATCTTTAAAATCTGATTCTTCATCTACTCAATAACACTCCTTGTCTGTTCTTCTGTTTTTTCTATATCACAATATCATCCATTCCGGATCTACTGTCTTACATATACATTCTGTCTGATGTATTCCAGCCATTTCTTACAATATTCCTGATTACAATGTCTCCCATCCGTACTTGCATCTGCCGGAAGAACACCGTCTACCGTAACACTGCTTGCTACATCCAGATATATGATATCTCCATAGTCCTTACACATTCTCTTTAACAGCTTATTAAATTTCTTGACATTTTTATTATTATAGATCTCATCCTCATCCGATAGCTTCTTTGAAACCGGAAGGATATTTTCTACATAAATCGTTGCATCCGGTTGGATCTCTCTGACTGAATCAATAAATGTCTTATAGTCCTCAATAAAAATATCATCATAAACCCACCCCAACTCATTAAGTCCGAAGGATATATAGATATTATCATACTGCTTAAGCTTTAAAGCTTCTAATGTCGTTATCATTCCCTTATCTGTCGAAACGATTGAATCCGTCATAACTTTTTCGATATTCAGACCCTTCGAACAGAATGCATCCAGATTACTCATCCCCGTATATAAACTCAAGCCTTCTGTCCTGGAATCTCCAATGATAACTGCGGTATCAAAATAAGCATCATCCGTTGCATTTGCCGGTTTGAAAAGCTTTTTATCATACCAGTCATCTCCCTTTGATGAGAGATCCGGATCTTTATCATTTATATATTTTAAAGTTGCTCCGCCTTCTGCTTCCGAAGTAGACGCTTCCTCACCGGTCGTTACTGTTTCCGTTGTCGGTTCTTCTGTTGTCGGCGTCTCTGTCGTTACTCCTGTTGTAGCTTCTTCCGTATCCTCTGTTGTCGGTTTCTCCTCCGTTCGATCTGCATCGGACTTTGTTGCAACATTTTCCGTGTTCACATCCCTGCCGAAATCTATAATTTCCTGTCTATATTTTGTAGCAAATATCGCAATGGAGCTCGCCAGAAAAATTACCGCGATCGCAATAATTTTACATCTGTCGACCTGTGCGTTATGCTGCTTTGCGTTATATCGTTTATCATTGTCCATTATCTGTGCTTCCTCTTTTGATCTTACATTCTAATAAAAGGAAAGGGTTATTACCCCGATTTAATCAGTGTTCACATTATAACATACCACTTTACATAAGTGTACAGATTTTGAAATTTCTACATAATTCGCAGTTTTAGTCGTTTTTCGACTTTTCCCATTGTTGAAATTAACAAATCTTGTTTCATTTTTATGGACACTTTTTAACTTAAGTGTTACTATTCTATTAGATTTTTGAGATGAGTCTGTTTTCACACTCACACATACATATTATTATCTTGCAGACTTTTTCCATTTTATGTATCTTATATTCAAATATTTATCACTTTATATGGGAGGCAACTATGAGCTTTAGCGCAAAAAACTATGATTTTAAAGGCGAAACCTGTATTGAGCTTATCGCAGGAGATTTTCGTGCGTTGATCGCACCTTTTAACGGAAGTAATGTAATGAAGCTGGAAAACACAGCTCTTGATATTGATATTTTAAGAAATGATCTGTCACTTTCTCCGGCAGAATTAAAAGCTGCTGCCGAAGTATATGGCATGCCTACCTTATATCTTCCAAACAGATTATCTCATGGAAATCTGAAAACCTCAGATGCCATGTATCATTTTCCTTGTAACGATCCACTCGGAAACCATCTTCACGGTTTCCTTCACAAACGCTGCCATACAATTGATGACATGTATGTAGAAGGTGAAAGTGCTGTTGCAAAGACATCTTATGTATATGATGAAAATGATGAATTTTTCGAGACTTTCCCTGTCAGCTTCAAGGCTGAATTTGTTTTTACACTGACAGCAGACGGACTGGATTATTCCTTTACACTGACCAACCTTTCCAAGGTGCAGATGCCTTATGGTGTATGTAACCACATTGCATTCAAAGCACCATTTACAAATGGCGGAAGCGGCGCAAATGTTCGTTTACAAGTTCCAATCGGTGACAAATGGGAACTCAGCGACACCTGCATCCCGACCGAGAAAACACTGCCGCTTACCAGATATGATATGATGTACAAAGAGGGTGACATGGTTCCTGTTCTTCAGGATATCGACAACGACCTCTATACCGCGGAGATGAATGAATTAGACGGCAAACCATTCTATGGCGTCATCGTTACAGATAAAGTTACAGGTGTCCGTGTCTGCTACGAAG
This sequence comes from Clostridium sp. AF15-41, assembly GCF_003604095.1. NCBI lineage: Bacteria > Bacillati > Bacillota > Clostridia > Eubacteriales > Clostridiaceae > Clostridium > Clostridium sp. AF15-41. The sequence continues at coordinate 55,604 of NZ_QTMQ01000010.1, forward strand.
TATGTGATGTTATGAAATACTGGATCATGTGGAATGATCACGGCATGAAAGAATTCTTCTGTCCGGAACCTATGAGCTGGAACATTGATGCTCCGAATCTCTCCGGCGACCCTGCCGTAACCGGCTACACCGAACTGGCTCCTGGCGAATCCAAAACCGTAACCGAGCGAATCTTTGTCCGGTAGAAAATAGTTTATAATAAAGCATTAACTTTATATCTATCATCATACACAGGTTTGACAGTAAAAAAAGACATACATATTCCTGTAGCAGACCTCTTTTCACGTCGGTACTTAATGAACCGCAAAAGCGGTGAATTTAGAACCGTTACGTGAAAATAGAACGAAAGTGTTCTGCGAAAGGAATGATATATGTCTCTTTTTATTGTCAGACCGTCATGCAAACAGGGCCTTAGCTAAAAAACACGGCATATGTATTCTGTGTAAGGAATAGCATATGCCATGTTTTCATATAAGGCTCGGTCTTATTCGTTCTCTACCGTTCCGCCGATATACCATTTTCCGCCCTTCTTGTAACAGATCAGTGACATCTTGTCATCCTCTGTCTCTGTCTCTCCAAGGTAGTTTATTGTCATGGTATAATCAACATCACAGATATAAGCACATCTTACTTTGCTTGCTACAGATGTATCACCATACAGACCTTCGCACATATTCTTGATAGTTGCTCTGTTTGCCTTCTCTGTTGATGTGATCTTGTAATCAATAGAATACTCAACCCCCATAGAGGTCAGAAGCTCGAAGCTGCTGGATAATGTTGCTACATCATTATCCGCAACGCATTCTTTGTCAACAAGCGATACAATCTTTGCTGTATCTGCTTCTTCGATTCCGGTCATGAAATCATCAACCAGCTTTTTACTCTTCTTTGCTCCACCGATTGAACCGGAAAATAAGAATATTACTGCCGCTGCAATTACCACAAGTGCAATAATGATTCCAATAACTGCTCCTACGCCGGATTTCTTCTTTTTGGTTGGCTGCTGATAATCTGTGCCATATGCATTTCCCGCATAACCGTTCTGCATAGGATCTCCCTGATACTGTGGTCCACCATACTGTGGATCCATCCCCATTCCCTGCTGTGGCTGTGCATCATATGTAACACCCTCCGGCTGCTGTGGCTGGTCATTCCCCGCAAGTTTAAAACCACCACTTGTACCTACTGCTGCCCCACAAACAGGACAAACAGATTCATTTGTCTCTGCTCCGCAATTTGGACAATTCATAATCTCTCCTCCTAAAAGTAAAAAATAATAAATAGTATTTGTGAACTTTTTATGTCTGTTCACATTTTGAGTGTATCAGATGATGATTCTTTTTACAATGATTATTTTTCCACTTTTATCCTGGGTTTTGTTGTCAAATATACTATTTTATTATATAATATGTCCATATGACTGTTTTTATAAAGGGCGTGCTATGTCCTTTGTAAGGGAGAGATCATGAAGCAGCGGATACTGCCTGATAACGGCAGACACTACTTATCTTAATACACATGAAAGGAAGGTATATATTACATGAAGTTTGGTTATTTTGATGATGCCAACAAGGAGTATGTCATCACATCTCCTAGAACTCCTTATCCTTGGATCAACTACCTTGGAACACAGGATTTCTTCTCACTGATTTCAAATACAGCGGGAGGTTACAGCTTCTACAAAGATGCTCGTCTTCGTAGAATTACAAGATACCGTTATAACAATGTACCTATCGATATGGGTGGTCGTTATTTCTATATTAACGAGAATGGTACAATCTGGAATCCGGGCTGGTCACCGGTTAAGACAGAGCTTGACGAATACGAATGCCGTCATGGTATGGGTTACACAGTGATCACCGGTAAGAAGAACAACTTAAAGGCAGAGGTTACTTTCTTCGTACCTCAGAATTATGCCGGAGAAGTTCAGCAGGTTGTTCTTACAAATGAAAGCTCAGAAGAGAAGACATTCTCATTCTTCTCATTTGAAGAGTGGTGTCTCTGGGATGCACAGGATGACTGCACAAACTTCCAGAGAAACTTCAGTACAGGTCGTGTAGAGGTTGTTGGTTCTACAATCTACCACAAGACAGAGTACAGAGACAGACGTGATCATTTCGCATTCTACACAGTAAATGACGAGATCGACGGTTACGATACAGACAGAGATTCATTCATCGGACTTTACAATGGTTTCCACAACCCACAGGCTGTTGAAGCCGGTAAGTCAAATGATTCATTTGCAGATGGATGGTCACCAATCGCTTCACACTACAAGAAGATCACTCTTGCTCCGGGCGAGACAAAGACTCTTGTATTTATTCTTGGATATGTTGAGATGCCTGTTGACCAGAAGTTCGAAGCTGATGGCAAGACAATCAACAAGGTTAAGGCTCTTGAGATGATGGAGAAATACAACACTCCTGAGAAGGTTGCAGCAGGTCTTGCAGAACTCAAAGAGCACTGGAACAACCTCTTAAGCATCTTAAATGTTAATACTCCTGATGATAAGGTTAATCGTATGGTTAATATCTGGAATCAGTATCAGTGTATGGTTACATTCAACCTTTCACGTTCAGCTTCATACTTCGAGTCCGGTATCGGCCGTGGTATGGGATTCCGTGATTCCAACCAGGATATACTTGGATTTGTTCATCAGATCCCTGATCGTGCAAGAGAGAGAATTATTGATATCGCTTCTACACAGTTCCCGGATGGCGGATGCTATCATCAGTATCAGCCACTTACAAAGAAGGGTAATGCAGATATCGGTGGTGACTTCTCAGACGATCCATTATGGCTGATCCTTTCTGTATCTGCATACATCAAGGAGACAGGCGACTGGGGTATTCTTGATGAGATGGTTCCATATGACAACGATATGTCCATCGCTAAACCGATGCTTGACCACTTAAAGGTTTCTTTCTACAAGATCGTAAACAACCTTGGACCACACGGACTTCCACTTGCAATGAGAGCTGACTGGAACGACTGTATCAACCTTTCATGCTTCTCCGATACACCGGGTGAAAGTTTCCAGACATACACCAACCCTAAGTTCGCTGCTGAAGGCGGATACTCAAAGGTTGCTGAGTCAGTTATGGTTGCTACACTCTTTACATATGCAGGTCCTAACTATGTTGCTATTCTTAAGCACCTCGGAATGGACGCTGAAGCTGAAGCTGCTCAGGCTGAGATCGATAAGATGAAAGCTAACATCATGGAATCTGCTTGGGATGGCGACTGGTTCTTAAGAGCATACGATGCAAACGGTGAGAAGATGGGATCTAAGGAATGTAAAGAAGGACAGATCTTCATCGAGCCACAGGGCTTCGCTATTATGTCAGACATCGGTAAAGATCAGGGCTGCGACAAGAAGACACTTGCTGCTATTGATGAGCGTCTGAATACACAGTACGGACTTGTACTTAACAATCCTGCATTCACAAAGTATTACATCCAGTATGGTGAGATCTCAACATATCCGGGCGGATACAAAGAGAATGCCGGTATCTTCACACATAACAATGCATGGATCATCTGTGCTGCTGCTTACGCAGGCGCCGGCGATCAGGCATTCAAATATTACTCAGAGATTGCTCCTGCTTTCACCGAGGAGACATCTGATATCCACAAGACTGAACCATATGTATATGGTCAGATGATCGGTGGCAAGGATGCCGGTTCCGATATCGGAAAGCCGGGCAACCACTTTGGTCAGGGTAAGAACTCATGGCTTACAGGTACAGCTGCTTGGAACATGGTAGCTATTTCACAGTACATCTTAGGTATCTCAGCAGACTTCGATGGTCTTAAGATCGATCCATCTATTCCTGCTGCTTGGGATGGTCTGAATGCTACACGTCAGTTCCGTGGTGCTACATATGATATCAAGGTTACAAATCCGGATCATGTAAATAAGGGTATCAAGAGTGTTACTGTAGATGGCAATGCTATCGAAGGCAATGTTCTCCCTGTATTCGGTGATGGCAAGACTCATGCTGTAGAAGTAGTAATGGGCTAATCCATATAACAAATTTCATATAACCATATAATAAAGACCCATATAGATTTATTACACAGATTTCAATTCTGCTATAAACTATATGGGTCTTATTATTTCTTCTGTAAAAATGTGCTCCGTCTATAACGGCATTTCTCTTATAACCTTTACCATAACCGCAACACGATCACGGAATGTATGTCCATTCAATGCAATCTTCTGTCCGGCTTTCGCCTTTGCATCGCGTTCTTCTTCGTGTTTCAGATAATAATCGATCTTTTCTTTCAGATCCTCTCGTCCATGATATGTCACAACATTATCCCCAAACAACTCATGTATTTCTGGAATATCGTCGCTGATTATGAATGCGCCAACGGCCAATGCGTCAAAGATACGATTTGAGATAATTCCATTTTCTCTCATATCATCCCAATGATCATTTAGAAGAATCTTTGCATCATGATATGCCTGTCCAACCTTACTGTTATCCATATAATCACTGACAACATAATCCTGAACCGGAAAATTTTCCCAATGTCTTCCATATACTGTCAGCTTATGTTCTGTCGGAATAAGATCCTTTAAGATTGGTCGGAATACATGCCGGGAGTTTCCTACAAACAACAATTCATATTGCTTATCATGTCCTTCTTCATATACCATCGCACTGTCATCTACACACTGCTGTGCAACTCCCGATGGCACATGAAGCTTCGAGGCAAACTCATCATGCATTTTCTGAGAAGCGAAGAATACATAGTCATAGGAATTATATTCGTCTATCGTCACATCATCCGGATGTGAAATATTCCACATGATATATTTCCTGTTATCTCCCATCGGTCTGTAATAAGGATTTTTCCCTCTCAGCACGATTACATAACCCGCCCGGCTCTGATCATACCAACGGTCTCTCGGAAGAACATTTGCCTTATACCCAAGCTTTTCAAATTCCTTTTTCATTCCAACAGCAAAATGCTGGTCTCCCCAGTATTTTTTTGATTCATCATCCGGCATCGCCCCACATATATCGATCTCATCCGAACAGACAGGTACATCAAAACACCCACTGATCATCTGAACAAATCCATGCGCAGCATCCTCATATATATGATTCTTTATGACATATGCTTTCTGTTCCGCAAGATATTCTTTCTTCTCTGCCGGCGTCTTTTCATTCATACAGCTAAGATCATACAAATCGTAATCCAGATCAAACCTACAATCCATATCAGCCGCCTTATCCTGTCCGGCTTCCATCTCCAACTTCAGACAAACTGTATTATCTTTCTGCTGCCATAATATCCTGATCAGATCATTCTTGCAGTTATACACTGCTTCGATATCATAATCCGGACAAACAGGAACCAATATATCTGTATCAACCCCTACGTTATACCAATCCTTCTTCGCAGTCCGGCTGAGTATCTTCACTTTACAGCCAAGTGCTTCAAGTGCTGCCCCAAAGAATAATGCATGATAATATTCCTCTGCATCTGTACCGGTCTTCGCATCCGACACGGCAAATGCAATTGTCAATTTCTGTTCTGTGAACATATGTGACTGACTGATCTTATCATTGAATAACTGCTTTGCAAGGTATCTCTGCCATTTACCCTTAAATACCATCATGTTATGAATACGTCTTTGCTTCTTTTCTTTTGCATCATCTTTCTCCTGCGTTCCGAATTCATAATGATATACTACAGAACCGGGGCAGTAATAATTTTTATATCCGGCTAAATGCAATTTTAAACATAAATCGACATCCTCATATCCGTATATATATTTTATATCAAATCCTCCGACTTCATCAAATGCATCTTTTTTAACCAGCATAACCGCCGCCGTTACTGCTGCGCGTTCCTGAAGTTCCAGACTTATATCCGAATCCGGCTCCCCGTTTTTCAGATTATATGGTTGAATAAAATGTGCCTTTTCCCGTATAACATCCTTAAACCCAATTCCGGCATGCTGAAGCATGTATGATTTTTCCTCATTTGCCGATCCGACAGGGATCTCCGGATAAACCAATTTTGCTCCAATTGCACCGGGCTGATCTGCTTTCTGTATGGCAATTAATAATTCATCCAGCCATCCATCCGTTACCTGAGTATCATTATTCATAAATAAAAGATACTCGCCCTTTGCCTGTTTTGCTGCATAATTATTTGAAACGGAAAATGACAGATTTTCATTTTGCTTAATTATTGTCATATCATATACCGACCTATAGGTCTCCAAATAATCCACAGACCCGTCTGTTGATGCGTGATCCACAAAAATAATTTCTATATTTTTATAAAAATGACAGTTAACGAACGACTTCATCAATCGTTCCAAATTCTTTTTCCCATTTTGATTCAATACTATGATCGACACAAGCGGTCGTTTTTCTTCCAGAAAACGAATCTCCTGAATATACTTTAATTCATCGTTCTGTTCCGGCGACGGATCTGCCTTCCAAAACATCCACTCGGTTTTTCGTTCAAACTGCCGTTCCTGTAATCTTGCAAGATCTGCCATAAGACATCCTCCGGCTGCATCCTCACGCAGTTTCTTCATCTGTCTGTTAACCTTGGCAAGCTCCGCATTCACTGTTTTCTTTTCTGCATTTAGCTGTTTGATCTTATCTGAAAGATCAGTATTTTTTTTCTTGAGTTCAGTTATTTGTTTTTTCAGACTTGAAGCTTCTTTCTTAAGTGCTTTTATTTCAGCAAGCGCATTTCTCCATTTGTGAAGAAATCCCCGGATACCGGGTAGTTTTGCGATAAAATTCTTTATTCCTTTCAAAGTTATCTTTTCTCCTGATTTTATGATTTTATGTTGCTATATATCTTTTTCCTTAATTGTTAATTATAGCATACCCTGTCTTTGCTATGCAAACTCATCCTGTCACTTTCAAAAGCCACCTTCAAAAGCCCACTGCCAAAAGAATGAGAGAAGGATCATGTATTCAAAAAATATATCTTTAATATCGTTCCGTTTTCAAATATTAATTCTGTCAGTATTATCTCCGGAATGCTTGACACCTACATTCCGGTAACTTAAAATTAATCATATATCAATAGTTATTTGGGGGAAATTTCATGAAAAAGTTAACACTGATCATTCCCTGCTACAACGAGGCAGATGCCCTTCCTCTGTTTGCGGCAGAGTTAAATAAGGTCATAGTTCAACTGACAAACTATAATACAGAAGTTCTTCTGATCAATGATGGTTCATCCGATCAGACATTGACTGTCATGAAAGAAATCTGTGCATCCGACTCTCACTACAAATATATCTCATTTTCCAGAAATTTCGGAAAAGAGGCAGCCATGTATGCCGGTTTCTGTAATTCCGACGGTGACTATGCCGCTGTTATGGATGCTGATATGCAGGATCCACCATCTCTGCTTCCCGAAATGTTAAACTGTCTGGAAACCGAAGATTATGACAGTGTTGCGACCAGACGTGTCTCTCGTATAGGTGAACCACCGATCCGTTCTTTCTTTGCCAGAAAATTCTACAAGCTTATCAACAAAATTTCTGATGCAGATATTGTAGATGGTGCAAGGGATTTCCGTTTGATGCGAAAAGAAATGGTAGACAGCATTGTTTCTATGTGTGAATACAACCGTTTCTCAAAAGGTATTTTCGGGTGGATCGGCTTTAAGACCAAATGGATCCAATATGAAAACGTCAACAGAATCGCGGGAGAAACCAAATGGAACTTCTGGGGACTCGTTAAATATGCGATCGACGGTATTATCAACTTCTCGGAAACTCCTATGTCCTTTGCCTCCGGTCTCGGTATTTTTCTGACCATTTTGTCATTTATCATGGTCATATTTATCATTATCCGAAAAGCAATATTCGGTGATCCGGTTGCCGGCTGGCCATCTCTCGCCTGTATCATTATATTCATTGCAGGCTTACAATTCCTCTGCATGGGAATTATGGGAAAATATATGGCAAAGACCTATCTGGAAGTAAAAAATCGTCCACATTATATTATTTCCGAAACAAATAAAGAACACATAGATCGAATAAATTAATTTGTATAGAAGGCGCATCCATTGAAAAAAATATTACTTACTTTACTTACCCTGACTCTGTTCTTTCTTCTGTTTTCCGCACAGACCAGGATAACCGTATCAGCCGCAGAAAACAGTTCCTCTGATAAAACAACGATCAAAGTATCCGCCAAAAATGGCAGTGATATCTCGGACAAACTGCGTGAAGCTCTAATCAATGCAAGAGATCTTGCTGAAAGCTCCGGCCAGATCATAACCGTCAAGGTAAAAAAGGGAGATTACTATCTCTCAAAGTCCCTGCACATATATAGCAACACAACCCTTGATGTAACAGATGTACATTTTACTTATCAGGGTACTAAAAAGATCAACATGGTCATCAGCGGAACAAATGCCCCATACCGCGGCTATGAACATTTCAATTCCAGTGAAGGCTGTTCCGGCTATGATGCCTTTGAAAATATCACGGTACTTGGTGGAATATGGGAAAGCACACCCGAAAATGCCGGCAGTATGATCCGGCTCTTTCATGCCAGGAATGTCACTCTGGATGGCTTGACACTGATTGGCGGAGGCTGTGTACATCAGATGGAGGTCGCTGCCATCGATGGTTTCTATGTCCGCAACTGTACTTTTCTGGATCATGGCAAGAGCGCAGACTCCACAACTAATTTTCAAAAACAGGAATCCATCCAGCTTGATATGCCATACAGTAATCTGGTATATCCCGGTGTCTATCAGGATGGTACGCCTATGAAGAATGTCGAGATCACACATAACACTTTCCGAAATATTGCCCGCGGTGTCGGAACACACACGATGCTTTGTGGATCTTATCATGAAAATATTAATATCAGTAATAATACATTTGAAAATGTATTGGAGGAATGTATCATTTGTCTGAACTATGTAAACTGTCAGATCAAGGATAATACGATCACAAACTGCGGTGGTGGTATCCTTGTTGAAAATGCAAGAGATTACGATCGTTCCATGAATACTTCGATACTGGACGGAAGTAAAGTGTATGCCGGCGCAACCATCCACGACCTGAATACCGAGATCAGCGGAAATACCATACAGATCGTCTACCATCCGACAACCCTGATCGTAGCCGGAATCTATGTATACGGAAAGGATATATCTGATGATGCTCTTGGTGGAGACGGCTATCCTCTGCCTAAAGGAAATCATTATATCAGCTCTATATCTATCCGGGATAATACGATCATAACCGCAGGTGATGGCATAACCATATCCGATGCCAGAAATTGTGAGATAGCAGGGAATTCCATCAAAGGCGCAAAATTTTCAAAGAAAGATCCATATGCCAGATACAGAGACGGAATTCGAGTTGATAAACAAAGCTCCGATATCTCTATAACAGGAAATTCTATTAAGAATATGTCCAGAAACGGTATTGTAATATATGATCGTTCCTCTCTGTCCGGCATAGTAAACAACAATATTAAAAGCTGTTCCAAGTCTGGAATCAAATTAACAGAACACAGTATCTGTGCAAATGATATAACAAATAATATAATAAAAAAATGTTCTTTCGGTGGTCTGATAGTTGAAAACAACAGCACGACTTCCGATATCATCGGGAATACACTCTCAGCGGTAAGCGGTAATCCCGCCATCAAAATCAGCAACATGAGTACTGTCCGTTATATCAACTCCAACCAGATTTATGACCTGGGGGAGTACAGAAAAAAAGAGGTTGCCTCGGGCATCGTAGTAAGCGGCAGATCAACTTCAAAAGGAATAGAAAGCAACCGGATCTATGCATCCAAGTCTAAATACTCCTCCGGTTACGGCATTCTGATTGATTCAGATTCCAGATTATCTGAATCAGTCAGCAACAACACAATTTCAAATACAAACGAATACTCTATTGCCGTTAAAAGCTATTCCAAGATAGCAGGTCAGATTAATCGTAATGATATCACCTCTGCCAGAAAAAGTGCTATTGCTGTTACCGATTCCTCCATAATCTGTGATAATATCGAAAGCAATCATATCTCAGGCAGCGGTACAAACGGTATCTTACTTGATAAAAAAGCAACCGTCCGGAACAGCATCGCCGGTAATGTTATTACAGAATGTAATAACTATGGCATCAATATCCAGAGTATAGAAAACGACCTGACCGTTGCCCACAATGAACTGAATGAAAATAAGAACGCTGCTATTAATATTTCCGCAGGAAAAAAGAATCTGACCACTATATCAGGAAATATATTATCCGGCTCAGCTTCAATCAGTGGTATCCGGCTATCCAAATGCAAAGTATCGATTGCATCCAATGAATTTGAAAAATTCAAATACGGAATCCATGCTGCAGCTTCCGTTTCAGGGTCAATCTATGATAATATATATAGTGATATAGTCAAAAAAGAAATCTACATCGATAAAAAAGCCCAGAAAATGAATACAGTCATTTCATCAACAGTCGAAACTATGACAGATAATGGAAAAAATAAAGCAACGATCACATGGGATGCTGTAAAGGGAATGGACGGATACGAATTACAATACAGCACATATGCAGATTTTTCCAGCAAACAGGTTATCCACCTGAATGCAAAACAGACATCTTATACCCTGCACGATCTGCCAAATAACAAACCGGTTTATTATCGGATCAGGGCATATAAAACAGTGGAAAACATCTGTATTTTCGGAAATTTCCAGACGAACTATTTTATTCTCAGATAAATGGGATCATATTTATAACTGAAAGGGGACATATATATGAAAAAACATCTTATCCTGCTTGCTTCAGGACTGCTGCTTGTTTCCGGTGTTGCTTATACAGCAGATACACAGACATTTGCAGCCAACTTAACAGCTACTGAAAGCACAGCATCAAATGACACCTCACCGGAACTATTTGCAAATTCATACTCTGTTTCCGGCGACACGATTACGGTCTCCGCTAAAAACGGAAGTGAAATCGGCACAGTATTAAATGACGCATTAAAAGCTGCACGCGATCTTGCGGATTCCAACGGACACATAATCACCGTCAATGTTCCGGCAGGAAGTTATACTCAGGACATTGCTTTACATATCTACAGCAATACAACACTGAACCTGACAGGTGTAAGTATCAAATGCACAGCGGATACACCGATCAACATGATCACCACCGGAACAAACGGCGCATACAAAGGACAGAACAACTATAATACAAGTTCATTATGTAGCGGCTATAACGGATTCAAAAACATAACCATAAACGGCGGAACATTCATCAGCATTCCATCAAACGACTCAACAATCGTGCGTCTTTCCCATGCAACCAATGTCCATTTAAACGGAATCACCTTAAAAGGAGGCGGCTGTCTTCACCAGATGGAAGTAGCTGCAATCAACGGCTTCTATGTAACGGGCTGTACATTCCGGGACAATGGAAAAGCAACCGATATCAATAACCACGAAAATCAGGAAGCACTTCAGCTCGATATGCCATGCCGTGAGTTTGTATTCCCAAATATATACGAAGACGGCACTCCGATGAAAAATGTCGAGATTACCGGTTGCACATTTAAAAATGTTGCAAGAGGTCTCGGAAGCCATACGATGCTGATCGGCGCTTACCATGAGAATATTAAGATAAACAACAATACCTTTGATAACGTACTGGAAGAATGCATTATCGGTCTGAACTATTATAACTGTGAAATTAAAAATAACACGATCAAGAACTGCGGTGGCGGTATCCTTGTTCAAAACTATAAAGCTGCCGCTAACACGATCAACACCTCAATTCTGGATGGCAAGAATAAATATAAAGCATCCTTCCGCTATAAACTCAATACAGTTATCAGCGGCAATAATATCTCCCTCCGTTATTCTCCTAGCTGTATTACACCAGAAGGAATCAAAGTCTCCGGATACAAACAGGAAAGTGGAAAAAAGGGCGGTGACGGATTCATTCTTCCTGCCGGAAACTACTATATCAGTGGTGTAACTGTTTCCGACAACACAATCCACACCTCCGGTCATGGCATTCATTTCCTTGATGCTCACGGATGTAGTGCATATGATAATACAATCATTGGGCAGAATTTTTCTTCCAAAGATCCGTCCAAAAACGATCATGATGGCATTCTGGTAGAAATGGGTTCCAAAAATATTATCATAAACAATAACCATATATCCGGAATGACCAGAAACGGTATTCTCGTACAGAAGTCATCTTCCGTAAAGGGGATCTCCAAAAATATTTTTTCCAAATGCGGCGGACGCGGAATCCAGATATATGATAAAAGCCAATGCACAGAAGGCATATCGGATAATCAGATCAAAAGCTGCAAACGAGGTGGCATCTTTATCAGCAATAACTGCACCTCGGGAAATATCACCGGAAATAAAATTTCATCTTATAACGAAGAAGGCGGTATCTCTGTTTATAATAACTGTACAACAGGCAAAATCGCAAATAACACGATCACTGATACCAGAAAAAACGGTAAACATACAAATCTGGCCGGTATAAAGATCAGTTTAAAATCAACCACCGGCTCCATGACGGGAAATAAGATTCTGTCCGGTGCCGCAAAGTACTCATCCAACCGTGGAATTGTCCTTTACAATTCTTCCAAGGTAAAAGGATCGATCAATAAAAACACGATCGAAAAATGTAGTGACTCAGCTATCGTGGTATCTCTGAAATCTCAGGTTACCGGAAGTGTTAATGGCAATAAGATATCATCTGCTGCCAAATACGGAATTCAGACCCTGAATAAATCATCTATTGGCAAGGCAATAGCATCCAACACGATCAAAAATGCCAAAACAAGCGGTATCTTGATCGGAAGTATCTCAAATACTTTGAAGATCGAAAAAAATAAAATATCAGGCTGTTCAAATGCAGGAATCTATATCCAGCCTGCAACAACAAAATACAAAATTACCGCTACAAACAACACAATTACCGGAAATAAAAAAGGATCCGGCTTCACCATAAGAAAAGCCAAAATCCTTATCAACAAAAATAAGATTTCCAAAGTTACATTTGGCGTATATGCAGATAAAAAATGCAAAGGCAATGTCTATGCAAATAAAATCTCCAAGATCACCAAAAAAAAGGTCTACACCGACACAAAAAAAGTGAAGCTTAAGAAATAAACCTCTTCTATACTAATGAGGAAGGTTATACTATTATTACGCAAGTCGTTTGCACTCTATTCTCGCGTAACAGTACTAAGTTCCCGCCTCACGGCGGATCATTAAGGACTGACGCGAGAAAAGGCTTGCTTCATAATAGTATAACCTTCCTCATTTTGTACATTAAGTCTGCTCTATAAGAAATAAGACATTTCTTGTCTAAAGTAACAATAAAACAAACCGGCGGTAAGTATATAGATACACTATTATGTACCGCTGCACGAGGATTAGAGCGAAAGCGTCTTGCGAAATAATATGTGTATTATATACTTACCGCCGGTCATAAAAATATCACTTATAGAACAAGACCCCTATATACTTTATGCATCAGACCTGTTCACTCTGTATAACTTCGAACTAAACTCGGCTAGCCTCGTTAAGATCTCAGTTACTCACGTCGGTCCTTAGCGACCCACCAAATGGTGGGAGCTTAGTACCGCTACGTGAAAATAGAGCGCGAGCGTTCTGCGGCATAAATGTATATATGTCTTTTTTTGTATACATAAACAGACCCGTGAGCATTATATATGTACATCATTATGCAGCAAGCCTATCCGAGTGCCGGTACTTAGGTTGCGTCTTTTGCAACCTTATGTACCGCTGCACCGAGGATAGAACGAAAGTGCCTTGCGGAATAATGGATGTACTATATAACGATCACGGGTCGTACATATATTATTAGTCTAATGTGACTTTAACCTTTTTGAGGTTCCAGATCTCTTTTGCATACTCTTCGATTGTTCTGTCTGATGAGAACTTACCGGAGCATGCTGTATTCAACATAACCATCTTAGCCCAGTTCTTCTCGTCTCTGTAAAGAGTATCGATCTTTCTGTGAGCTTCTACATAAGAAGCAAAATCCTTAAGGATGAAGTATACATCTTCGTTGATAAGTGAATCATACAGATCTCTGAAACGATCCGGATCATCAGAAGAATACATACCATTGATAAGCTGTGTAAGAACAGTTCTTACTGCTGCATCATTGTTGTAAATATCCTTTGGATTGTATCCACCTTCACGCTCATACTTCATAACTTCTTCAGCTCTTAAACCGAAGATAACTGCATTTTCTTCACCAACTTCTTCAACAATCTCTACATTTGCACCATCCATGGTTCCAAGTGTAACTGCACCGTTTAACATAAATTTCATGTTACCGGTACCGGATGCTTCTCTGGAAGCTGTTGAAATCTGCTCGCTGACATCTGCTGCTGCGAAGATCAGCTCTGCATTGGATACTCTGTAGTTCTCGATGAATACAACCTTGATCTTACCCTTGATAGATGCATCATTGTTGATAACATCTGCAACAGAGTTGATCAGCTTGATGATAAGCTTTGCTCTCTTATAACCGGCGGAAGCCTTTGCACCAAAGATATATGTTGTTGGATACATATCATATGACGGATTTGTCTTCAGCTCGTTGTACTGATACATAACATGTAAAATGTTAAGAAGCTGTCTCTTGTACTCATGAAGTCTCTTAACCTGTACATCAAAGATAGAACGAGGATCTACATCCACGCCATTATGCTCCTTGATATAATTTGCAAGACGGATCTTGTTCTGGTACTTGATATTCATGAATTCCTGCTGATACTTCTCATCAGTAGCATATACTTTTAACTTCTTCAGATTTGAAAGCTTAACGATCCATTCATCACCGATCTTATCTGTGATCCAGCTTGCAAGAAGCGGATTACCATGAAGAAGGAAACGTCTCTGTGTAATACCATTTGTCTTATTATTGAACTGCTCAGGTCTCATCTCATAGAAGTCCTTCAGCTCTCTCTCTTCCAGAATCTTTGTATGAAGTGCTGCAACACCATTTACAGAGTAAGAACCTGCGATAGCAAGATGTGCCATCTTAACCTGACCATCATAAAGGATAGCCATGTTCTTAACCTTATCCTGGTTGCCCGGATACATAGACTGGATCTTCAGTACAAATCTTCTGTTGATCTCTTCTACGATCTGATAGATACGAGGAAGTAATCTTGAGAATAATTCGATCGGCCATTTCTCAAGAGCTTCAGCCATGATCGTATGGTTAGTGTATGCACATGTTCTGGTTGTGATATCCCATGCATCATCCCACTCAAGACCTTCTTCATCCATAAGGATTCTCATTAACTCTGCTACTGCAACTGTTGGATGTGTATCATTCATCTGGAACGTGATCTTTTCCGGAAGCTTATGAATATCACTGTTTTTCTCTTTGAATTTCAGGATTGCTCTCTGAACAGACGCTGAAATGAAGAAGTACTGCTGTCTCAGTCTTAATTCCTTACCTGCATAGTGATTATCATTTGGATAAAGGACTTCAACAATTGTCTTAGCAAGGTTCTGCTGCTCAACAGCCTTTTCATATTCACCCTTGTCAAATGAATCAAGACAGAACTCCTGATCTGCTTCTGCATCCCAGATACGAAGTGTATTTACAACATTGTTGCCATAACCGACAACCGGAACATCATATGGTACGGCACGAACGGTCTGATAACCATCCTGAATAAAGTAATTTCTTCCGTCTCTGTTCTCAACTCTTACATAACCGCCAAATTTAACTTCTACAGCGTACTCCGGACGCTTGATCTCAAATGGGTTGCCATCCTTTAACCAGTCATCCGGCAACTCGATCTGATAACCATCTTTGATTGCCTGCTTGAACATACCATAACGATAACGGATACCACATCCGTATGCCGGATAACCAAGTGTAGCAAGAGAATCCAGAAAACATGCTGCAAGACGTCCCAAACCACCATTACCAAGTGCTGCATCCGGCTCTTGATCCTCAATCAGATTCAAATCAAATCCAAGTTCATCTAATGCTTCTTTTACTGCATCATAGTATGTCAGATTGATCAGATTGTTTCCCAGGGCTCTACCCATCAGGAACTCCATGGACAGATAGTAAACTGTCTTAACATTCTTCTTCTCATATTCCTTATGTGTTGCTATCCATCTGTCTATTATGTCGTCCTTAACAGCGTAGCTGACAGCCTGGAATACCTGCTGTGGAGTTGCCTCTTCGATTGGTCTTCTGTACAATGTCTTTACATTTGTAATAACCTCTTTTTTGAAGCCCTCTTTGTCGAAATCAATCAACTTTTTCATTTATCGTATCCTCCTTGAAAATTGCACGCCAGAATGCATCCCTGACGATTTTTCTATAATCAGATGCCGATATTATTCGCATCCTTTATATCTCTTTCACCCTAATTCATCATAATATCCAGTTTTACCATGAGAAATTTTGGAAGAAACCTATATCATTTTAACAAAAAAACATGTATTTCTCAATACATGTCTTAATTTTTTGTAGAAAAATACATATTTTTTAGACCAAAGTCTAATTAATCTTGCAATTTTACAATGATTTTTCAATTATTTTCTGTTTTTATAGTTATTTATACGCTCTTGCCCTATGGGGCATACCAATATCTGAACAGTTTCATAAGGGGTTTTCCTTCTAATAACCGCCTGAATAATAGCCGCCACAAGGGAAACAGCACATATTTCCACCACAACAGGAGAGACAAAGCAGGGTAGTGCAGAAAGTATTACAGCATTTTGTCATATCCCGGCCTGACATATCCATGCCATAACCCTGTCCTTGATCCATATACCATTTCGATCCGCTCTTGATCTGTTCGTATGCACGCTTGTATTCCATATTATCCGGCTCTAGCTGTATCGCCCTTTGAAGCATCTCAAGCGCCCGGATCTGATTACCAAGTCCGGCATTGCATACACCAGAATAATAATGCCATTTTGCATTATGATCCTGGATCTGGTTCAATACTGTTCTTGCTTCCTCATAACTGCCTGACCGCAGATAATTTCTTGCCGCCTGAAAATATCTGGAATCCTGATCGTTCGGATCATAGTCCTCCCGTCTTCCGCCGGCATATCCGCCGAACCCGCCAAACGGGTCAAAACCGCCATAGAAACCGCCAAACGGATCTGACTCATCATAAGTAGTTCTTCCACCGCTGTTGCTGTTTCGGTAACTGCCCGAACCATATGAACCATTTCCATATGGGCTGCCATATCCACTTGCTCCGTATGGATTTCCATAACCGGTATCACCATCCATGATCGCCTTATATGCCTGCTGGATCTCTTTGAACTTCTCCTCAGCCTCGGCTTTATTTGGATTGTTGATATTCGCATCCGGATGATATTTTCTGCTCAATCGTCTGTATGCACTTTTTACTTCATCATTACTGGCACCATGCGGCAATCCCAGTACTTCATAAGGATCTTTCATTTATTCTCCATTCTGCCTGTTATCTGCTTTGCTACCGCATCTTTCGGCAGTTGCTTTATAATAATTATTCCATATGCCAGAATACACGATATTCCTGAGAATTTCCACATTTTTTATAATCGGAAGCTTCTCAAATTCTCTGGCACATTCTGCCGCCTGCATCATCAGGACTTCTTTTACCCAGTCTGCAAGCTTCTGCCATTCCTCCACCGGAATGTCCTCTGTCTTCATTTCTTCACTACATGTAAGCTTGTGTATCAATGGATTAAAGCTGTGTTTTTTTCGGTCCTTTTCAATATCATCGTAAGCGTCCAGAATATATACAAATCTTCCAAGATAATAACCGATCTTTCTCAGATTTTCTTCCCATGCATCAGCTTTTACGGCAAATATCTCTGCCAGCACTTCACCAAAATATCCTGATAACCGATCCAGATCTTCACTGTTTTCTTTCTCAAGCTTGCTGATCTTTGCAAGCCGATCTGCAATAGTATCAATCTTTTGTCTGTAATCATATAATCGACTGTCTTCCTTTTCCAACTCTTTCTTCGGTATTAAAAGCTCCGCATACAGCTTACGAAACAGCTTCTTATCATCTGTCCAGTCATCCATGCATTTGTAATATGTAAGTATACGGTTCATATCCGCTGCATAATCGGAGTACAGATTTCTGGCATATTCATGCTTTGTCATCGGATGGACCACACACCTTTTTGTACCCCGCTCCTCTGACGGCTCATACAATCCGGTAAGCAGCAGCACCAGAAATGTCATATCGTAGCTTAATGACAACTGACCTTTTGCGCCCTGATCTTCTTTTAACGCCCTGCACAACCCGCAGTAATACCTGTGGTATTCGTCAAATTCTTTAAATTTCATTTCCTGCTGGTTTACTACTATATATCCAAACACGTGCCTGTCTCCAATCAGCTTTTCTTAATAAAAGTATTCCCACATTTCGGACATCTTATCTCGATCCTGCCCTTGCCTCGTGGAATCCGGATCATCTGCTCACAACGTGGGCAGGTGAAGATCTTATAATCTTTTCCGGCTTCTTTGCTTTTTTTCATCCGTTTAAATACATTTCGAACGCCTGTCGTGTGGCTTAGAAACCACTTATTTTCTGCCGCACGTTTGTCATATTTCTTAGAAAAGATACGCACATATCCATAGATAAAAGAAGCAAGTCCAAGGAAATACAAAACTCCTGTCTTCGCCCAGACATCTATGATGATCAGGATCAATCCCATCCAAGTCAGAAATGATGAAAACTGATCATTTCCATATCTTGTTCGCATAAAGTTGTAAATCTTATCTCTCATATAAGCACCACTCTTTCTTTACTCTGCAGATCTGCTGCCATTTCAGCACCTTCAAATCATGTATTCTATCTATATATTTCCGATCCGACGATCGTAATATTCTGCCTATCCAAGGATCATTGCAGATTCCTGTAACTGTCTGTAAGCATCCTTTATATTGCCCGCTTCTATATCCGTGATCCGGTCAGCATCCGTCCGACATACCAGTTTCTTTAAGTATTCCAAATCTCTCCGAATCTTCTTGATCTGAGCCTTATCCAGATTCTGACTTTGTACCTCTAACTGATTTTCTACTTTATATACATATGCTTCAGCTTCGTTCCAGATATCCATATTTTCCTTGTTGCCCTGAGTCTCTTTCTCGTACCGCATGGCATCTTCCCTTGCCCGACGGATCTCTTCCTCTGAAAGATTCGTGCTGGATGTGATCACGATCTGCTGTTCCACGCCTCTGCCAAGATCCTTTGCAGATACCTTTAGTATACCATTTACATCAAGGTCAAATGTAACCTCGATCTGCGGAACTCCTGCAAGTGCTCGCTTGATCCCACTCAGGCGGAAGTTGCCAAGTAGCTTATTATCTCTGGTATATTTGCGTTCGCCCTGATACACCTTTACCTCTACATCACGCTGGAAATTTCCGGCCGTCGTAAAGATCTTGGATACCCTGGTCGGAATTGGTGAATTTCTTGGGATCAGTACATTTGCAATACCACCTAAAGTCTCGATTGACAGAGACAATGGTGTTACATCCATCAACAAAATATCATTTACCTTATTCGTAACGGTCAGACCACCACTGAGCTTTCCTCCCTGAATCGCAGCTCCCATCGCAACGCACTCATCCGGGTTGAGATTCTTCGAAAGCTCTTTTCCGGTTATCCTCTTAACCTCGTCCATAACGGCAGGGATTCTGGTTGACCCACCAACCAATAATACCTTATCTAAACTTCCGGCTGATATACCTGCATCCCGAAGTGCCTGATTGACCGGACCGTCTGTCCGTTTTACAAGATCATCTGTCAGCTCATTGAACAACTCTCTGGTTATGAGCATATCGAGATGCTTCGGCTCGTTCTTTACGACCGTGATAAACGGAAGATTGATATGAGTCTGCAGCGTGCTGGATAATTCTTTCTTTGCCTCTTCGCATGCTTCCCGGATACGCTGTACCGCGGTTATATCTTTCTCCAGATTGATCCTTGTTTCTTTCTTAAATGACTTTATCACATACTGCACCAGACGCTCGTCAAAATCATCACCACCAAGATGATTGTCACCTGCAGTTGCCAGAACCTCGATCACATGATCTCCGATCTCGATCACGGATACATCAAAGGTTCCGCCACCAAGGTCATATACCAGAATCTTCTGTGCCTGTCCGTTATCCAGACCATAGGCAAGTGCCGCTGATGTCGGCTCGTTAATGATTCGAAGTACATTTAACCCTGCGATCTTTCCTGCATCCTTTGTCGCCTGTCTCTGGCTGTCATCAAAATACGCCGGAACCGTGATGACCGCATCATGAACCGGCTCACTCAGATAGTTTTCTGCATCTGCTCTTAACTTTGACAGAATGATCGCCGATATCTCCTGTGGTGAGTAATCTTTTCCATCTATTCTTTTTCTATATGCCGTTCCCATTTCTCTCTTGATCGATGCAATGGTTCTGTCTACATTTACCGTAAGCTGTCTCTTCGCAGCATCCCCCACCAGTCTGTCGCCATTTTTCGTAATGGCTACTATCGATGGTGTGGTACGGTTGCCTTCGGCATTCGGTATGATCGTCGCCTGTTCTCCTTCCAGAACGGCCACGCAGCTATTTGTCGTTCCTAAATCTATTCCTATTACCCTGCTCATGTATGATCTCCTATTCTGCATCAATTATTTAAATTATTTTTCCTTACACTTTTTCTAGAATGTATGATAGACAAGTTTTTTGAATAAATTGTGTATAGTTTATAAAGCAAGTATAAAGTGTTTCATAAAACTTTGGCTGCTGACAAATACGAAAACATGCTATAATGAGCATTGCTATGGAATGTGTCTTCACATACCGGCATAATGCGAAAATACTGTTTATTTCCGCAAATATCTAACAAACAGAAAGTGGTGTTTTTATATGCGAGAGAAAACAAAAGCAATTCTTTATATAATTCTGGCCGGTGTCGGTTTTTCTTTTATGAATGTATTCGTACGATTATCCGGCGATCTTCCTACGATTGAAAAAGCATTTTTCCGTAATCTGGTCGCAACATTCATCGCGCTTGTTGTCCTGATCCGAAGTGATCTCGGACTGCATTATGAGAAACGGCACATTCCGATGCTGTTTATGCGGTCGATCTGCGGCACACTCGGTATCATGTGTAACTTCTATGCAGTCGATCACATGAACATCGCCGATGCTTCGATCTTAAATAAGCTGTCACCGTTTGCCGCTGTTATCTTCTCGATCTTCCTGTTAAAGGAAAAGGCAAGTCTGAAACAATATGCTGCTCTGATCGGTGTATTCATCGGTGCTTTATTTGTTATCAAACCATCCCTGAACTTCACTGATTTTGCTCCGGGTCTCATCGGTTTTACCGGCGGTATGGGTGCAGGCGCTGCTTATGCGGCAGTAAGATATCTAAGCAACCACGGTGCAAAGAATCCACAGATCGTATTCTTTTTCTCCGCATTTTCGACTCTGGTCATGCTGCCGTTTGTGATCGCCTTTTATAAACCGATGTCATTTTTCCAGTTGTTCTGTCTGTTAATGGCAGGTGCCTCCGCTGCTGTCGGTCAGTTCTCGATCACGGCTGCTTATTCACATGCTCCGGCAAAGGAAATATCGATCTTCGATTATTCGCAGATCATCACCTCGGCAATCCTTGGTTTCATCTTCTTCAGCCAGATACCGGATGCACTGAGCTTTATCGGGTATGCCGTTATCATCGGCATTTCTTATCTGAACTGGCGCGCAGGATTAAAAGCAGATACAGCCGGCAAGTAAATTTAGATATTATTTATATGGCTAACAGATTTGTATTAAACGAAACATCTTATCATGGAGCAGGTGCGATCACAGAGATCGCTACAGAGGTCATCGGCCGTGGCTTCAAGAAAGCATTTGTCTGCTCTGATCCTGATCTCATTAAGTTCGGTGTTACTAAGAAAGTAACAGATGTTCTGGACAACGCTGGTCTTGCATATGAGATCTATTCCAACATTAAACCAAACCCAACCATCGAGAATGTTCAGTCAGGTGTTGCTGCTTTTAAGGCTGCTGAAGCTGATTACATCATTGCGATCGGTGGCGGATCATCCATGGACACAGCAAAGGGCGTTGCTCCTACCAAGAATAAATCCGTACCTATCTTCGCTGTACCTACAACAACCGGAACTGCTGCCGAGGTTACGATCAACTACGTTATCACAGGATGTTGGAATTCCAGCCAACTTAAAGGATATCGTAAAGCCGGAGGATATTCCTTTCCTTGCTCAGTCTGCATATGGCGATGCATGCCGTCCGGGCAATCCAAAAGAGACAAGCGTAAAGGATATCACCAAGCTGTACGAGTCATTGATCTAGGATTTATATAAAAACGGGGATGTAACATCGAGGGCATCATAATCATTATTTCGCAAGGCGCTTTCGCTCTATCCTCATGTAACGGTACTAAGCTCCCGCTTATCAGCGGATCGCTAAGGACCGACATTCGGACTGGCTTGCTACATAATATTATGATGCCCTCGATGTTACATCCCTGTTTTTATGCTATCTGTAAAATAATCCTACAGCTAACCGGTCTTTTACTTTTTTCTCCTTTTTTTAATGCTCATTACTCCAATGGCAGCTCCACCACTGACAAATAAAAGAACAACCGCCAAAACAGGTACACTGTTATCACCTGTCTGTAAAGACTTCGGTTCATCTTTTAACTTTGGTATTATTACAGCTTCTGCTTTGATCTCTTTCTTTCCGGCTTCATCGCTGTAATACTTTCCGCAACCATCACAATACCAATATTCAACATTTCCTTCAGACTTTTTCGTAGCAGCCTTAGCATCAACATGCTTGAAATCTGAATGATTTTCTGAATCTATTTCTCCATAAGCTTCACCACATACTTCACACTTTGCTTTTTCACTACATGTAGCTGTACCGCCTTTATGTCCTTTTGCTTTAACCACCGAACCGGATGAAAGCTTTTTCCCGCATCCCTTGCAGTAGGTATCTCCGGTATAGCCATCTTTGGTACAGGTTGCTGACTGTTTCTTTCTGACCTCGGTTTCTCCTGCATGATTATCAGAATTATATTCACCATATTCTGCTCCGCAGCTTGTGCAAACTGCTTTCTCATGACAGGTTGCTGTGCCTCCGCTATGTTCACAGTTATAGCTGCATTTCTGACATACACCATCTTTCCATTCATGCTTTTCTTTTGCAACACTTACGAGGCTGCAGCAATTCCATTTCTTCTCGTGTGTATCAGCTGTCTGAATCCACTCCTCTGTTCCCGTATGATTGCTCGGATTCAGATCTCCATAACTTTCTCCACAAACCTCACACTTTGCTTTTTCTGTACAAGTTGCTTTGCCGCCGCTGCACTTTGCGGTTTCAGAAGCGTTACAGCCATTTGTCTCACATTTCCGGATATGCATTCCTGCAGCAGCATCATCATGTTGCCATTTCCCAAATGCATGTTCTGATCTGCCTGCCGCAATTGTATATCCACATACATTACATGTAGCAGCAGTCGTACAATCTGCATCATCATTTGATATATGCGCTGTCTTGGCAGTCACACTTGATGCCTTATCCGGACAATTTGTATCGTCACATTCCTGCCAATGACCGCTTTCATCACTGTTCCAGATACTGTTACTATAACTATGTTCATGTATGGAAAGATATACTCCATCTCCACTACCTACTTTTGAAACAGTTTATGTATATACCTTTCCTGCTTCAAAAACATAGTCATCCATGCGCGCTTTATCTGTTCCCCCATTTCCTACGATCCAAACTCTATCATCTGGTGTTGGATTTGTAATAACATAATCATATGTTCCTGACGGAATTGTAATTTTGGCTGATGAACCATATGGGATACTATTTTGCGTATCCCTTGCTCCATCTGCATTTCCAGGTATTTTGTATTCGAACCTGTCGTACACAGATGACGGGACATCATCATTTCTACTAAGCGGACCACTATCTGGTATTACATCACCATACGTATCATGGTCTTCATCCAGCAAAAATTGAAATCCTGAGCTGTCTTCCCAATCACAGTTATTAACCAATATGATTGTAGCCGTACCTGTCTGTGTCTGCGAATCTTCTGCATGCACAGTATAAGCAGTTGACACACCTCCTGTTAATAATGCGCAGCCTAACAATAAACTGCTTACAATTCGTTTTCTCATTTCTTTACCCTCCATTTCTAAATGATAAACCTCCGCTTCGCACTGTATTAATCTCCCTGACCAAAAGGCTCTGCATAACCCCAACAGAAATAACCTTTTGTATAATTGAAACCAGTACATATGTTAATTATAACATATACGATATTTGAATGTCATCAATCAAAGTGTACAAAAAGGACGGCTACAAAAACAGGGATGTAACATCCCTGTTTTTTATTTTATTTACATCTCACGGAATCTCTTATATCTTGCAGCAGCAATTTCTTCGCCGCTCATTCCATCGAATTTCTTCAGGAATTCCTTGGCATTCATCTTAATGAATTTACCGATATATGGGACAGATTCTTTATCTGCTCCGCCATACTCAGGAATAACCTTCTCGATCACACCAAGTCTTGAAAGATCCTGTGCGGTAAGCTGCATAACCTCTGCCGCCTCCTCTGCACGATTGCTGTCCTTCCAGAGAATTGATGCATAGCCTTCCGGTGAAAGAATGGAATATACTGCATTTTCAAGCATCCATACTTCATTACCAACCGCCATAGCAAGTGCTCCACCACTACCGCCTTCACCGATCAGGATACAAAGTACAGGAACTTTAAGGGCTGACATCTCGTAAAGGTTTCTTGCGATTGCTTCACCCATACCACGCTCCTCTGCTTCCAGTCCACAGAATGCACCAGGTGTATTTACAAATGTGATGATAGGACGATTGAACTTCTCTGCCTGTTTCATCAGACGAAGAGCCTTACGGTATCCATCCGGAAGCGGCATACCGAAGTTACGCTCCATACACTCTGTCATGCTGGAACCCTTTACCTGTGCGATCACTGTTACAGGCTGTCCATCGATATGACCGATACCACCAACGATCGCTTTATCGTCATTCATTGTTCTGTCTCCATGGATCTCATGGAAATCTTCACAGATATAATCAATATAATCAAGTGCGCAAGGACGAGTCATCTGTCTTGTACCACGAATTTTCTCCCAAGGAGTCTTATTCTCAACAGAAGTCAATCTCTCCTTTAAGATCTCGCTGATATCAAACTTCTCGTCTTCTTCCTTATCGAAGTTTGCATAACCGGTTCTCTGTTTATGTGTAACGATCAACTGATACATGGTATCCTTCATCTTATCTCTGGTGATAATACCATCAATAATACCATGCTCTACCAGGAACTCTGAACGCTGGAAGCCTTCCGGAAGATCCTGTCCGATCGTCTGCTTGATAACACGAGGGCCTGCAAATCCAACCAGAGCACCAGGCTCACCTAAGATGATATCGCCAAGCATTGCAAAGCTGGCTGTTACACCACCGGTTGTAGGATCTGTAAGGATCGATACATATAACAATCCGGCTTCCGAATGTTTCTTCAATGCTGCGGAGGTTTTTGCCATCTGCATCAGGGAAATGATACCCTCCTGCATTCTAGCACCACCGGAACAACAGAACATGAATACAGGAAGCTTTTCTTCTGTCGCACGCTCAACCGCTCTGGCAATCTTCTCACCAACAACATAGCCCATACTGCTCATCAGGAATCTGGCATCACAGATACCGATCATAGCCGGCTCACCATTGATCAGAGCCTTACCGACTGTAACCGCTTCTTTCAGTCCTGTCTTTTCCTGCGCAGCCTTAACCTTATCCTCATATCCGGCTGTATTTAACGGATTTGACATCGGCATATCTTCAAACCATGGTTCAAATGACTTTGGATCTGTTACCATCTTGATACGGTTCTTTGTCTTAACACGGAAATAAGAACCACATTCATAACAGATATATTTTGCCTTTACAACTCTCTGCTTATCAAGCTCAGCTCCACACTTCGGACATTTTACAGTCTCCGGTTTTGGCTGTTCTGTTTCGACAGCCTTCATTTTTTCCATCTCGGCTTCTTTTGCCTTTTTCTTAATAAATAACATTTCTTTTTACTGCTCCTTATATTTCTGTAAAAGAATACATGCATTATGTCCGCCAAATCCAAGAGAATTGCTGATCGCACAATCAACCTCCTGCTCATATGGCTCTTTACAATAATCAAGATCCAGTTCTTCTTCACTCTCATGAAGACCACGGGTTCTGTGGATATAGCCTTCCTCGATCGTCTTTGCTGTAACGATACATTCGATCGCACCTGCTGCGCCAAGAAGATGTCCTGTCATAGACTTTGTAGAATTAATCTTGATGTCCTTTGCATGATCGCCAAATGCTTTCTTGATTGCTCTGGTCTCAACCAGATCGTTTAAATGTGTACTGGTTCCGTGTGCATTGATATATGCAACATCCTCCGGGGATACGCCTGCATCTTTTACAGCATTTAACATAGCTTTTGCAGGGCTCTCGCCTGAATCTTCCGGTGCTGTGATATGGAATGCATCACTGGAGCATCCGTATCCGCTGATCTCTGCATAAATCTTTGCGCCACGCTTCTTAGCATGTTCCAGTTCCTCTAAGATCACGATACCGGAACCTTCACCAAGAACGAAACCATCTCTCTCTTTATCAAATGGAATTGAGCATCTGTCCGGATTATCAGATGATGACAACGCTGTTAATGCATCAAATGTCGAGATACCGATCGGTGAAACTGCTGCTTCTGTACCACCGGCGATCATTACATCTGCATCTCCATACTGAATTGTACGGAATGCTTCACCGATACTGTTTGTACCGGATGCACATGCTGTAACAACATCAATACTCTTTCCCTTGCAGCCAAGCTGAATCGCAATATTACCTGCTGCGATATTGCTGATCATCATAGGTACTGTAAATGGGCTTACACGATTCGGTCCCTTTGTCATGATCTTCTCATATGCACTTTCAAGTTCCTGAAGACTTCCTACACCGGAACCAACACAGGTTCCAACCATGTATGGATCTTCTGCTGTCATGTCAAGCTTTGCATCTGCAACTGCTTCCTTTGCTGCTGCAACCGCGAACTGTGAAAATCTTGCCATTCTTCTTGCAGCCTTTGGATCAATATAATCTTTTGCTACAAATCCTTTTACTTCACCTACAACCTTGCACTTATATTCTGATGCATCAAACTGTGTAATCGGTCCAAAACCATGTCTGCCTTCTTTTAAGCCGTTCCAGAACTCATCCACATTCAAGCCAAGTGGAGTAACCGCTCCCATTCCTGTAATCACTACTCTTCTACTCATATTCAATAATTCTCCTTAATATAAAGTATGATTTCCATTTTCTTCCATATGTATACCATCCAGATTATCTGTGAAAGATATAGAAGAAATCCTGCATTGTTAAATTCTATAAAAATTTACTTTGTCAGCTTATGTATAAACCACACATACTGCACAGAATGCATGGTTACGCCGATATTGTACTACATTTTACAAAAATATGGAAATAAATCTTGTAAAGTTTTTATTAATTATCTCACGATTTCACGACATACTTCGTCTTCCGACAACATTTCTCCACTATTTTTCTTTTCGTATTGAATAGAAAAGATAAATTTCTTACTGATGAAATAATTCAAAAAGATCACAAGGATCGATGTAAACACCTTAACGCCCATCGCATTCCATTTCAGTCCGGTGACAAGCGCAAAGATAATTCCCGTTTCGATCAGAAGTGTAGATACCCGGCTTAGATAGAATAATGCCAGTTCGATAAAATATGCCTTTACCGTGGCTGCCTTTGTGTGGAATACAGATTTGCGGTTTGTCGCAAATGACACATAGTTGTACAAAATCCACGACATATAATTGGCATAGATCTCATTTATCCCGCATTTGTACATAAAAAACCAGGCAGACCCTAAGTTCACTGCCCCTACGAGTATGCCCCATGCGATATATATGTATATTTCCTTTGGTATTTTGCGTAAAAGTTTCATACCATTCTCCCTATAGTCCTGATATCGGAAGCTGCTTGAGTGTCGTCTCTTCTTCCGGAAATTCCCGGACGATTCGATCATACATTTTACGGTTAAAAGCTTCCCTTTCTTTATAATTGAATTTCAGAATGTTCTTATAGCCCCATAAATGTGTGAAGATATCCTGTTTCTCGATCTGTGCCGAACCGGGAAAAAAAGATGATATCTGCTTTCCCTGCTTCTCTGCGCACATCGCAAGAAGCCGCTGTTCCGCAAATACCATATGGCAGAGATTCTCCTCTGTCTCCAGACAATTCTCCATAAATGTGATCGAACTGTCAACATAATAATTCTTAAACGCTTCATCCGCAATATATAACATACAGGTATTGACCGGAAGAACCTCAAAGCTCCAGTCCGGGTCAAACCGATACTCCTGCTTCATATGGAAAAACTCTTTTCCCGGATACACATCAGGGAATATCCCTTCTCTGTGTATTGCACAGATATCCGTATCTTTTATAATATTCCGTATATCCTTCCAGATGATCAGATCCAGATCCACCATGACAGCAGGCATCTGCATTTTTTTCAATGAATATAATTTGCCGGCTGCCCAGAACACCTTTTCCGGTACCGCTTCCGGCACTGTAATTTCCTCGATTCCGAGATTCCAGATGTGCGCAAGTCCCAGCTTCTCGATAAATACTCTTGTCTCTGCATCCGCACACAAACGGATCCCCCCATTGTGTTTTCTCCACATCAATGCCGAAAGAATCATCGTAAGGACTTCATAGTCCTGCATCCAATATTCTTCCGCTTGTTTTCCCGCCATATACGGTTTTGACCATAAGGAATGAAATCCGTCCATATGTTGTCCTTTCAAGATAATTGAAAACCAGCTAAATATTGATTAGCTGCAGGCTCTTGACCTTCTCAGCCAAGGGGTGCTTCCGCTCTATATTAAATCCAGCCCATAGCCAAATGTGCTGTTTCCGCCTTTTCTGCTGCATGGTCGTTTTGACCGGTTTATAAGCTGCCATTCCGGCGGCATATAATACCAATGCGGAATATCATAATCATCTGCCCCGCCATCTGTTGCCTGATAAAATGTCGGTGTGTACCGGCTGCCTGCCAGATAATTCCGGTTACTGCCTGTTAAAAAGCTTCGATTGCTGCCTGCTAAAAATCCACGCTGGCTGCCATTCTCGTATTCCCACTCATACATCCAAGGTCGATTACTGCTTGTCCAGAATTCACGATTGCTGCCCGTCAGATAACCTCGGTTGCTGCCATAGGAAAAGCTGTTCTGACTTCCAAAAAGGAATCCCTGCTGACTTGTACCAGAAAATCTACCTTGACTTCCAAAGAAATTTCCACGTTGACTTGTACTAAACAGACTTCTCTGACTACCACCGAATAGACTTCTCTGGCTACCATTCTCATATTCCCACTCATACATCCAAGGTCGATTACTGCTTGTCCAGAATTCACGTTCACTACCAACAAAAGTTCCATGTTGACTGCCTGCTAATATTTTGCTCTGGCTTGTACCGAATAAGCTTCGTTGACTGCTCATCTGGCTTCCAGATACATCCGTACGATTTCCTTTACCGCCATTCTGCGAACCCTGTATCCTCACGTTCTCTGCTTTCTTCTTATAATCAACCGGGATCAATATATTTCCGTTAAATTCCACACTAAAAGGCCTGCCATTCCACATCACATATGTGCGATACGGATACAGCCTGCCCTCATGTGCGATCAACTTCATATAAACAGGAATTCCACCTGTTTTTTCTTCCAACTGTCTTGCCTGTTTTCTTGTTGCCTTTATAAAATAACCACCCGAAGGCAGTCTGTCATTCAGGATGGAATTCAATTCCTCATTCCACTCTATATAAACATTAAATTCCCCATTATCATTACGATAGTTTCGCATATCAAAAAAAACCAGACCGGCAGCCACTGGAAGCATGTTAGAAATTCTGTTATCAAATTGTGAAAGTTCCTCTCCGGCTCTCTTCAAAAACAATGAATACACGAAACTCATTCAAATCTCCATTCTGACACCCACAAATATGCTGTCCCAATTTTTCTGTCTCACAGGCGTCATTTGTTCGCCCTTCACGCTAAAAAAGCGCTACAATCCCATACTAAATACTCATGATATTATGGTAAACCATTTACCCATTTATTTCAAGAAAAATCACACTTTCTTGCAATGAAAAATCAGCAGAATCAGGACTTCAAAAGCCACAAATATTAACAGCCGCAGAATTCCTGCAAATAGAATAATCATCTTTAGACAGTAGATAAAAGCCGGACACTATCTTTGGTTTAAAAAGATAGTGTCCGGCTTTTATCTATCTACACTTTACGCATCTTTATTATCTGCTAATGCTGCTGTGATGATCGCCATAGAATAAACCTCATCTGCTGTACATCCTCTGGACAGATCGTTGATAGGAGAATTAAGTCCTAACAGGATCGGGCCATATGCTGAGAAGTTACCCATTCTCTGTGCGATCTTATAACCGATATTTCCTGCATTGATATCAGGGAAGATAAAGGTATTTGCATTTCCTGCAACCTCTGACTGTGGACATTTCTTCTTTGCAACTCTAGGTGATACGGCTGCATCGAACTGGATCTCACCGGAGATTGGAAGATCAGGGTTACGCTCCTTTGTCTTTCTTGCTGCATTTCTCATCTTATCCACATCTTCGCCCTTACCGGAACCATAGGTTGAATAGCTTAAGAAAGCAACCTTTGGATCTACACCGAAGATTCTTGCACAACGAACAGTCTCCTCTGCGATCTCAACCAGCTCATCTTCATTTGGCTTAATGTTGATACCACAGTCACCCATAGCGAACACTTCATTACCACCTGTTGCAAACGGACGTACCAGAATGAAACAGGATGAAACCAGTGTGTTGCCCGGTCTTGTCTTGATCAGCTGTAAAGCAGGTCTTACTGTATCTGCTGTTGAATATGTAGCACCACCGAGAAGCGAATCTGCAATCCCCATCTTAACAAGCATCGTACCAAAGTAGTTGTTCTGATACAGGATCTCTCTTGCCTGCTCCGGTGTCACGCCCTTGCTCTTTCTGAGTTCACAGAACAGCTCGACCATCTCATCCATACGATCAAAATTCCTTGGATTAATGATCTCGGAACCTCTTATATTAAAACCGCTTTCCTCTGCAACTTCATAAATCTTATCAGGATCTCCTACAAGAATCGGATGCAGGAAGTTACTTGCAAGAAGTCTTGAAGATGCTTCCAGAATACGGGGATCAGTACCTTCAGTCAAAACAATTGTTTTTGGATTTTTCTTCAAAATATCGATCAATACACCGAAACCAAAATTTTTACGTTCTTCCACGATTATAGTCCTCCATTGATTATTTATACGAATCATATATCATGCATTATATACACGTTCCGTATATTTTCAGTATTAAAAGCTATACTTGCGCATAGCGAGTCATCTTACTTTTATTATATTGATTTTTAACGAATAAACAAGGTTTTCCATCGAAATAATTGTACCTTTTTTTGAACAATTTTAAAATTAGCTCTTGACAAATATATCATACCAGTGCAATATGAATACAATAAAACAAACCAATGAGCAAGAAGAGTAGCTTATGAACAACATGTCCAGAGAACTGCAGGTGGTGAGATTGCAGTGATGATTTCTTAAGTGAATGGACTTGCGAGGGCAAACCGAACGAGCGAATCTAGTAGGGGCGACGGAGACTTCCCGTTATAGAAAGTACATATATGTTAGTATATGGTTGAGTGCATCAGATTTTGATGAATATAGGTGGCACCGCAGGAGTGTTGTATTTGTATCTTGTCCTATAAGCGTTTTGCTTTTGGATGAGATTTTTTTATACAATCTTCTGATGGTGCTTTTTCTTTTTATAAAAAGCAGATCAGGCAAAGCGCACCTCACCATACATGAACAATTTCAAATAACTTATTAAACTATTATTTATGAACGAGGTGAAACATATGATACGACCAACACTTAACGAAGCAAAAGAATATGCGAAACAGGGATATCACATGGTTCCGGTCTGTTATGAGATGCTCTCTGATATCATCACTCCGATCAATCTGTTGAAGAAACTGAAAGCGGAAAATGAGCATTGCTACATTCTGGAAAGCGTGGAGAATCAGGAGCTCTGGGGAAGATACACCTTCCTTGGATACAGTCCAAAACTGGATATCACCTGTATGAACGGAACACTGACATTAAAGGATGAGAACGGAGCAGTCATCAAAGAGGCCTCCGGCATCCATCCGGAAGTCTTTATCCGTGAGGTTTTAAAAGATTATAAGAGTCCGAAGATCGAAGGCTTCCCTACCTTCACCGGCGGACTGGTTGGATATTTCTCTTATGACTATCTGAAATACAGTGAAAAGAAGCTGGTGCTTGATGCAAAGGACGAGGAAGGATTTCAGGATGTCGACCTGATGTTATTTGACAAGGTGATCGCATTTGACAATGTAAGATCCAAGCTGATCCTGATCGCCAATGCCGGCACAGCAAATATCGAAGAAGGATATCAGAAAGCCTTACAAGATATCAAAGAAATGAAAGAACTCATTCTCCATGGCGCAGAAGCCGATATTCCTGCTCCCGTTCTTAAGACAGAATTCAAACCATTATTTGACAAAGAAGCCTACTGCCGGATGGTAGAAAAGGCAAAGCACTATATATATGAAGGAGATATTTTCCAGGTCGTGCTTTCCAACCGACTGGAAGCCGAAATGGAAGGAAGCCTGTTCGATACCTACCGGCTGCTCCGAAGCACAAACCCATCTCCTTACATGTTCTACTTTGACGGTGACACGATCGAGGTTGCCGGGGCTTCCCCTGAAACTCTGGTCAAGGTAGAGGATGGCGTTCTCCATACATTTCCTCTGGCAGGCACAAGACCAAGAGGAAAGACAAAGGTCGAAGATCTGGAACTGGAAAAGAGCCTGATGGCAGATGAAAAGGAACTTGCAGAACACAATATGTTAGTGGATCTCGGAAGAAATGATCTCGGAAAGGTCAGTCAGTTTGGAACGGTCGAAGTCGAACGATATATGTCCATCCAGCGTTATTCACACGTTATGCATATCGGCTCTACCGTACGCGGAACACTCCGTGAGGATCTGGATGCGATCTCCGCTGTCGATGCGGTTCTTCCGGCCGGAACCTTATCCGGTGCACCGAAGATCCGGGCATGTGAGATCATCAACGAGCTTGAAAATAACAAACGAGGTATTTACGGCGGCGCGATCGGTTATATCGATTTTTCAGGAAATCTGGATACCTGCATCGCGATCCGAATCGCATACCGCAAGGGGCATAAAGTATTTGTCCGTTCCGGTGCCGGCATTGTAGCCGACAGTGTACCGGCAAACGAATTCCAGGAATGCATCAACAAAGCAAAAGCCGTAACGGATGCATTGATTAATTCTCAGAAGATACGAGGTGACGAAGCATGATATTACTGATCGATAATTATGACAGCTTTTCCTACAATCTGTATCAGCTTGTAGGAAAGATCAATCCTGACATCAAGGTGATACGAAATGACGAATATACCTGTCAGGAGATTGAAGCAATGAATCCGGATAAGATCATCATTTCACCGGGTCCCGGAAGACCTTTCGATGCAGGTATCTGCGAAGAAGCCATCTCCTATTTTGCCGGCAAGGTTCCGATCCTTGGTGTCTGTCTCGGACATCAGGCAATCTGTGAAACCTACGGTGCAACGATCACATACGCCAAAAAGCTGATGCATGGCAAAATGTCCGTTGCAAATGTCGACATCAACTGCAAACTGTTCAAGGGACTTCAAAAAAGGATCGAGGTTGCCAGATATCATTCCCTTGCCGCTTCCGAAGAAAACTTCCCGGATGTTCTTACCGTTATCGCCAGAACCGATGATGATGAGATCATGGCAGTCAAACACAAAGATTATGAAATATATGGTGTTCAGTTCCATCCGGAATCGATTCTGACACCAAAAGGAACCATCATCTTACGAAACTTTTTAGAGGCATAACCTGACATTTGCAGGTTACAATACACTACTTTGATTAAACATTTCGCCATTACCAACTAGGGGACGCTTCCGCTCGTTTCCACTCTGTGTAACTTCGAACTAACCTCGGCTTAAGCCTCGCTAAGGTCTCAGTTACCCCTGCAGCGGTACTAAGATGCTGCTAATGCACCATCACACCACAGGGGTGCGCTTTCGTTCTAAGCTCGTGCAAGCACTCACTAAGTACGAAATGTGAGTACCGGCGGACTCAAATGTCCCTGTCTTGGTAAGTCAAAATGTTTAATCATAACAATTCTATACATAACCTGCAAATGTCTTATTAAAAGATAATATCAAGGAGGAAATGAATATGATTACAGAGGCAATCGCAACAGTAGTAAATGGTGAAAATCTAGACAAAGAAATGGCTGCGGCCGTTATGGATGAAATTATGAGCGGAGAAGCAACACAGGCACAGATCGGAAGCTTCTTAACAGCCCTTCATATTAAAGGTGAAACAATCGAGGAGATCACAGCATTTGCTGAGATCATGAGAAAACACTGTGGTGAATTTACACCGGATGTCGATGAGGAGATCGACATCGTAGGAACCGGTGGAGACTGCGCAGGAACCTTCAATATCTCAACTGTTTCCTCATTAGTAACAGCCGCAGGCGGTGGTAAGGTGGCAAAGCATGGCAACCGTGCAGCATCCAGCAAATGCGGAACAGCCGACTGCCTGGAAGCCCTTGGCGTCAACATCGCAGCAGACTGTAAAGTCAGCGAAGCCTGTCTGAAGGATCTTGGTACCTGCTTCTTATTTGCACAGAAATATCACACAGCAATGCGATTTGTCGGCGCTCCAAGAAAAGAGATCAAGATTCCTACAGTATTCAATATCTTAGGACCTCTTGCAAATCCGGCAAAAGCAAATCTTCAGTTACTCGGTGTCTATGATGCCTCCCTTGTTGATCCGCTTGCAAAAGTACTCAGCAACCTCGGTGTAAAACGTGGTATGGTCGTTCATGGAAACGACGGTCTGGATGAAATCTCAGCGGTTGCAACAACAACTGTATGTGAATTCAACGATGGCACATTTAACACCTATACCTTAGACCCAACCGCATACGGCTTCACCCTCTGTGACAAAGCCGAACTGGTCGGTGGTACACCGGAAGAAAATGCACAGATCACAAAGGATATCTTATCCGGCAAGATCACAGATGGCAAGCGTACAGCCGTTATCTTAAATGCCGGTGCGGCTTTGCATATCACAAACCGGATCTCACTTGAAGAAGGCTTCGCCCTTGCAGCCGATATTCTGGCAAATGGCAGCGGTCTGAAGAAACTGGAAGACTTTATAGCAGCAACAAACGCTTAATTATTTGTAAAAGCAAAACACATAACCGACCCGGAACCTTTAATCTCCGGACCGCTATGGAGGAATATATATGATCTTAGATGAAATAGCAGCAAAAACAAAAGAACGGATTGCCAGATGCAAAGAGCAGATCTCATTTGAAGAAATGAAGGCAAAAGCTCTTGCAATCGTAGAAAAGGAAACAGAGAACGGAACAAAACCTTATACCGTTTTTCCTTTCCGTAACAATCTGGCAAAGCCGGGAATCTCCTTTATCTGCGAAGTAAAAAAGGCTTCTCCTTCCAAAGGACTGATCGCACCGGATTTCCCATATATCGAGATTGCGAAAGAATATGAAGCCGCCGGTGCATCCGCCATATCCGTGCTGACCGAACCATTTTATTTCCAGGGAAGCAACGAATATCTGACAGCGATCCATGAAGCAGTATCCACTCCGATCCTGCGGAAGGATTTCACCGTCGATCCTTATATGATCTACGAGGCAAAAGTGACCGGTGCCTCTGCGATCCTTCTGATCTGTGCGATCCTTACCGACGAACAGCTCAAAAGCTATTACGAGCTTGCAACAAGTCTTGGCCTGTCCGTTCTGGTAGAAGCACACGATGAAGAGGAAGTCAGACGTGCGATCGCGATCGGTGCAGATATCATCGGTGTGAATAACCGTGATCTGAAAACCTTCATCGTTGACATCATGAACAGTGTAAGACTTCGGACATTGATCCCGGATTCGATAAACGGCAAACCGGTCGTCTATGTATCCGAAAGCGGCATCCGCACACCGGAGGACATCGACCGTTTAAAGGGAAATGGCACAGATGCAGTATTGATCGGAGAAACCTTTATGCGAAGCCCTGATAAGAAAGCCGCATTTGCATGGTTACGGGGTGAAGCTATAGGATAGAACCGGATCCTGTTTCTGCAGGAACAACGAACTTTATTTGAAAGCATTAATGATATTTATAATATAGAAACAACACATACAGGAGGAAACATATATGTCAAAAGGACGTTTTGGAATCCATGGCGGACAGTACATACCGGAAACACTGATGAACGCCATGCTTGAGCTTGAAGAAGCATATAAGAAATACAAAGATGACCCGGAATTCAACCGGGAGCTGACAGAACTGTTAAATGAATACGCCGGCAGACCTAGCCGTCTGTACTATGCCAAGAGAATGACAGAGGATCTCGGCGGTGCAAAGATCTACCTGAAGCGCGAGGACTTAAACCATACTGGAGCACATAAGATCAACAATGTTATCGGTCAGATGCTCCTTGCAAAACGAATGGGTAAGACAAGAGTTATCGCCGAGACAGGAGCCGGTCAGCATGGTGTTGCAACTGCTACAGTTGCTGCCATGATGGGTATGGAATGTGAAATCTTCATGGGCAAGGAAGACACCATCCGTCAGGCTTTAAATGTCTACCGTATGAAATTATTAGGAGCAAAGGTTCACCCGGTAGAAACCGGTACAGGTACATTAAAGGATGCCGTTTCCGAAACCTTCCGTGAATGGACTTCCAGAATCGATGATACTCATTATGTTCTGGGTTCTGTTATGGGACCTTATCCTTTCCCTGAGATGGTTCGTGATTTTCAGGCTGTTATCAGCAAGGAGATCAAGGAACAGCTTATGGAGAAGGAAGGCAGACTGCCGGATGCCGTTCTCGCCTGTGTCGGCGGCGGTTCCAATGCGATCGGCGCATTCTATAACTTTATTCCGGATAAGAGCGTTCGCCTGATCGGATGTGAAGCAGCCGGACGTGGAATTGATACATTTGAGACAGCCGCAACGATCAATACCGGAAGACTGGGTATCTTCCATGGTATGAAATCCTACTTCTGTCAGGATGAATTCGGACAGATCGCACCGGTTTATTCTATTTCAGCAGGTCTTGACTATCCGGGAATCGGGCCGGAACATGCATACCTGCATGACATCGGCAGAGCAGAATATGTCGCTGTTACAGATGACGAAGCTGTTGATGCATTTGAATATCTGTCCAAGATCGAGGGTGTTATCCCGGCGATCGAGAGTGCTCATGCGGTTGCCTATGCAATGAAGCTTGCACCACAGATGGACAAAGACCAGATCATGGTTATTAACATTTCAGGACGAGGCGATAAGGACGTTGCCGCCATCGCCAGATACAGAGGGGAGGATCTCTATGAGTAATATTAAAAATGCATTCAAAAACGGAAAGGCGTTCATCCCATTTGTTACATGTGGTGACCCTGATCTTGAAACAACAGAACAGATCGTATATGCCATGGTAGAAGCAGGTGCAGACCTGATCGAGCTTGGTATCCCATTCTCAGATCCAACCGCAGAAGGGCCTGTTATCCAGGGTGCAAATATCCGCGCACTCGCAAACCATGTTACGACAAATGATGTATTTGACCTTGTGAGAAAGCTCCGTAAGACAGTCACCATCCCTATGGTATTTATGACTTATGCAAATGTTGTCTTCTCTTACGGCTCTGAAAAATTTATCAGCATTTGTAAGGAGATCGGCATTGACGGACTGATCCTGCCGGATATCCCTTACGAAGAAAAGGATGAGTTCGACGGTATCTGTAAGAAGTATGATCTGGATCTGGTATCCATGATCGCACCAACCTCTCACGACCGTATCAGCATGATCGCAAAGGAAGCAAATGGATTTATCTACTGTGTTTCTTCTCTCGGTGTTACCGGAACAAGAAGCAAGATCACGACCGATATCGGTGCTATGACCAAGCTGGTCAAAGCCGCAACGGATACTCCGTGTGCGATTGGCTTCGGAATCTCAACACCGGAGCAGGCAAAGGAAATGGCTGCTCACGCTGACGGCGTGATCGTCGGCTCTGCCATCGTCAAACTCTGCGCCAAATATGGCAGGGACTGCGTGCCTTACATCAAAGACTATGTCGCAAGCATGAAGGACGCCATTCGGTAGACGAACGCCCATGTAAAACCATGTGACTATATAAAAAGAACTGCCTTACTTAGACTCGCTGTGGTTTCTATGATCTGCATATACGTGATTCGCAAATGTTCCTGTGCCAACTCGCCTTTCAGGCTCAAACAGGCACCCACATTTGCTCGTATATGCATCTCATTACGAAATCCTCGCTAATGTCTTAGTAAGGCAGTTCTTTTATATAGACCGTATAGTTTTACATGGGCTGATTTTTTCTCATCTCCTTAAAATCCTATATTTGTAGTCTTAATACTGCTGTATATCTGTATATGCCTGCCGATATTGTAACTATGTACACAATCTATATATTTTCCCGTTTCTTAGCCGGTTTCTCACAAATATTTAATATTTAATCCGATTGACACTACCATACGTTAACTTTATAATTGTTACGGCGACAGAAGTCGACATAATAATGAAGTTAGTTGGAGTATCACATGGTTTTTTCCAGTTTGACATTTTTATATATTTTTTTACCGGTTACAATGGTTATCTATTATATTGTCCCGAAGCAGTTACGGAACCTGTTCATACTGATCAGCGGTCTGTTCTTCTACGCATGGGGCGAACCAATCTATGTATTTGTACTGATCGCATCGACAATGATCGATTATTTTGCAGGTCTGGTCATTTATAAGGCAGGCGACCGTCAGGCACTTCGAAAGCTTGCACTGATCATATCGATGGTCATGAATCTGTCCTTACTTGGCTTTTTCAAATATAGCAATTTCATCATAGAAAATATTAATAACATATTCGGAACGCACTATGGTTCACCGACCTCTCTGCTTCCGATCGGTATCAGCTTCTTTACCTTCCAGTCCATGTCGTATACGATTGACCTGTACCGGAAGAACATCTCTGTTCAGAAGAATCCGATCACCTTTGCAGCCTTTGTCACGTTGTTCCCACAGATCGTAGCAGGTCCGATCGTTCGTTATGAAGATGTAGCTGCCGAGCTGAATGAACGTGTGATTGACATCGACCTGATCTGGGACGGTGTTCTCCGCTTTGCGGTCGGTCTTGGCAAGAAGGTTCTGATCGCAAATAATATCGGTGTTGTCTGGACAAATGTCAAAGCTATGGACTTATCCGAGCTTCCGGTTGCAACCGCATGGCTTGGTATTGCCGCTTATACCTTACAGATCTATTTTGATTTTTCCGGGTATTCTGATATGGCGATTGGTCTGGGTAAGATGCTCGGTTTCCATTTCCCGGAAAATTTCAATTATCCGTATATGTCGAAGAGTATCAGTGAATTCTGGCGCAGATGGCATATGACCCTCTCCGGCTGGTTCAAGAGCTATGTATATTTTCCTCTCGGCGGAAGCCGCAAGGGACTTGCCCGTACGATATTCAACACCGCAGTTGTCTGGTTCTTAACCGGTGTCTGGCATGGTGCAAGCTGGAACTTCATTCTGTGGGGTTCTCTGTACGGTGTTCTGATCATTATAGAAAAGCTGGTTACAACTGCTCTGACAAAAGCAGGAAAGCAGGATATCTTTACAAAGATTCCTTCTATTATAAAACGTGTTTATGCGATCGTCCTCGTCATGCTTGGATGGGTACTCTTTGATACATCAACGATCGCACAGGCATTCTCCTATATGGGACGGATGTTCCGCTTTGGCAGTAGCTTCTACGACAGTTATACCATATATATCCTTGTGAACTTCGGATTGTTATTCATCATTGCAATCATCGGTTCTACGGATCTGCCAAAGAAGCTGGCTATTAAGCTCGCAGACAAAGTTCCGGCTGTCGGCAATTACGGAAGCGTCATTTTGATGGCGATTCTGATGCTGCTTTCCACCGCCTACCTTGTCAACGCAAGCTATAACCCATTTTTGTATTTCAACTTTTAAAAAATGAGCCATGCAGCATCTGCAACCCATATAGATGTTGGGAGCTTGCTCACAATCATCTATATGAGGTTCGGATGCTATACGGCGAATGCCGTAAATCGAGCCGTTAGGCGAGATTGGCATGGCGATAGCCTTTTCGAGCCGTCAGGCGAGATTGGCATGGCGTTTTGCAAACGCCTATTTATAGAATTTTGTGAGGTGAGCCCTTATGCATAAAAAAATCGGAATTATCATATTTGCATGTATCATCATCG
Organism: Clostridium sp. AF15-41; assembly: GCF_003604095.1. NCBI lineage: Bacteria > Bacillati > Bacillota > Clostridia > Eubacteriales > Clostridiaceae > Clostridium > Clostridium sp. AF15-41. Next base: position 96,194 of record NZ_QTMQ01000010.1, read on the forward strand.
CTCTTCCCATTTTGACACTTGTTAAGCTGCCAAAAGAGAAAGCGCCTTTTTCCGAAAATGAAAATCGTTATCTGTCGGAATTTCCAACCGTCAGTCTTTCCTCCATCAAGGACGAGACATTTATGAACGGTTTTGATTCCTGGTTCTCTGACCGGTTCTATGGCAGGGAACAGTGGATCTCAGCCATGAATGATTCTGAACGATTGATGGGAAAAACAGAGATTTCAACTGTATATACAAAGGATGATCAGATGATGCAGGTGCTTTCAGATTATGATGATATCGGCGCCGCGTACAATGCTGATAAGATCCATACAAATCTTGCTGTTATTAACAGCTTCGCTGCAAAGCATCCGGAGGTTCCAACCTACTTCATGCTGTGTCCAACCTCTGTCGGTATCTATGGAGACTCCCTGCTGCCTGCAGCTGTTATGAATGTATCAGTTGACGAAAAAGACATGATAGAATCCTGTTATCGCGAGCTGTCCGGCGTGACACCGATCAATATATATAATACATTAAAAGAACATGATAGCGAGTATATCTATTATCGTACCGACCACCACTGGACATCCCTTGGTGCTTACTATGCATATCAGTCTGCCGGAGCAGAGCTTGGATATACTCCTTATGAACTGAAAGATTTTACAAAGGAAACCGCCAGTACAGAATTTCAGGGAACCCTGTTCTCAAAGACCTTGGATCAGTCTGTTACAAAAGATGAGATTGATTTCTACACTCTGGCAGATAATAGTGTAACACCATCCATGACGACATCGAATGGATTTGACAAAGAAGATTCTCATGACTCCATTTTCTTTCGCGACTATCTGAATGTCAAAGACAAATACGCATCCTATACCGGACAGAATGTTGCAGTTGCAACGATCAGCCGTAACAAAGCATCCGATGCGGAAAATGCTTCAAATACTTCGGATTCCGGAAAGCGTTCCATCCTTGTGATCAAGGACAGCTATGCGAATTCAATGATGCAGTTTCTGATCAATAACTACGATACCGTAACCATGATCGATCTGCGATACACGAATCAATCGATCAGCAATCTGGTAAATGTCGAAGACTACGATCAGGTATTATTCTTATACAACTGTATTACTTTTTCCGATGAAAACGACATCATAAAAGCGGGCTTATAAAAGGCCCGCTTTCTCTATATCCCTTCATTTGTAAATGGAGGTATAAAACTCTCTGATGCCGTTTCTCCTTCCTGGATGAAACCATTTTCTACACCAATCGAGATCGCATAATCAACCAGTTCATCATATTCCCGCTCTGTCAGTTTGCGGTTCAGTTCCGGGAACTTCTCACCGATACCCTCCATCGGAGTGTACTGGTTCATAATGCTGATGTAAATATTATTTCCATATGTTTTATATAAGTAACGGACGACCGCCTTGGAATCCTCGATACATCCCGGCAGCTCCAGATGACGGACAATAACACCACGCTTCATGATGCCATCCTCGTCAAATGTCGTCTGATCGCCTCCAACCTGTCGTACCATCTCCACCAGTGCCCGCTTCGCCACCTCCGGATAGTCCGGTGCGTGACTGTATCTTGCTGCCAGATCTGCCGACATATATTTGAAATCAGGCAGGTAAATGTCAATGTATCCATCCAACAGCTTCAGGGCTTCGATCTCCTCATACCCGCTGCAATTATAGACAAACGGAAGATCGAACCCCTGCTTCTTTGCCATATCGATTGCCTCTATGATCTGTGGAATAAAATGATCCGGCGTTACCAGATTGATATTATTGGCTCCCTGCTCTTTTAACTCAAAGAAGATTTCCGATAAGCGCTTTATCGTGATCTCTTTTCCATTCAAGCCCCCGGATATATCATGGTTTTGGCAATATGCACATCCAAGTGAACACCCGGAAAAGAATACCGCGCCCGATCCGTTCTCTCCGGAAATGCAAGGCTCCTCCCACATATGCAATGCCGCCCTTGCGGCTGATATTGATAATGTTTCATTACATGCCCCTGTCTGTCCGTTTATGCGGTTCACCCCGCATTTTCTCGGACACAGGTGGCAGCTTTCCAGTAATTTTCTAAGTTTCATCCTATCTTTCCCACGATCGTCTGTGCGAATTCCTTCAGCTTTGATTCCGGCATATCCTCGATCTTACCTTCATCCATCAGACCGGCAAGTGCAGGGTCGATTGGAAGCTTTACGACCGTCTCGATACCGAAACGATCCTGTATCTCCTCTACTTTACTCTCACCGAAGATGCTGTGTTCTTTGCCGCAATCCGGGCATTTGAAATATGACATATTCTCAACCAGACCTAAGATACGGATTCCCATATCGTCTGCCATACGGACTGCCTTCTCCACAATAAGAGACACCAGATCCTGTGGTGTTGTAACAATAACTGCGCCATCAACAGGCAGAGACTGGAATATCGTAAGCGGTACATCTCCGGTTCCGGGCGGACAATCAACCAACATATAATCAATATCTCCCCATACAACATCTGTATAAAACTGTTTTACTGCTCCCGCGATGATCGGACCACGCCAGATAACCGGTGCCGTCTGATCTTCGATCAACAGATTAATTGACATCATCTTGATTCCGGTCTTTGTTTCAACCGCATACAGGAAATCATCGCCTCTCTCCGGTTCTTCATTTATTCCAAATGCTGTCGGAATCGAAGGTCCGGTAATATCTGCATCCAGAACCGCCGTTTTATAACCAAGACGATTCAAGGTAACTGCAAGGGATGTCGTTACGGATGATTTTCCAACACCGCCTTTTCCACTGATAACTGCTATAATATGTTTGATCTTTGTTCCTTCATGTGGTGTTTCAAGTAAACTCTGAGGAGCAGTTCTTGATGAACAGCTCTCTCCACAACTACTACAATTATGATTACAACCTTCTGCCATTTTCTTATACTCCAAATTTCATTTCATATTTTTTCAAGTCTTACAAATACATATACTTTCTATATGAATCGCCATGCACTTATTCATACTGACGGAACCATGCACATTCTTCCTCATTGCACTGTACGCCTTCCGGGTTTTTCAAATTGATGTGAAATACATGTCCGCTATCCGGATGTTCCTCTCCAAATGACCGGATCACGTGCCGGATACCCAGCGTCTCCATTCGTCCATCCAAATAAATGGTATGAAATCTCAGATTATCATTTACACTGTACATCAGATATGCCGGTGGAAAATCTTTCGTCAGATACTCAAGCTGTGAAAGAAACAATTTTCTCTGCTCTTCAGATACTGCATAACTTCCATCTTCCTTCTTCATATACCAGTCAGAAATATTATCCTCCAGTTTGTCCATCTCATATGCTCCGCAGTTCAGGCACACAGCCTTTGGAAGTCTGTCATATGTAAAGAAATCCAGCTTGCTCCGATACGCTGCATTCCCGGCAATAATGCAATAATTTGCCGTAAGCTGCGCTCCTGCTGAATCCCCCAGCATATAAAACTTTTCCATATCCAGATGAATCACCCCTGCATTCTCATGAATATATCGGATAAGATATGCCACATCTTCGATTGCTGCCGGATATTTATTCTGAGGTGCCAGTCGGTAATTAAAATTTACAACCGCAAATCCCTTTGATGCCAGATGGCAGCAATAATAACTATACAGCTCTTTATCTCCATAAAACCATCCACCGCCATGAACGCTGACGATCACCGGATATGTTGTCTGCGCATCCGGCTCAGCCGGATAATATATATCAAATAAACTGTTTGATGCATAACGTTCAGAATCAAGATTCAAAGCATCGTCCGGATCATTATAATAAATGATTCTTTCATTATCTTCTCTCTGGAAAGATTCATTCCATTTTTTTACGTCTATCGCTTTCTTATAATCCAGATTCTTGATCTGAATTACATTATCCGGATATGCCAGCCCTTCATCCCGCTTTGCATCACTGGCACTCCATGCATGCCGCATATTTAACCATGCCGGAAGCTCTGCATTTTTATTTCCTTGATTTATAATTTCTGAAACATTTTTCATATTATTCTATTTCCTCTAATATCACATAATATATGAGTCTATCTTACTCTCTGACAAATACGAATGCAAGAAAACAATAAACTTCCAGTAAAGATTTAATTAAATTAAGCACGATTCTCTTGTAATCAATGGTTTTCTCGTGTAATATTTGACCATAGTAAAAAATGTATATGACAGAACAGGAGGCTTTTATATGAATAAACTAAAAACCATCTTTCGTTCCCTACACTGGAAAAATATCCTCGGGCTGACCATTGCCGGGCTTATCAATGCCTTCGGTATTACGATATTTTTAAGTCCTGTTAATCTCTATGACAGTGGCATATCCGGTACTTCCATGCTGCTAAGCCAGATCACTCCGGAACACCTGTCACTTTCTGTTTTCCTTATTATTTTAAATATTCCACTATTCTTATATGGCTGGAAAAAGCAGGGATCTACCTTCACCATCTATGCGATCTATGTAGTTGCAATCTACTCTCTGGGTGCATGGTTGATTACAGATGTCCTTCCTGTCGATGTCCGATTTGTATCTCCGCTTGCAGGCTCCGATCTGCTTCTGTGCGCACTCTTTGGCGGTCTGATCTCTGGTGCGGGAAGCGGACTTGCGATCCGTTTTGGCGGTGCAATGGATGGTATCGAGACACTTGCGATCATATTTGCCAAACGCCTTGGCATCACCGTCGGAACCTTTGTTATGGCATATAATGTAATGCTTTATATCATCTGTGGCATTATCCTGAACAGTTGGATCCTGCCTCTCTATTCCATCGTTACATATATGGCTGCACTTAAGACTATCGACTTTATCGTAGAAGGTATTGACCGTTCCAAAGCCGCCTATATCATTACAACGAAGCCACAGGAAATCTGTCAGGAACTCTCGGATACATTTTCCTGCGGTATAACGATGATCGATGCAAAGGGCTTCTATTCGGATCAGGAAAAGACCATGATCTACATTGTTGTAAACCGTTTCCAGATTGGAAAGATGAAGAATATTGTCCATGAACTTGACGATAAAGCCTATGTCTCCATCAGCGAGATTGCCGAGGTTTACAGCTTTAACAAACAATAATATCTCAATAACTTATTTGCGCAACAGAAACAGGCACCGGTATTATCACCAGTGCCTGCCTTGCATAAATACTTATGTGTTTATATGCCTGTGAATTATTCAGCAAGCTTTTTTAAAGAGATATTTGATACTGTGATTGTAGATGCAGGGGTATCAACATCCGCAATCTTACCCATAGAGAGGAAGAATCCAGCATCAGTATCTGTCTCTTCATTCATTGTGAATGTAATGGTTTTTACAACCTCTTCATTCTTTGGAAGAACAATTGTTTCTCCACCATACCATTTATAAGTGTTGCTCATGAAATTCAATAATACCGTTCTTGCTTCGGTTGACTTTAAAGTAATACTTGCTTCATAGGTCTTTCCATTTTCCAATGCCAGTCCCGTCTGCTTCAACTGTACATTCCAGTCAGCAGTTCCAACATCTGATAATTCATAAGTGATAACACCCTTATCAACTGTCTGTGTTCCAACAGCATCACCCATAATACCACCTTCCCAGTTTGAAAGTCCATTGTCTCCCTCTGAGAAATCTGCGTTCTTGATCAGATTCACATCTGACTCCGTCTCATCAACCTTTGGAGCATCAATTTTCTCAAGAATAATATCATCAATACAGATTCTATGCTGCTGTTTGATCTGAACACCGCCTACAGCACCCATAGAAATACTTAAAATTGTTCTAGGATCACTCTTGTTCTTCATCTTGAACTCAACAACAATAGACTGATATTCATCTGTAAGATCAACTGTCTTTGATCCTGAATATGGTGTCCAGTCATCATCAGATGAACCATCTCTCTGAAGTGCAACCATAAGCTTACGGTTCATATCTGATTTTGCCTTTAATGATAGTCTGTACCACTGACCTTCTTCAAGACTAATATTGTTCTGCTTTAACTGGATCATCCAGTCCTGAGCACCTGTATCCTTGATCGTAAAATCTGCTGCACAATCTTCTGTCTGACTGTCGACTACATAAGATACATCTGTGCTGCCTTCTGCATATACTTCGTAACCGGAGAAACCTGCCTTAAAACTTCCGTTCTTAATCAGTGTATTTTCAACAACGCGAACATTGTCCAAATAGATCGTTCCCTTATTTCCAAGGAAATATGTTATCGTCTTAAGTGCATCAGTTAACTCTTCCGGTGTTTTAAATACATAGTTAAATGTCTGTTTGTCTGTTGTTACATCTGCAGTAAATGTTTCACCTGCAATAACTACATCAAGCTGCATATCTGTATCTGCCTGTGCGTCAAAGCTCAATGCATATTCTGTCTCACTGTTAAGTGGAAGACCATCCTGTGAAAGGATTACATCCGCTTTATTCTTTGTATCAGCCTTTACCATAAGACGACGGCCATCTGCCAATCCTGTTACGCTAACTACTGCCTGGCAGTTATTTGTCACAGTCCAGTCACCGAGACGATTCTTACCTTCCTGAAAACCACCATTGTAAATATAGTTACCATCTGATAAAGGTTTTTTACTATTATCAATTTCCTTCTGTGCTGTCTTTTTAATTGATACATTTGTAATGTATACAGTAGCTGTTGAATCTGTAGCACCGAAATTGAACTCCAGACGTGCATTTGCATCCGGCTTATCCATCATGGTGTATGTATAAGTATAGGTCTGCTTCTCTGTTTTCAGGTCAACAACCGTATCATTCAGATAACGCTTGTAGGAACGATCTGGTGCAGATACATCTACTTTCATAGTACGTGCTTCATCTGCCCATGCATCAAATGTTACTGTATATTCGCCACCTTTTTCTGCAGGAATTGATGGCTGAACAAGCTGAATACTGTAATCAACTGTTCCTGCATTATCTGTATGTATTTCAATTGTCTTGTCATTAATAACTGCATTTCCTTCTCCTTCTAAAGTGGTAAGGAATTTCCAGTCTATGTCATCTGTGAGATCTTCTGTCTTAGCAAAATCTCCATTGTTTACATAGTTTCCATTTGCATCCGGATCACGGATAATTACTTCGTTAACAGGTTTTTCTACATCTTCATTGTAGCTGTCCTTCTGATATACTTTTACATAATCAATACTATAACTCTGAGTATTGATATAATCTGCATCATCATCCGGATATCCAACCCATGATCCACCAACTGCAAGATTTAAGATCATGTAAAATGGCTGATCAAATGGTGCCGGATAAGCAACCTCTGTCTCACCTTCAACTGCTGTGAACCAGTCACTTGTCTCATGATATTTTACTCCATCTACATACCATGTGATTTTACCTGGCTGCCAGTCGCATGAAAATGTATGATATTCATCTGCAAAATTTCCATCTTCTAATGTATATGTCCCCTGTTTTTCAGCATGTGGACTTCCATAATGAATCGTACCATAAACCTTATTTGTTTCCTGACCCATAACTTCCATAGCATCAATCTCTCCACATCTTGGCCACTGTCCATACAGATTTTCATCTGTTGGCATCATCCAGAAGGCCGGAAGGAAACCTTTTCCGCTTGGAACCTTAGCTCTTACCTCAAACAATCCATATGTAAAATCATGCTTACCCTGAGTATTGATTCTTCCTGAAGTAATAGAATATGAACCATCTTCATTCTTTGTCTTGACAGGCTGGATAACCAGCTTTCCATCCTTTACATATACATTCTGATCAGACTTTACATATGCCTGTAATTCACTGTTTACCCATCCTGGTGCATGCTCTTCATAATTCCAGTCATCCTCATTTAACGCATCACCATCAAAGTCATCTTCCCATTTCAGATTATATCCATCATAAGAAAGCTTGTTGTCTTTGTCGTCCGGCTTATTTGGGGTCTCTGGCTTGTTTGGTGTCTCCGGCTTGTTTGGTGTCTCCGGCTTGTTTGGTGTCTCTGGCTTATTTGGTGTCTCCGGCTTGTTTGGTGTCTCCGGCTTGTTTGGTGTTTCTGGTTTATTGGATGGCTTGGTGGTCTTCTTTTTAATAGTAATTTTACATTTTGCCTTCTTTCCGCTGCCATCTTTAGCCGTAGCTGTAATTGTAACCGTTCCAGCCTTCTTACATGTAACAACACCCTTCTTACTTACTGTTGCAACCTTCTTATTGCTTGAAGTAAACTTTACACCCTTTACACTGGTTTTTTTAGGTGAAACTGTTGCTTTTAATTTTACCTTCTTGCCAACCTGTGTTTTCACCTTGCTTTTATTGAGCTTTACAGATTTAACAGGTGTTCCAACAATAACCTTCAAAGTTGTCTTTTTCTTCTTATTCACCTTGCTTCTTACTGTTATAGTTGCTTTTCCCTTTTTCAGTGCTTTGATTTTACCGGTTTTACTTACCGTAGCAACCTTCTTATTTGAAGATTCATAGGTTACCTTTTTACTGATTTTTCCATTTACAGTTACTTTTGTTTTCAACTGGTATGATTTTTTTGCTTTTAAAACAAGTGTTTTTGTCTCAGGCTTTACAATCGATACCATCTTGATTGTTGCTTTTTTTGTTGTTGCAGCCATAACCGGCATCTGGATGGTGCTTACCAAAAGAGTAAGAGCCATTAAAAAAGCAATAATCTTTTTTGCATTTTTCATAAATACATACCTCCCGTATAGATTTTTATTATGCAAATAGTATAAGAAGATTACAGTTTTCTTTATATCGTTTATATTACTTTTATATCGTTTTATTGACCATAGCCATGTTTTATGATACAATTTATACAAATTTACTAATAGTCATTTTGTTTTATCTGTCATATTTACTATATAGTCTTATGACTGCTTTATACGAATGGGGATAGGATATGCAACTAAAAAAAGAACTTGTATACCGAGAATTTGTTCAAAGGGAAAATAATCTTCTGCGGGCTCCATACAATCCGGAGGTTTCCTTTTATGCAGCGATAAAAGAAGGAGATGTAGCAAAGGTTAAACAGCTGTGTCAGGAATCCTTATTAGATAAAGAAGGATTAGGCACCTTGTCCGACCACTATCTTCAAAACATAAAATACCATTATGTCATTACAACAGCAATTATTGCACGTTACTGCATTGAAGGTGGTATGGAATTGTCAAATGCCTACAGTCTGAGCGATTTCTATATCCAAAAAGCGGACCGTTGCAAAACGCCAGAGGAAGTTGCAGCACTTCATCCTGCCATGTGTATGGATTATGCGAAACGAATGCGAAACCTTCGAAAATCCAAAATATCATCACTCCATATTGCTGTCTGTCTGGATTATATCTATGATCATCTTCATACTCATATCACAGCAGAACAGCTTGCTAAGCTGACAGGATTAAATATCTCCTATCTATCCCGGCTTTTTAAAAAGGAAACCGGTCAGACAATCAGCAACTATATTCGTGATAAAAAAATTGAAACAGCGAAAAATATGTTACTTTATTCTGATTTCTCGCCTTCTGAAATTGCATCAATTCTGGCATTTCCCAGCCAGAGTTATTTTACAGAAGTATTTCGAAAGACAACTGGAGTCACTCCAAGAAAATATCAGGAATCTTTTTTACGAACAACTGCCCTTGGAAAATAATACAACAACTATCTGTGCATATCTTGTGTTATACTGGATATGCACATTTTATATTGTAAGCTTATTTCAAGGAGGCACATATGTCTGTATTATCATCTATAGAACCACAAAATGTATTTCATTATTTTGAAGAAATCTGCTCCATCCCACATGGCTCCGGTCATACCGATGCGATCAGTAATTATCTGACAGCATTTGCCGAAGCGCATGAACTGAAATATATCAAAGATGCTTCCAACAATGTCATTATCTTTAAGCCGGGAACCTCCGGCTATGAGACTTCTGCCCCTGTCATACTGCAGGGACATATGGACATGGTTGCTGTGAAAGAAAAGGACTGCCCGATCAATATGGATACCGACGGTCTGAAACTCAAATTGGAAAATGGCATTATCAGCGCAGAAGGCACGACCCTTGGCGGTGATGATGGAATCGCTGTCGCATTTGCACTTGCAATACTCGACTCCCACGATATTCCACATCCACCATTAGAAGCTGTCTTTACGGTTGACGAGGAGATCGGTATGCTCGGTGCGGCAGCTCTTGACTGTTCGCCACTCTCATCCCGTATCATGTTAAATCTTGATTCCGAAGACGAAGGCTATCTGCTTGTCAGTTGTGCAGGCGGCGCAACCGCAGATGTTCAGATCCCCGTTATATGGGAAAATACGAACGAAAAGGCATCGGCCTATAAACTCTCTGTCTCACATGCCTGTGGCGGTCATTCCGGTGTCGAGATCAACAAGCAAAGTGCAAATGCCAGCAAGGTGCTGGGACGTGTTCTGAACGCACTTGCAAATGATTTTGATATGAAATTATCCACGCTCTCCGGCGGTTTAAAAGATAACGCCATCCCGACCGATGCAGAAGCTGTCGTTATCTTTTCTGATACCGATATGTCTGACATAAACACACCAGACCATGCAAATATTCCAGCAAATTCTGTGCACTCAAGCCTTCAGGATCTCATCTCCAAATGGAATCAGATCATCCGTCATGAATACACCCATACAGACCCGGATATCTGTATCACCTTAGAGCCTGTTGATCTTCCGGCAGCCACAATGACGGATACATCTACCCATACCGTGATCGATGTCTTAATGACTTATCCAAATGGTGTCCGGAAAATGAGCAAAGATATCGCAGGGCTGGTTCAGACTTCCCTGAACCTCGGTATCCTGTCAACGATCAAACCAGACGATCAATCAACAAATGGCATAGTATCTTTTAAAAGCTCCGTCCGAAGCAGTATCGGAAGTGAAAAAGATGCTCTGCTTAACAGCCTGAAATCTCTCGCCACTCTTGCAGGCGGAACACTGACAATAACCGGAGATTATCCTGCATGGGAATACCGGGAGGTGTCTCCTCTTCGCGATCTGATGGTAAAAATATTTAAACAGCAATATGGAAAAGAACCTGTGATACAGGCACTCCATGCCGGTGTAGAATGTGGAATCTTTGCGTCGAAAATGCCGGGACTCGACTGTGTATCCTTCGGACCGGATATGGACGATATCCACACAACCAATGAATCCATGAACGTTGAAAGTGTCCGCAGAACATGGGAATATACCTTAAAGATATTGAAAGAATTGAAATAATATATCTTAAAAAAAGGAGCTGACACCTAACAATTCTATTGTTATCGTGTCAGCTCTTATCATAAAAGAATCTGAGAGAAATTAATAATATTTTATCTTACTTAGTATATAAATGTTATTTGTTGTTTGTCATCACTTGTTTGACTGCTTCCAAGCCCTACAACCCTCAAACTAACACTTTTATTCTTATCTATTGTGTTAGTAAGATTCATTGTAGTGTTTTTATTGTTCTTGTATAACTTAATTGATGATGAATATGCCGCCCAACTACCTGATATATTAGAACGGACTTGTCCATAACAGTACTCCATTTTACCAAATCCAGATGCATTCTTTGCATACACTATTTTTCCTGTTGATGTTTTTGTATATATACCATGAACGCTCCAGATAGATGGATGTACATACATTGTCTTTAAAGTTCCAGCCGCCTCTGCCTTTGGAACACTCGTAGGAGCTATACAAAATATTGCCATTAATGCTATAACAAGAATCTTTACCTTCATTTTCATAATTACCCTCCCTTATTCCTCTCTCAGATCCTTTAAGATTCTTTGTCTTTTTAATTGAATAACATCCATAAAAATTGCCACTATCTGAATAAACAGAACAAATGCAAGCACCAGTGCTATGCTTTTCCAGCCATCAACTAACACAATATTTTTTGTTATTTCTGACAAATATAAGCGGCACAAAAGTGTCACTATAAAGACAGCTACAATAGATACAACAATTCCCTGACCAATCTTGGTCAGAAGCATCGGCAAAATAATACTGCTGTCTGTGCGGCCAATTGCCTTCAGGATGGCAAAGTTGTGTCTGCGTCGAACGAATGTCAGTGCATGAATATATAAAACTGCCAGGAAATTAATTACCATAATGATTACAAAAATTCCATAAGTACCACCCTGAATCGTTTTCTTATTATCCTGATCCCGGATGTAATCTGTCAAAGTATCAAAAAAAGAATATTCATATACAGGTGCATGTGTATTCAGAAACTCTGCTGCCTTTAACTCATAACCCGACTTTACATTTATATTAATAAGTACATTTGTATAATCGAATTGTTTTTTAAACAGCTCTTCAGGAACAATGATAGCGATTCCATTCTGATCCTTCCAGTTTAAGAATCTGCTTCTTCCGAAAACCGGTACTTCTCCCTCTGAAAATACCGGTCCTTCTTCCTCCTGACGACCCGCATACTTTAGTGTATCCGGGATATCATTTAAAATACAATCTTCTGTATTCTTATAATTATCAATTATGATCACTCCTCCAGATTGGACAAACTTATTATAGCTGACCTCCTGTGACATCTCTATTTTTCGGTTATATTGTTTTTCACTGACACCAACAATCTCACACCACACACCCTTTTCATCATCTGAAAATATCAAATCATCTGCATAGTCCATATTGATAAGAGAAGGATCAATGAAAAACTCACCCATAGTATCATAAACCTCATCATAGTAGGAAACGCCCGGTATCAGATTTTCAAAATCGTCCATATGACTGACATCATCGGATATTAGTGAAAACTGTACATCCTGACTTTCCTCAGACAATAACTGATATGATACATAACGATTTACCATAAGAACCAGCATCGTTACCATTCCGATCAAGACAAGAGACAGGAATGAAAATACCTTTTCATAATCTCCGGTATCCCGAATGGAATACCGCATCATGATATTTCCTTTTTCAGATCCACGTTTATCCTTTACCTTATAATTGTTCTTTCCACCTTTCATAATATCGATCATTTTCATTCTTGAACGATATATTAATACAGGACAGATTCCAACTATAAAATCCAATACACAGATTCCCCAAATGACCATATATGAAATTGGCTGGAACTGTGGAGCGAAATGTTCCAGTGGGATGGTTCGTAATGACTGTATAAGCTTAAAGATCAAAATGGTAATATATCTTCCAAGTATAAGTCCAAGCACACATCCAATAATTATCAGAATGAAACCCTCCAGGAAATATGCCGAAAAAATATAGCTATTTGAAAATCCAAGACTCATTAGGATTCCCTGCTGATTACTTCTTTCACTCATATACGACAGGAAAATATGAATACCAAGAATGAGTGAAGTAAGTATGATTAGTATGATAAAACCCATGAGGAGTTGTCCAATATTGGTATCCTCCAGCCCGCCTGATCTGTCAATCTCTATCGCATTCAGATCTCCATTTGTAATCATATGGTATCCTTCCATAAATCCATGGGCGGTATCACCATTAAAAATCTGTTTGGAACTCAGATCCATATATTTTTTTATTGCTTTATATCCCGGCTGATAGTCCCGTCGATCATTAAAATGAATATAGATGTTGTATAAATTTCCCCGTATACTTCCATTTACGATCGCAACCTTATAGACATCCTGTGTACTATAATCATAATCATTTAAAATTCCACTAATCGTATAGGTCTGATCCTTGAAGGTAACTGTGTCTCCCAGATCAAATTGTTTTGCAATATATACATTTTTGTATTTGGCTGTTGCCGATATAGCAATCTCATTTTCTTTTTGGGGAAAAATGCCCTTTTCTAATTGGTAATGATTCATAGTGATCGAAGCTGCATCACTATCCACGATGCATAATTCATTATTTACATTTGCAACTATTTTTTCTACACCAAGTGTTGCCTGATCCTTATACTGCTCCAATATCCAGTCACGAACCTTATATGTTACATTATGTAAAGTAATATTATATTCTCCATTTGTCTGATACGCATTTTGCAGCCGCATATCCTGAAATGATATATATGCATTGATCGAGAAAAAGATAAGCATAACAGAAAAACAAATACTTATAATTGCCCGAACCGCTTTTTTCCTGTTGTGCAGGATATTGTGAAATATCAATCGGCACTTCATATTGTTTCCCCTCCTTAATTCTGCTGGATTCTTCCGTCAACAAGATGAATACAGTGATCTGCCTGCTTTGCAATATCAGCATCATGCGTCACCATGAGCAAAGTCATGCCATATTCATTTGTTGTCTGTTTCAACAGATCAATGACACGTCTGCTGTTCTCCGAATCCAGATTACCGGTTGGTTCGTCTGCCAGAATGATCCTGGGTTGATTGATCAATGCCCTCGCGATTGCAATCCGTTGTTGTTGTCCACCTGATAACTGATCCGGATATTTATTTAAAAGATCTTTTATATCTAATTGTTCTGTCAATGTATCAAAATAATCCTTCTTACATTTCTTTACACATTCATTTGCGATCATAATATTATCCCGACATGTAAGAACCGGTATTAACTGAAAAAACTGGAATACCATTCCAATCATTTCCCGACGATATCGTAAACAGTCTTTTTTACCATAGTCCAATATATTCCTGTCTTCAACCAATATGCTTCCAGAATCCGGCTTATCAATCAATCCGATCATATTTAATAATGTTGTTTTTCCGCTTCCACTTTTGCCTGTAATAACTGTAAATGTATTTTCCTGAATATCTGCACTAACGTCATTAAGCGCCAGACAACAGGAATCTCCTTCTCCATACTTTTTTGTCAAATGTTCTATTTTTATCATGATATCCACCTCTCTGCGCTCAATATTTTTATTTAACAAAAGCACGTCATATTTTCCATTTACAGTCGATTTTTCTTATTATAAACAACATGGAAAATATGACGTGTTTCATTATTTGAAGAATCACTTTCTACTTTTAGCCCCTCTAGCTAACCCTATGCTTATTGGCAAAAGCCGCTAATCCTTCAGGCTCTTCCGGCTGATAATACTTATTTCTACATATATCAGATACCAGTGGTGCGATCACCATAGCCACGGCACAGAGTTGTGCGCCAAACTTACAGATTAGTTTGGTTACTGTCTTCTTCATAAGTATCTCCCCCTTTCTTCTTTTTTGCCCTTTAATCACAACGGCTAAAGCCCAAACCGTGTCTTTATTTTAGCACATCTTTTTCAAATTGTGACGATTTTGGAGTGAGTGGTCGAAATTCGGGAGTGAACGGTAATTTTTGTACCATTCACTCCCGAATTTCGACCACTCACTCTAAAAAAATACATTTTTTACTATTTCATGTTATACTGATTTTATTAATAAAAAGGGGGATTTTTGCTGATGAAACAACCCGGAACATATCTGGCAGATATATTAACAGAAGACGGACAGATACCAAAAGAACAACAATCCATATATGCTTATCTCTTTGACTATCTGATCGAGTCTCTCTTATATGATATCATAGTTCTTATCTTCGGTCTGCTCGTCCATCGATTTGGCATTACCATTTGCTATCTTCTGGTTACTATCCCGATCCGTCATTTTGCCGGAGGCTTCCATGCAAATACAAGACTTGGGTGTACCCTGCTTTCATATGGCATTTATCTGGCGACTGTTTTTCTCGGTCCGGTTCTTGTACCATATATAGAACCTGTCGGGCTGCTTATTCTATATCTGATTTTCTGGGGTATGATCCTCCCTGTTGCACCGGTTGATACAAAGAACAAACGATTATCTGTAGATCAGCGAAAAAAATTATTTCACCGATGTATAATAACCTGTATAATTATGAGTATCCTTATGATCGTCCTCTATATATGCAGACAGATACTTTATATGGGAATGGTTACAATCTGTATGATGGAAGGCGTAATAAGTGTATACATCGGTATCTGGAAAAACAGGAGGAATTTATGACCTTTCGACTCGGCATCTGTGATGACACTCAGTTAGATATTGCCTGTCTGACAGAACACATTAAGCATTATATGATATCTTACAATATCCAATTTGAAATCGAATCATTCCAATCCGGCGAAGCCCTTTTACAGGCACAGCGGAAACATCCATTTCAGATTCTTCTGCTGGATATCGAAATGCCCGGAATCAATGGCATGACGATTGCAAGATATCTGCGTGATGAATTATATGATGAATCATTTATTGTATTTGTAACATCCTATCCTGAATACATGCAGGAAAGCTTTGAAGTACAACCATTTCAGTTTCTTACAAAACCGGTAAGCTATGTAAGAATTGAAAAATTACTGTCTGATATTATCCGTCGTTATCAACATTCACACATAACTAAAATTGTGATCGATACAAATGGAGAAGAACATCTGATCCCCGTTAATAACCTTTTATATATTCAGGCAGTGAAAGGTGAAAAACGGTATCTTGAATATCATCTGACTGATGCTATTCTATATGGCGAGGGAACCATTCAGGAATGGGAAAATCGTCTGGCAACACACAGCTTTTATTCAACTTATCGTGGATATCTGATCAACATTGGTCATATCCAGATCATTCAGCAGACACATGTTTTAATGGATAATGGTGAACAGCTTCCGATCAGCAGAAGAAAGATAAGTCCATTACAGCAGTTATATGCAGATCGAATCATACATGTATTAAACTAATTATTTTTATAGAGGAAAGAGAATCAATGTCAACATACATTACATTGTTAAGTTCTATAATTGATAACATCGTATTATATTTATACTTTCAGACGATGTTTGAAAAAAGAAAAGATAAAGTACGCTTTTACTGGCTGATACTTGCATTTTTATTATCTGATTTTATCTTCTGGAAGATAACTGCGCCTTTTAATGGTGATGTATCAAACATGGTTACCTTTTTCCGTACCTCACTGACAAATCTGAGGACCTTTCTTCTCTCTTTCTTTTTTGTCTCCGGGTTTATTTATCGTGTATTGGTAATTGTAAGCTACTCCATTATAATCTCAATCTGTGAGGAGCTTGCCTACTATATTATTGCTCATTTTACGGATGTTACGATCCAATTCGACACCCTCCCTGAGATAACATTTACATCCATTTCTTTTATATGTGATCTGTTAATAATCTTGATTATCATGATTATTCACATTATTAAGAAGAAAAAAGCCGGTGTAAAGTCAAAAAAATATGCAGCACTTCTGATTCTTATTCCAGCCTTATCCTGCATATTGGTTCTATTGCCATCCTTTTTCCACATGAATAAAACCAACCCTGATGCTTACCTGATCCTTGTTATCTTTCTGCTTATTATTAATATCGTAAACTACATTCTTCTTCAGAGCGTCTTAAAAGCTGAATCACTTGCCCAGGAAGCAGGACAGCTTACCGAGCAGGTAAACTATCAGCGACAGAAATACCAGCAGCTTGGAGATGCCTATAAAAACATTCGTGGATTCATGCATGATATCAAGAAGCATTTATTCTATATTGAGACCTGTGTAAATGAAGAACACTATGATCGTATCATTCCATATGCAAGAGAAACCATGTCCGATCTGGAAGCCAGATATTGTACTGTAAATACAGGAAATCTGGTCATCGACGCTTTTATAAGCAATCTTATGCTTCGGACTGCCCGACACAACATCAAACTCACAACCAAACTAAAAATCGACAATGACCTTGTTCCATGTGACGATTATCATATGACTATTATTCTTGGAAACCTGTTAGATAATGCATTAAATGCCTGTCTGGAAGAACAGAGTGGAGAAATCAATATCAATATTCAGACGATTGAACATACCTTTACGATCTATATTACAAATACCTACCATTTTCCTATTGGAGAAAAACCACCGGAAGATATAGAAAATCTGGACTTTATTCATGGATATGGTTTGAAGAATGTAAAAAATTCTGCTGAAGCCTGCGGCGGATTTTGCCTGATCAATTACGAAAATGGAATCTATTCCGTAACGGTTATTATTCCTGAAAAAAAGAGAACTACCTGAATCAAAAATATATATTCCTAAACCGAAAAAAAGCCCCAACCCAGCAGCTTCAAATATCTGCCAAATTAGGACTTTTGTAGTGGGCCGCCGGGGGCTCGAACCCCGCACACCCTGATTAAGAGTCAGGTGCTCTACCAAATGAGCTAGCGGCCCGAAGTCTTTTTTAATTTGTTATCTCGCCGACAACGAAATTGATTATATAACATAGTTTATCCAAATGCAAGCATTTTTTTCAAAAAATTTTAACTTTTTTTAATATCGGTTATTTGCATAGATTTTATGCGGATTTTTGTACTTTTTCCCTATTGATTTTTATCTTCTTCTATTGTAGCAGTGCGGTTTCTTTTCTCTATTACAACAATCCTGATTTAAAATCTTTTTTACTTCCTCATACCCCTTATACAGGCAGACACACCACCGGTTAAATCCTTTATTACAATAACTACGGGCTGTCACTTTTTTCTGAAATTTCTGATTCCGCATCGTTCACCCCTCCAAACCGAATTACTTTTTTCATCCATCAACGCCTTCCATCCTTCCGGTAAAAAAGTCCTCTATAACACATTATATGAAGAAACTGAAATAAGTTCCTTTATTTCGCAGATTTTCTTATGAAAACCCACGAAAAAACATAAAAAAAGCCGCCCTGCTATTTACTTTAAAACCCTAATATTGATATAATGGAACAATGAGCAATGCAGAATTATATATATGTAGAACGAGCGGAAGCTTGCTTACGGCGAGTTCTATATATATGTAATTCTATAGTGCGAAGCACTACAACGAGCCGTCAGGCGAGGTGGGCATTGCGAATTGACCACATAGTGGGCATTGCGAATTGACCACATGGTGGGCATTGCGAATTGACCACATGGTGGGCATTGCGAATTGACCACATAGTGGACGTTGCGAATTAAGATTATTTTGGAGGAACACCCTCGTGAGACTTAGAAACGTAAAAGGCTCCAGAGAGACAATTGCCGACAACAAATATGTCGTGCATAACGAAGAAAGCATGAAAGGCAAATGGAGCGAATTTTTTGGAAATACAAATCCTATCCACATCGAGATCGGTATGGGAAAAGGACAATTTATTATGGAGCTTGCCAGACAGAATCCGGATATCAACTATCTCGGTATCGAGAAATATTCCAGCGTTCTGGTGCGCGCCATCGAGAAACGTGAACAGGAAGAAGGCATGACAAATCTTTATTTTATAAGAATGGATGCCGAATATATCGAGAATGTCTTTGCAGAGAATGAAGTAGCAAATATCTACCTGAACTTCTCTGATCCATGGCCAAAAGATCGCCATGCCAAGAGACGTCTGACTTCAACTCACTTTTTCGAACACTACGATCATATTCTTGCGCCGGACGGACGCGTTATGTTCAAGACAGATAACCGCCCATTATTTGACTTCTCCTTAGAGCAGGTTCCGGAAGCAGGATGGACACTTGAAAACTACACATATGATCTGCACCATTCCGAATACAACGAAGGAAATATCATGACAGAATACGAAGCAAAGTTTTCTGCTCTTGGTACTCCGATCAACCGGCTGGTTGCATATCGAACAAAGAAATAGCATTGGAGAATAACCGTTCATGAAGATAAGAAAGAACCCGAAGAAAAACAGGACAAGACATGCAATTCCTGTCGTTATCCTGTCCACTGTTCTGTTATTTACCATGAGCGTTTTCTATATAGACAGCACGTCATCCTCTGCTGCCGGAACAGACCATTTGTTTCTTCCAGACAGTACAGTTACGAATACGGCATCTGATGACTCTACAAACGAAGGATCAGATAACAGCACAGATGAGGATGGAACAACTGAATACTTAGTTACAACCGAGTACCCTGACGAACCGGGCAAAGCACCGGAGCTTGCATCCAACTATGCCATCGTACTGGATGCAAATACTGGGAATATTCTATATCAAAAAAACGCTTTTGATAAACAGTACCCGGCAAGTATTACGAAGCTTTTGACCTTCTTACTTGCCATTGAAAATACAAAACTGACCGATACTGTAACAATGTCACACGATGCCGTCTTCGGCATTGATCGAGGAAGCAGCCATATCGGTCTGGATGAAGGTGAACAGATCACTATGGAGGATGCCCTCTATGGTATGATGCTGGAATCCGCAAATGAAGTTGCATGGGGCATCGGAGAATTTGTCTCCGGTGGGAGCATCGAAGATTTTGCTAAGATGATGAATGAACGTGCAGTCGAACTTGGCTGCCTTGGCACTCATTTTGTAAATGCAAACGGCCTGCCGGATGAGAATCACTATACGACCTGTTATGACATGGCGTTAATAACCAAAGCCTGTCTGAAACACGATGAATTCCGTAAAATAACAGGTACCAGAAATCACGTCATCGGACCGACAAATATCTGTGAGGAAGAACGTCAGCTCTGGCAACACTGCAAGATGACAAATCCTGACAGCAAATATTACTATGAATACTGTGAAGGCGGTAAGACCGGCTACACAAACGATGCATTAAATACCCTTGTTACCTGGAGTAAAAAAGGTGATACAGAACTGATCTGTGTTCTGATGAACTGCAACGGTGCGGCAAATACCTACACTGACAGCAAAGCCATCTATGAGTATTGCTTCCGGAATTATAGTCTCCAGACCCCTCTGGCCGACTATACCTTTGACAGCACCCAGACATCACAGACGCTTGATTATCTGAACTCCTATTACAAAGCTGATTCCGCTTCTGATATTACATTGCAGATTGATAAGGACTATAAACTGAATTTCAATAAAAATGATGATATTAAGAAATTAACTTACAGTATCGAATATAACAAAGAACCTGTAAAAGATGGAGATACTTATACCGTGGGGCATCTGATCCTCTCCTATGGAGGAAATATGATCGGAATAACAGATCTTACCGTAACCGGCTATAATCCGGATGGTAAACAGCTGTCATCAAAAAACACGGAGAATGCAGCTGATACTACAGTTGCAGCTTCAATAACAAAAAAGAAACTATTAATCCGTCCGTTATGGATCATTTTTGCAGCTCTGCTTCTTCTTGCCATATTATTTGTGATCTATCTGATCCATATAAAGAAGGCAAGAAAACGTCAGCGTGCGATTCAGGCAGCAAGAAGAAAACAATATGAAGAACGCCGACGACAGCTGCAGGAAACATTTGATAATGACCTTGACGAATAAGGTACAATAAAAACAACAAAACCTCTTATCGGTTATAGAGGAGAATGGAGAATATCATGGATATTTCAACAACGGAAAATCTGAAAACAGTGCGGGATTCCAATCAGGAAATGCTGGACTACTTCAACGGATTGTATGTAGCGAAGCTGGAACAGATCCAGTCTTTAAAAACAGAGCAGTTTGAATTGAAGATCAAAATTGATGAGCTTATGAAAACACTGGAGGTCTATTCCTTTAAAAACAGTGCCGGACATAATGTTTTTTCTCCATTTTCTACAACGACTACAACGCAGGAGGAAAAAGCAGCACAGATTGAACAGGAATTAAAAGAACTAAATGCTTCTGATGCTGAACTTACGGCAAATATCCATAGCTTACAGGCTGATGCTGACGAGCTGAAAAGCAGGATCACTCTCCTTCATACAGCGACCAGAAAACTGGATACTTTCTTGGACGAACTGGCAGATGAATTCACAAAAGAATCAACTGCACTTGAAGATGATGAATCTACCGAAGAAAATCTTCCGGTTATCAATCATGGATTCAATATCTTACGTCTGAAGAAATACGATCAGGACAAATTGGTACAGACCCTACATACCGATATTCTGGATCAGCTAGATCGAACCAGACATACTCTGGATTCCCTGTCATGGTTGATCAAATCCGATATCAACCGGGCAACAGTCACCCTTGATGAACTGATTGAAAGGACAATTTCCATGAAAGATTCTCTGAATGCTATCCTTTCAGGACTTACCGGGGACATCGATACGTCTGTACCGATTGAAACCTTGTTAAGGGATACCATTTTCCGATATAAAGACACTCACCCGGAATGTGTCATTGAATCTGACATTGACTGTCCGGACGCTTCGATCGAGATTCCGGAAATTATCACAATCAGTCTGATCCGTATACTGTGTGAATGTCTGGACAATGTATATAAGCATGCAAATGCAAATCGTATTGATATCAATATTCAGATTCTTAGCGATCAGATATCGGTACATATCAACGATAACGGCATCGGCATTGATAAGAATTACAGTCACACCTCTCCATGGAACAGTGGACTTCACCGCATTCAGGAGCTTATTTATCTGTTAAATGGACAACTTAAGATAGATGGTGATATCATTAGTGGAACAGATATCCGTTTTTCTATCCCAATTGAAATAATGTAGATTATGGGTTCTCCCCCTTAATTATGAAATGAAAGAAAAATAAGGACATTTCCTTAATATATAAGAAAGAATTTGAAAGGACAACCTTAATTATGAAAGAAAAAATCGTAAATCTGATTGCAGATCATGTAGAAGGCATGACTGCTGAAGAAATAGCAACCTTTATTGAGATACCACCAAAGCAGGAGCTTGGTGATTATGCATTTCCTTGCTTCAGACTTGCAAAGACTATGCATAAAGCACCAAATCTGATTGCAGCCGATATCAAAGAAGCTATCGGTGATGTTGATTTTCTCGATAAGATTGATGTTCAGGGTGCATATCTAAACTTCTTCGTAAAGAAAGATATCTTTGTCCAGACTATGATCGAAGCTGCATTAAAGGACAACTTTGGTGGTTCAGACGAAGGTGCAGACAAGGTTATCTGTATCGATTACTCCTCGCCAAACGTAGCAAAGAACTTCCACGTTGGACACCTCAGAACTACTATCA
The DNA here is from genome assembly GCF_003604095.1 of Clostridium sp. AF15-41. Lineage (NCBI taxonomy): Bacteria > Bacillati > Bacillota > Clostridia > Eubacteriales > Clostridiaceae > Clostridium > Clostridium sp. AF15-41. Next base: position 119,099 of record NZ_QTMQ01000010.1, read on the forward strand.
TAGGTAATTCCCTCTATAAGATCTATTCCAAACTCGGCTATAAAGTAATCCGTATCAACCACTTAGGTGACTGGGGTACACAGTTTGGTAAGCTGATCGTTGCATATAAGAACTGGGGCACAAAGGAAGCAGTTGAGAAAGATGGCGTTGCCGAGCTTATGCGTCTCTATGTGAAGTTCCATGAAGAAGCAGACAAGAATCCGGAGCTTGTAGATGAAGCAAGAGCATGGTTCAGCAAGATGGAACATGGTGATGAAGAAGCACTTTCAATCTGGCAGTGGTTCAAGGACATCAGTCTTGTAGAATACAAACGTACCTATGATCTTCTGGGTATGGATTTTGATTATTATCTCGGTGAAAGCTTCTATCGTGACAAATGCCAGGACGTTGTTGACCAGTTGACAAACGCGAACCTGTTAAAGGAAAGCGAGGGTGCTATGATCGTAGATCTGTCCGACTATGATATGGCTCCATGTATCGTTACAAAGAAAGATGGAAGCTCCATCTATGCAACCCGTGATCTGGCTGCTATCTTCTATCGTAAGAATACCTATCATTTCACAAAATGCTTATATGTAACCGGACAGGAACAGAAGCTGCATTTTGCACAGGTGTTCAAAGTAGTAGAGCTTCTCGGAAATGACTGGGCGAAGGATTCTCTGGTTCACATTCCGTATGGACTGGTAAGCTTAGAGGGTGCAAAGCTTTCAACCAGAAGCGGAAATATCATCTACGCAGAAGACATCCTGCATGATGCAATTAAAAAGAGTTTTGAAATCATCTCAGAAAAGAGTCCAAACCTTCCTGATAAAGAAGAAGTTGCCAAGATCGTCGGTGTTGGCTCTGTTCTTTTCAATGACCTTTATAACCAGCGTATCAAAGATGTATCCTTTAGCTGGGACAAAGTATTGAACTTTGATGGTGAGACCGGTCCTTATGTTCAGTACACCCATGCAAGATGCTCCAGCGTTGTAAGACTTGCTGAGAATTTTGATCCTGCAAAGCCGGTTGATTATAGCACGATCTCTGAACCGGACGCTATGAATCTCTTAAAAGAAATCAACCGTTTTCCTAAGGTTGTATCGGATGCAGCAGAGAAATACGAACCATCTGTTGTTGCAAGATTTGCTGTAGATGTTGCTCAGGCATTTAACAAATTCTACAACTCTACACGTATCAACGTGCCGGAGGAAAATGTAAAGAATGCCCGTGTCATGCTCACATACCTTACAAAGAAAACACTTCACGATGCATTAGATCTCCTTGGAATCAATGCACCGGAAGCTATGTAAATCAGGTGATCTTTCATGTCTAAACGATTAAATAAGACAATTAAATGGGATAAACTCGATAATACAGCCAATCTGTTTCCTGTCATTGTAAGTGAAAATGTAAGTAATGTTTACCGCATTTCCGTTACATTGACAGAAGACATCGATGCAGAACTTCTGCAAAAGGCATTGGACAAGATTCTTCCATTTTTTGATGTGTTTAATCACAAACTAAAAAATGGTATTTTCTGGTATTACTTTGAAGCAAATAATCGGCCTGCTCCAAGGGTAATACCGGAAGATACATATCCTTGTCTGTATATCAATCCCTATACAAATAACGAATATCTGTTCCGTGTTACCTACTATCAGAAGCGGATCAATCTGGAAGTATTTCATGTCCTAACAGACGGAAATGGTGCTCTTATTTTTCTGAAGGAATTGACTTACCAGTACCTCCGGTACAAATACCCGGAACTTGCTGAAAAAGCAGGTAATACCTTAAATGCAGATTCCTCGTTGGATATCGAGGACAGCTATAAGAAGAACTATATACGACCTGCCAAACGTTCCTATAAGACGGAAAAAGCAGTTATCTTAAAGGGGGAAAAGCTGCCATTTAATCATTTTGCTATCCTGCACGGCTACATCCCGGTTGCCGAGATCAAACAGGCGGCAGCAAAATATGGCGTAACCATCAACCAGTATCTGCTCGGTACATTTACTTGGGCAATCTACAAAGAATACCTGAAGGGTCAGCCTTCCAAGCGTCCGATCAGCACCGTCGTTCCTGTAAATCTTCGCCCATATTTTAATTCCAATACAACGAAGAACTTCTTTGCCGTTGTCTCCGCTTACTTCAAGCCGGAGAAGGATACTTATACATTTGAAGATGTTCTGCACATCATCGCAGATAGTCTGAAGGAACAAATCAATAAAGAAAATCTGGAGAAGCTGTTATCCTATAACGTTTCCAATGAAGTAAATTTTATCATCCGTGCCGTTCCGCGTGTCTTTAAGAGCATCGCCATGCGCCGTATTTATAAAGCTTCATTAAAAGCAAATACATCAACGATCACAAACCTTGGAGTTGTATCCGTTGATGATATGTATAAGGAATATATCGACCGCTTCCATGTCGTTCTGTCAATGTCCAAAGGACAGTTCATCAAAGGAAGTGTCATCAGTTATAAGGATACACTGGTCTTCACCTTCAGCTCTGCCATTCGTGAAACATTTATACAAAAAGAATTTTTCCGCCAGATGGTTCGAGACGGAATTCATGTATCGATAGAAAGTAACGGGGTGTATTATGAGTAAATGTAGACGTTGTAACATAGATGTTCTGGATCACTCCCTTTCATGTCCTTTATGTAACGGAGTTCTGGAATATGATCCGGTGAAAGATCCGGAAAGTGAAAAAGACTTTCTTGACCATAGTCAAGGAACCGGTGAGAAGTCAAAATCTGTTATGTATCCGGATATTACGCCCGCAATGCGTCGTATGCGGTTTGTTATTAAACTGACAATATTTTGCAGTATTGTTGTAGAAGGTGTCCTTATTCTGATCAATTACCTGACATATTCAAAGGTAAAATGGTCAGCCCTGTGCGGAATCGGACTTGCATATGCCTGTTTTTCACTGATCTATTCATTTAGGCACAATAAGAGTCATCGAAAGAAAATGCTGGTACAGGCAATTTTCATCATGCCCGTTCTTGTATTGGTTGATTATATACTTGGATATACCGGATGGTCAATCGACTTTGCAATACCTTGTGTTATTGCAATGCTAGACATTGCAATTCTTGTTTTGATGATTATTAATACCGAAAATTGGCAATCCTATATTTTATTACAGGTATATATCATTATTATTTGTGTGATCCTGACAATACTTATGCTTACCGGAAAGTTCTTTAAACATGATTTCTTTATGATCATTGCAGATGTTATGAGTGCTCTGTTGCTCGGTGGTACACTGGTATTCGGAGATCGACCTGCAACAACAGAACTAAAACGTAGATTTCATGTATAAAATTATATTTCATATATAGATTTATATTTCATATATA
>NZ_QTMQ01000011.1:0-115657 GCF_003604095.1 Clostridium sp. AF15-41
TTCGTTTTATATCTAAAAATAATATAAAACGAATTTAATAAATTAATGGAAGAATATTCAAACGAATATCTTTTTAGAAATGAAATTTTACAATCCTCAGACATTTAAAGCTCCAACTGTTTTAACAACTTTTGGAAATACTCAGGAAGTTCACTTGAAAATTCTACATATTCTTTTGTGGATGGATGAATAAAACCAAGTACACCGGCATGAAGTGTCTGTCCCTGCAGATGATATGGCTGATTTTTAGGTCCATATATGGCATCTCCTAACAACGGATGCTTAATATATGACATATGAACACGAATCTGATGCGTTCTTCCTGTCTCTAACTGACATTCAATTAGGCAGAAATTGTTTTTTAGTTTTTTCAGAACTTTATAGTGAGTTACTGCATTTCTACCATTTTTATAGTTGACTGCCATTTTTTTTCGATCTGTCGGATGTCTTCCGATAGGCAGATCAACGATACCTTCATCTTCTGTAAAATAATTAAAACAGATTGCATAATATTTTCTTGTGATTGAATGGACAGCAAGCTGTTCTGACAGAAAATTATGAGCAGTATCATTTTTACAGACAACAAGGAGCCCGGTTGTATCCATATCTATTCGATGGACAATACCGGGGCGAAGTTCTCCGTTGATCCCTGACAGAGAATCTTTAAAATGATACATTAAGCCATTCACAAGTGTACCGGAATAATGCCCGGGAGCCGGATGAACAACCATTCCCTTTGGTTTATTTACAATAATAATATCCTCATCTTCATATACGATATCAAGTGGAATATTCTCCGGTTCAATCTCAACGGATGCAATACTCGGAATCGTAATGTCTATTCTGTCACCGGACGCGATTTTCAGACTTGGTTTTGCTTTTTTATCATTCACCAGTATATTCCCATCATCTAACAGCTTTTTCAGAAAAGAGCGTGAATAATTATCAAAATAATCGGCTAAGGCCTTGTCAACTCGCTTATCTGTCCAGTTTTCATCTGCTTCTATATTATAAGTTTCCATATATTTATTCTTGATCAGAGCCCTTTTTAGACCTTCCAAACAAATCTTCCAGTTCATTATCCTTATATTTAAACAAGATAAGGATAAGCAGAATGATCATACTACAAGTTACATAGATATCGGCAACATTAAAGACAGGAAAATTAATCAAACGGAAATCAAACATATCTATAACGTAACCAAGGCGGATGCGATCGATCATATTGCCAACTGCGCCCGAAAATACAAATAAAAACAGGATCCTGAGATCTTTATATTTATCCATCTTTAACATTTTAATATAAAAGTATACGAGGAATATCAGTACAAGCAGTGTAACAGCTAATAGCAAGATACGTTTTCCCTGTAAACTACCCCATGCTGCTCCACGATTCTGGATATAGGTGATGTGAAATACATTTTTTATGACTGGTATTGTATCGGATAACGCCATATGGCTTGTGATCAGGAATTTTACAAGCTGATCCAGACCAATCAGTAAGAATACACTTACGATTGCAAATATACTGTTTTTTTTCATTCTGATTTCCTTTCTATGATTTTTTTGCATTTATCAGTAAAATCCCTGTCTGAAACAATATTCAGGCAGGGAATCTTTATTTGTTATTTGATTTTAGATTTACTGGTTTTTATATTTGAACGGATCTACGAAAGAACCGCCACCAAGATTCTTTGTATATACTGAAGAATCACTTGAAAGATTACCTCCGGATGATCCGCCAAGTGTGGAATCTCCCATACCGGAACCTCCTCCTCCGCCAAGTGTAGATTCTTCACGTCCCTGCGGATCGCCACTGAAAGTAGAAAAACTGCCTGAACCTGCCCCCTCGCCATTAGAACCTGCAGGAGCATATGCTGCAGCATTTCCATTAAAATACTTGGCATCCTTCATAATTTCGTCAAAATCAACACCTAATTCTTCGTTGATCGGATTCGTTGCAAGAAATTGAAGATGTGAATCCATCAGATTCTTAAATGCCATCGTGTAATCTCTGTATTGTTGCTTAATGCCCTCAATACTGTCTTCAATTCTTTCCAACTCTTCTCTTGCCTGATGAACAATATTATTTGCCTTGATTTTTGCATCGTTCTCAATAATCTTGGCCTTGTCATTTGCATTCTTTGTAGCTTCTTCTGCGTTCTTCTCTGCAAGCATAAGTGATTTCTGAAGCTTTGATTCTGTAGTCCTGTAATGCACCAGACTATCTGTAAGTGTCTTGACCTGATTGGTCAGTTCAGCATTTGATTTATACAACTCTGTATAACTCAAAATAACAATATCAAAAAATGAATCAACATCTTTTTTGGTATACCCCATACCATGCTGAAATTTCTTTTGTTGTAAATCAACAGGTGTAAGCATTTGTAATCCTCCCTTAACATTCCTTCAGAATCTGCAAGTGCAGATCATTATTTAGTCATTTATTAGTACTTGCTTAATTCTGGAGACAAAAATGCATCATTCAATAATTCTTCTCTGAGGTCACCGGATACATAGATATCTGCCGGAGCTGCAATGAAGATATTACCGGAAATTGCCTGTAACGATCCATCAAGGGAATAACATGCACCGGCAATAAAGTCGATAATTCGCTGTGCTGTAGACAGCTCCATTCCCTCCATATTGATCACGATCGCCTGTCCGCCTTTTAAATGATCAATAATCATCTGTGCATCATCAAATTCATCCGGTTTAATAACAAATACCTGCTGGGAACCGCCCTGACTTCTGTTGTTAAATGAAACAAGCTTTGTATTATTGGAAGCTGTAGCTGTATTCTTTGCCGGTTTTACAAATTTTGATTTTTTAGCAGCAGCGCCGGCACTCTGTGTAGCAGCTGCTGTATATGTAGATGCAGATGATCTTCCATTTACAGCCTTTGGCTTTGGCTCATATTCTTCATCAAAATCATCTTCATCGTCATCATATTCATCATCATCAAATAAATCATCTTCATATTCATCGCTGGAGTCATTTATTTTAAAATAATCCAGAAAGCTTTTTTTTCCATTCTTTGCCATAATGGTTCTCCTTTAAATATTATAGTTTCTTGCACCAAAAATTCCTGTACCCACTCTGACCATAGTGGCACCCTCCTCAACGGCAACTTCATAGTCATTTGTCATGCCCATCGAGAGGACATTCATATGGACATTATCAATGTTTTTAGAATTGATGTCAAGTAATAATTCTCTCAGGCGTCGGAAATGAACCCGATTATCCTCAGGATCATCAACAAACGGCGCGATCGTCATCAGACCTTCTATCTGTATATGAGGAAAATCCTTGATCTGCATAATAAGATCTTCCGTATCTTCAACAGAAACACCGAATTTGCTCTCTTCTCCGGCGACATTTACCTCAATCAATACCTTAACTATAACATCGTGTTTTGCAGCTTCTTTTTCAATCGTTTTAGCTAGATTTACCGAATCAACAGAATGAATCAGACAGACCTTATCAACGATGTATTTTACTTTATTTGTCTGTAAATGACCGATCATGTGCCAGTTTACTTTGCGGGAAACGGTTTCATACTTATCAACCAGTTCCTGTACTTTGTTCTCGCCAAAATCTATAGCGTCTGTCTCTGCAAGCAGTTCTTCAATATCACTTAAAGGCTTTGTTTTGCTGACTGCGATCAGTGTAACATCTTTTCTGTCTCTGCCTGCCCGTTTGCAGGCTTCTGTAATCTTCTGATCTACTAACTCATAGTTTTCTTTTAACATTTTTCTATCACTCCTAATATATGATCTGGTTTTCCTTTACAGATGTACCATCCAGTACAATACGATCATATGCTGATATTCCATATGCTGTATTAGGATCGATTATTGAATAATCATCTCCATTTACGGTTATATCGATCTGTTTGAACAGCGCTGTTCCCTGTGTGATACAATAAACACCTTTTAGCTTATAGATTCCCGCTGTTGATACATTAAAGGTGATATCCGATTCATTTGCGGCGAGAACCGCATCTTCCTTGATATCTGCCGGATCAACATAGCAGAAATGATCATCTGTAAAATATATAGTAGGGGATATCTGTACAACCGAAGTTGAGCCATCCTCTGTTAATACGATCTGGTTAAAATATTTCTTTTCCGTCGTTCCGCTTCCGCCGGACAGATATCCGACCGGTATCATAAGAACATCTTTTTCAACAATCGCTGAATTTGGGATCTTAAGTCCTTTTGTTTCGGAGAAGATAAATGTAAGATTCAGATAACGTTCTGAAACATATTCAGCAAGATATCTGCTCATGTCAATGATAATAAAATAATTTCCATCTTTTTCAATTGTCTCGTATTTGGCTGAAATCTTTTTACTTGAGTCATTGATTCGAAATCGAACATGTTCATCTTTTTTTACTTTGCTGTATTCTTCTTTTGTAAGCATGACAGCAATCTTCCAGTCCTCATCATCAATAATCTTATATACAGGTTTTCCGGATTCAACAATATCGCTTTTTTTTAACAATTCTTTTGAATACTTGGTTTTATCAAAATCATCAGCCGATAAATTGTTGATATCAAAGTCTTCGTAACCATCCATATAATAGGATACAATTCCACTGGCCGATGATTTAACCGCTGTAAATGTCGAATCAAATGATTTGTCTGAGGATAACTGTTCTAAAGCCATATCCTCATACATTTCAAGAACCTTATTATCAATTGTATTTTTAAATTCATATACTTCTGAAAAATCAGAAGTCGAAAATCCAGTTTTGAAAATCTGTATCTGTTTACTCAGATCATTATAATCGTTTGCTGATAATGAAGTATTGTTACTGTTCTGTACTTCATAAAGTGCATCATACATAGAACCTGTCTCATCAACAGAATATACACTGGATCCTTTTGCTACTTTTTCGCCATCCCGGATATAATAACAGATATAGCCGGAGGTTGAACTGTAGTTCAATGTCTCTTTTCGAACAGCAAGCCCCGGAACAGTAAAGTTAGTATCATAGCTGCTTTCTTCTACCTGAAATACACTCAGGTCGTGATCATTCATTGATATAATGATACGGATCAGCATATATATAAACATGATCGCAAAAATGATAAACCCGAAACTGATCTTGACAGGCTGTCGTTTCCTGACTTTTCTTTTTATGGAAGTCATATATATCTCCTTTAGTCTGTGTACTGATCCTGAATCAGAGACACAGTACCCTTCGCAGGTATATTTTTATTATAATGCGGCAATGATATTGTCCTTATATGTATCAGGAACTTCGGAGCTGTCTGTTGCAAAACAGAGAACGATACCGATGTTATATTTTTCACTGATCTTGTTCATGAGATCAAGAGCATAGCTGATCTGCTCCGGCTTTACATATGTTACAGATGTAAAGTTGTCAATATAAATCTTTTCAATATCTTTATTCTGAGAAATAATACCAAGAATAAAGCCTGCAAACATTTCCAGATTATCCACTTCGTAGTTTGTACAGTTAATCATTCTGACGCGATTACTGAGCTCATATAAATGCTTGTTATTATTATCAATAAAGACAACAGAACCTGTTACAACTTTTACCTCATTGTTAACCTTGTCAATCAGAACCTTTGTTTTTCCTTTACCCTTATCACCTGTAATAATCTGAATCATAATAAAACCTCCTGAATTATATTAAAACAGTTATACATTTTGAGTGGACAAAATGTCCACTCAGATAGCTGTTTATTTTGCAGTATTAATTAACATAGTCATATCATTATATAACGTATCCCTGTCTTCTGCTCCGGCAATAACAGCAACATATTTATCACCTGTATCATCTTTTACAAATTCAAGGATCAGACAGTTGCCGGCTGCTGTGGTCGTACCGGATTTCCAGGAACCTAACGAATACCCCTCTGGGAATTTAAACTCACCGGATATATAACCATTTGTTGCCTGTAATGTGACACTTTTCTCTGCACCTGTTTCATCTGTATATGTAAAATCATATGAATCGAGTGAATCAATCAGATATGCCATGTCATGTTTTATGAATTCTGAAAAGATCAGATAGAGATCATATGCAGTCGTATAATGATCGTCTGAATGTAATCCATGGCAGTTCACAAAATGCGTATTTGTAGCACCTAATTCAAATGCTTTTTCATTCATTTTCTCAACAAATGCATCCTCACTTCCTGCAATCTTTTCTGCAAGCAGAACACCGCAGTCGTTGTATGAACGAATCAAAAGGCCATATAACAGATTCTTTACTGTTACAGAGCATCCTTTTGTAAGATCGCTCACACCTACATTATCTTCCTGAAATGTAACAGTATGTGATAATGTAATCGTGTCATCTAAAGATAAAGTTCCGTCTTCGATACTTTCCATAACAAGAAGACCTGTCATTAATTTAGTCATGCTTGCAGGGTAAATACGATCATGTGCGTTATGTACAACTAAAGCCTCTTTTGTTGAGTCATTTATCAAAACTGCCGACTTAACCGCGCTGTAGTTCTCATCAGCAAGAGCCTCTCCATCGGGTATGACTGTATACTGGTCACCAAAGCTGTCAGAGCTGTATAAAGGCAGATTCTCAGATATTCCAAGTGCAAGTTGATTGCTTGTATCATAACTTCTTTTTGTGCATCCGGATAAAACAAGAATGGGAATCAGCATGACTGCCATCCATTTTGTCAATTTTTTCATCTTTATATCTCCAAATTATTTATAAAATTCCCGCCAGTCGAGATCTCCTCGGTCTAAAGCTTTGATCAGGAGCTCTGCAGTTGCAAGATTTGTTGCAAGCGGAATATTATGCATATCACATAATAAAAAGATATTGTTGATATCCGGTTCATGTGCCTTTGGATGCAAAGGATCCCGGAGAAAAATAACCATATCAATATCATTATTTTCAATCTGTGAACCTAACTGCTGTTCACCACCCAAATGTCCCGCAATATATTTATGAACGTTCAGATTGGTAACCTCCTCAATCAATCGTCCCGTTGTTCCTGTCGCATATAAATCATTTTTACTTAAAATTCCTCTGTAAGCAATACAGAAGTTCTGCATCAGTTTTTTCTTCGCATCGTGTGCTATTAACCCTATATTCATAACTCTCCTCCTAGTATTTCTTCTTTTGCAGATTTATATTTAATACCAATCCAATACCGGCACTCATACTTACAAGAGAACTAAGTCCGTAACTGATAAACGGAAGCGGAAGGCCTGTATTCGGTAATAACGCAGTTGCAACTCCAATATTAATGAATGTCTGAAAAGCAACCAGTGAACCGATTCCCGCTGCTATATACATACCCTTTTTGTCCTTTGCGTGCCTAGCAACCCGAATACATTGTAACACTATCAGGCATAAAATTGCAATAATAATCACACTTCCAATAAAACCTAATTCTTCACCTACTGCCGAGAAGATAAAGTCTGTCTGCTGCTCAGATATCAGGTTCGTATCCTTAACGGTTGCTACGGTTGAGTTATTAATACCCTTACCGGATAACTGACCGGAACCGATCGCCATAACTGAATTATCCTGTTGATCGGAGGATGCACCATATTCACTTCCGTATATATGTCCCAGAATACGATTAATCTGATAAGTTTTCAAAAACTGAGGCAGATTATCCTGTTGGATATACCAGATAAATCCACCAAAACATGGAACAAGAATCAGGATCATAATACCTATGAGTTTCAAACTGAGTCCTGCTACAAATATAACAATAAATAGTGTGACCATAATACAGATCGAGGTAGACAAATCGGGTTCTGCCACGATCAGACCAACAGGAACAGCCAAAAATACCGCAAGCTTTGCAAGTACCTTTGGCGTGTTCAAATCTTCGTAGTTTTTTTCCAGAAAAACTGCTGTACAAATGATCAAAATAATTTTAGCAAATTCTGATGGCTGTATTGTGAAAGAGTCTGATATATAGAACCAACGGCGAACGCCCTGATCTCCTCCTCCGGAACCGACCAACAGAACTAGCAGAAGCAAAAGTATATTTCCCGCATAAAGGATCATATAATATTTGCATATAAAATTGTAATCGATCAATGATACAATGATCATTCCAATTACACATGCGCCTACACCGATCAACTGTTTCGTCTGAAAATCCGGTCGAACGCTGCAGATTGTGATTGTTCCCATAATCATAGCTGCGATCACAAATAATACAAGCTTAAAATTATAGTTGATCAGACTGTATTTTTTTTCCGTTGACATGTCCATCTGTTTCATGTGTTTCATCTTTTTCTTTGTCCTTTTTCATATGTATTCCTACAACCGGGATTCGTGCAATGATAAATGAATCCGAAAGCTGTACTGTCATATTTGCTGAATCGATATTAACATAGGCCGCAACGCATTTTCGCATATCATCCCGAATTCTTGTTACGACATCCGGAGTACAACCTATTCGATCAGCCATTAATATATTTTTTAATCGTTCTCTGGCATAATGCCCGGAATTATAGCTTATCACATTCGATACTGCTCTGTTTTCTTTCATAATATTAAACTTCACCCCTTTATGCATGTTTTTTTCTGAATAAACGCTTAAAAGGTTTTCGTTTAAAAACATTAAAATCTGTAAGAGGAATGCTGTCACCAAGTATCCGTCTGCAAATATCGATATAAGCATTTCCTGATATGGTATTACTTCCCGCGAGTGGTTCTCCTTTATTTGTTGAAATAACAATCTGCTCATCATCCGGGATAACCCCAAGCAAGTTTACTGCAAGGATATCGACAACATCATCTACAGACATCATATCACCTTTTTTCACCATATCATAACGGATACGATTTATGATAAGGTCGATCTTGTCTATTTCATTTGCTTCTAATAATCCTATAACACGATCCGCGTCACGAATTGCAGATACCTCCGGTGTAGTAACTACGATGGCACGATCTGCTGCGGCAATAGCATTTTTAAATCCCTGTTCGATTCCGGCCGGACAGTCGATAATAATATAATCAAAATCAGCCCGCATTTCGTCGACAAGCTTTATAATCTGTTCCGGTGAAACTGCTGTCTTGTCTCTTGTCTGTGCGCATGGCATCAGAAAAAGATCCGGGTTGTTCCGATCCTTGATCAAAGCCTGTTTATACCGACAGTTTCCTTCTACAACATCAACAAGGTTATATACAATCCGGTTTTCCAGTCCAAGGACAATATCCAGATTTCTGAGACCGATATCGGTATCTATCATAACGACTCTCTTTTTCAACCCTGCCAGTCCGGTTCCGATGTTGGCTGATGTAGTTGTCTTGCCAACTCCTCCCTTTCCTGATGTAACAACAATTACTTCACTCATAAAACACCTCCGTCAATATCTTTTCCTGTTTTAAAATATGCTTTGAAATTTTATCTTAAAGTGAAGTCTGTGACAGCGCCTGAAAAAGAAGTTGTCCATTTTCGCAGCTTGCCATCATCGCATCATCTGTATGAAATTGTTTTCGGTTCTGTTTTGTTTTATTATAAACAGCTGAACCGATCTTTATATGAACCGGCTCCATCTGAAGAGCCAGAACAAATCTGTTTTTTAAGTGATCCTGTCCGGCAATCACGTTTCCTGAAAGTTTTCCGAGAACAATGACATTTCCATTCGAAATAATCGTTGCTTTTTTCTCTATATTTCCGAGTATGATTATACTCTTTTTTACCTCCAATGTCTGACCTTTTCGTAAATTCCCGCAAAAAAACTGAATCGTATCATTCTTAAATATATCCGGTGGTAATGCTTTTTTTTCTATTGTTGAAAACTGTTTGTCAGACAATTTCTTTTGAACATTTTTTTTGACTTGTTTTTTTTCAGGTGGACTCTTTGCTCTGTGAGGTGGAATATCGATCTGACTACACAGATCCTGTTTGGAAGCTTCCAGACAGAATTCCACTTCGGTATTTGGAAGATGATTCAATTCATATAGGATCTGTTCCTCTTCTCCGGAGGATAACAGTCTCCCTTCAAATGTAACCGGTACTCTTCCGCTTTTTTTCAAAAATACTTCCTGACTGTATAATTTCTCTCTGATATCAGAAAGAATCTGTTCCATTGAATTATCTTCATTCAGAATGATACGTATTCCATGGCTGTTTGCCTTCATAACAACGTCGGTATTCATATTCAATCCCTCATCATAATAAAATGCCTGCAAACCAAGGCTCTTTTATCTGGTGTATCTGATATCCAAATTGTTATATTCAATCAGGAATTTAATCGGAAAGTGCATTGTTACCGGTAATAGTTGTATTCTCAAGAACATCAGGATCATACAAATATGCATATACGAGACCTGAAAGCTCGACTGCATTACCGGAAGAATATCCAAATGGTATTACACTTGTAACCGTTACCTCAGGATTTTCATATGGTGCAAATGATACAAATAACGCATGGTTCGGTCTTGCTTCGCTCTGCTGGGCAGTACCTGTTTTGCCTGCTACTGCGACATTGATCTGATTGATCAGTGCACTGCTGCTTGTATGAACGGAAACAACCTGTCGCATACCCTGTCTTACAACATTCCATTGTTCTACAGGAAAATCAAGTTGGTTTTGAACCTTATGCTCATTTTTATATACAACATTGCCATCAATATCCTTTATTTCCGAAACAAGGCTTAAGTCATAACATGTGCCGCTGTTTGCAAGGGTTGTAACATACCGGGCAAGCTGAGTTGCAGTGAAGTTATTCGTACCCTGTCCAATCGCAGTACGGATTGAATCCGCATCTGATATCTGAGGTTTACTTTCAGGCAGTTCAATGCCTGATGTGCTGTCAAATCCAAACATACCTGCATATTTCTGAAGCCGTTCCACACCGGTGATATCGCTGTAGGTTCCTGTATCTTTTGTTGCCATCCGATATCCAAGTTCATAGAAGAAATAGTTACAGGATTCCTCAATTGCCTTAGATATACCGATTGTTCCATGTGCAGACGGATAAATCCAACATTTAGCAGGTGTCTCTGTTTTATCAAAGTATCCTTTGGTCTGGATCACATCGTTGACCCCGATAACGCTCTCATTCATACCGGCAAATGCGGTGATCATTTTGAATGTAGAACCGGGCGCTGTCTGCTGCATAGTTGCCCTACTGTACATTGGTGTTGTTTTGTCTGTCGTAATCTTCGAATAATAATCTGCATCAATCATATTGGTAAGACGATTATTATCATAGCTTGGATAACTTGTCATTGCTTTAACTGTCCCATTATTCGGATTCGTAACGACAATTGAACCGGAGCAAGGATCAAGCGCCAGCATTGCCGGAGTAATCTCAAGATTTTTAATTTTTTTACATATGAAGTCATAGCTTCCCATAACACCGGCTTTATAATCGGAATAATCTGCGTCTGTTGCCATATTAAGGATACCCTGGTCATATAACAGGTTAATTACCTGACTTCCTGTAAGTTCTCCTGATATTATCATATATTTAAAAACAAGTTTGTCGAAACTGGTATTATTTTCAAATTCTTTTAAGATATATTCTGTCAGTACGTTGTAAATCTCATCTGTATCATAATAATCGCTCTTTGTTGATATGCCGGAGATGTCGATGGCGCCCTGGCTGATCGCATATTTCAGATATTCGCACAGCGAAATACTGTTGTTTATATACGAAACATAAGCAGCATCAGATTTGTCAATCTTGCTCGGGTTGTAAATTCCCATCTCACTTAACTGTTCACAGATAAATTCCATATAATCCTGATACTGTAATGTCAGATCATGTAATGGAGTATGGCTGACGTTTAATATATCATCCAGTCTTGAAAGTGTATTTTGTTTTGCGGACTGGAAGTAAGAATTAACGGACTGTTCCAGTTCAGATGCATCTTTTGCCGCAAGGTCATCAATACTTATAACATTATTATCAAATAAAGCAAAATATACATCGGTGATTGGAATATCATCCTTATCCGTGGATGTTGTTACATTCTTTATATGGGCAAGAAGAATGGATGCAATTTCTGTTTCAAGCGCATTATAACAATATTTTTGCAGATCGGAATCAATTGTCAAATAGATATCATTACCTGCGACAGGATCTTTGGAATCGATCACTTCTATTACCTTACCCATATTATCGACATACATCTTCTGATATCCATCTTTGCCGCGCAGATAAGATTCAAACTCACTTTCAAGTCCCATTTTACCGACCATATCATTTGCACCGTATTTTTCTGAATCATCCAGAGTCTCATTATATTTTTCCAGTTCCTCATTGGAGATATTTCCGATGTAACCCATGATCTGAGCAAAATATACAGAATCATTATATACACGATGTGATTCAACACTTACCTCCATGCCGAGAAGTTCATCCGAATTTTCTTTGATTGCTGCATAGCTTTCTTCACTGATACCATCAGCAAGCTGAACAGACATATACTGCTGGTAACGATTCAGCCATATCTCATATCGTACCGCGAGGATCTTTAATGCCGCCTCATCGGAATATGTTTCGGAGATATTGAATAAATCTTTTCCACGCATATATTTAAATATATCATCGGCAGTTGAAGACGCCTGCTCTTCTGTCAGACTGTCGACAGAGCTTGCACCATATACATTCATTAAAAAAGTATTTAACGTATTTCCGGATACAGTAAATTCAAAGCCCTTCGAGGTTAACTTCAGAGGAAGACTTACTGACATCTTATCTCCGTTTTGTTCAAGGATCAGAATAGTTTTATATACTATGTCATTACGCAATTCATTCGAAGTCGTTTCCTTTGCGGCAGCCGCTTCCGTCAGGTCCGTTCCACTTATATAAGATAAAGTATAGGATGCTTCGTTATAAGCCAGAAGCTTTCCGTTACAATCGTATATATTTCCCCTGGTCGCTTTTACCGCTACTGTCTTTACGGATTTATAAGTAAAACTCTCCTGATATTTTTTGCCATTTACGATCTGCAGATCGAACAAACGATATATAAGTATTCCAAATAGAACCAGAAACAAGACCGTTACAACAAACAGACGATGCTTGACATGTTCAATTATTGATTCTTTTATCAAACTGAAAAATTCTTTAAACATTCTTACGTTCCTTTCACGATCATATGATCAAACAATTGCCGGATCATTCACTTGCTTTTTCCATTTTTTTCAATGTCTTATTTACAAATGCAAAAAACTTGAATACGATCAACGTGATAAGTGCTGTGTAGATCATTTCGGGTAATATGATATCTTTTAAATAAGTTGCGAACTCCAGTCTGTTCCGCATAAGGAAGAAAATTACATAGGTTGCAAAATTAAAAATAAGATCATCAACTAAGATTATAATTATTGGAAGAAGAACATCTTCTACCAGATAAAGTCTGTGGAAAAAACCGTTACAATAGCCAAGAATCATATATAAGATCATAAATGGTCCGATGGCATATCCAAAATATACATCATATAAAAAACCACAGAAAAACCCAACCAGCATACCTTCTTTTCTTCCCCGCATCAGTCCGAAGGAAACAGTAAGGATCAGCATAAGATCCGGTGCAATACCTGCTATTTCAAGAAACGGGAAAAGGGCAGTCTGCAAAACAAAACATATTGTTATTAATATTCCAAGTATTATTACTCTTTTCAATGTTACACTTCTTTCTGTTAATCCGTGATATTTTTCTTAGTCTGTAAAATTACGAGTACTTCTTCGATGTTTGAGAAGTCGGCAGCAGGTATAATATAGGCAGTCTTCGTCAGATTGTTGGAATCACTCTCAACCTTTGACACATAACCAATATTAATACCTGAAAGATATTTGTTTGAGACATAGGATGTTACAACCTGATCTCCTTCCGATATTTCGGCATCTTTATCAATATTTTCAGCAATCATATATCCGTCTGCGTAATTCGTCAGACTTCCTGACACATTACAGATGGATCTGCTTGGAAGGATCATGGCATTAACATTTGATGTATCATCAATAATCGTACGAACTTTTGCATAGGATTCACCGATTTCTGTTATGATACCACAGAGTCCGTTACCATACAGGACATTACATCCAACAGATAAGCCATCCTTTGTACCTTTATCGATATAAAAGACATCAAACCAGTTGCCGGTATCCTTTGAGATTACGCGGGCTCCGGTCTTTTCATAATCTGTATAAAGAGCATCTAATTCATATAATTTCTGAAGTCGGTCAAGCTCATAGGAATCCTGCTGATACTGCGCAAGCTTTGTTTCGTAGGAAGATATCTTCTCCTTAAGCTGTTCATTTTCAGTTACTACACTCTCGTAATTGTGGAAGGCTTCTACCTTGGATTCAACCCATGTACCTACTGTATTAACTCCCTTTTGCATCGGTACAATAAAAGTATTAGTTACATTTCTGACGGATGACATCATTCCGTCAAAAAATAAAGAAGTAACCATCAGCACCACACACAAGATTGTAAGTGCCAGCAAAAAATATTTTGGTGTAATTTCTATTCTTTTACGATTACGTCGTCTCATTCTATGATTCCTCTTTCTGCCAGGCTGACAAAACAATTATTCCCTAATATAATATGATCCGATAAACGTATCCCCAGTGTTTTTCCCGCTTCCTCCACACGCTTGGTCAGAAGAATATCCGGGTTGCTGGGTTCCGGATTCCCTGAGGGATGATTATGCAATAGTACGATATATACAGCCTGATATTTTAATGCATCAATAAAAATATCCCTCGGCGATACAACTGCATGATCGACCGTTCCCTCTGACAGTCGACACTCTTTTAACAAATGATGGCTCGAATCAAACATTAATACATATACCTGTTCTTTGCACAAATATCTGGTGCGCTCCATATAATAGTCTGCAATACTTTTCGGATTACCAAAGATAACTCCTGACCGGTGTTCTGATCTTGCCATTCTTCTGGACAACTCAGCGATACACTGCATCTGAATTGCTTTTACTTTCCCGATACCATCAACATTCATAAGATCATCAACCGACAGATAATTCAATCCGATGATCCCTTTATGAACCGGGTGTGCAGCTAATATTTTCTGCGCAGTCAACAAAGCATTCCCATGTCTGCTTCCACATCGAAGTATGACTGCCAGAAGTTCCGCATCTGATAAGACGGCTGCACCTTCCGACAGACATTTCTCATATGGACGTTCACATTCCGCCATATCTTTCATTGTAAATTCTGATCTCATTTTTCCTCCTTCGTCTCCGTCTCTCCACGAATCGGTAAGGAGTATTTACCGTTTTTTCTTTTCGGCTTTTGTTCTAAAATAATCTACCACACTATAAGGTTATTTTCTACCATTTTTTGCAATGTCATTACAATTCCAAATTTTGCATGCTGATAGGTAAGTCCTCCCTGAAAATATACAGCATACGGTTCTCTCATAGGGGCATCCGCACTAAGTTCAATTGAAGAACCGGATACAAATGCACCGGCCGCCATGATGACAGGAGAATCATATCCCGGCATATCCCATGGTACAGGCTTTACATAGCTGTCAACCGGTGCAGCCGCCTGAATCCCTTCACAGAAAGCAACTACACGTTCCGGTGTCTGAAGTTCAACTGCCTGTATGATATCAAAACGATCCTCTGTCTTATTCGGTACTGTCTTAAAACCAAGATTTTCATATACATTTGCAGCAAAGATCGCACCTTTTAAAGCACTTGCCGTAACCGATGGAGCCATGAATAAGCCCTGTGCAAAAGCCTTTGTATTATTTAAAGATGCACCAACCTCTTTGCCAAGTCCCGGAGTTGTAAGACGGTATGCGGCATTTTCCACATATTCCTTCTTACCACAGATATAACCACCGATCGGAGCCAGTCCGCCACCCGGATTCTTGATCAGGGAACCTGCGATCAGATCTGCGCCATAGTCTGTTGGTTCTTTATCTTGCACAAATTCGCCATAACAGTTATCTACCATACAGATGATGTCCGGACGGATACTCTTTACAAATGCGATTGCTTCTCCGATCTTCTCACAGGATAAAGTCGGACGTACGGCATAACCCTTGGAACGCTGGATCTCTACAAGCTTTGTGTGTTCATTGATCGCATTTCGGATTCCGTCAAAATCAAACTCTCCTTCCGGTGTCAGATCTACCTGGGCGTATGTAACACCATATTCTGCCAAAGAACCCGGTGAAGGGCGAAGTCCGATGATCTCATCCATCGTATCATATGGTTTTCCTGAAATTGCAAGCAGTTCATCTCCCGGTCTTAAGTTACCAAATAACGCCGTACAGATCGCATGTGTTCCACAGGTAATCTGAGAACGGACCAGCGCATCTTCCGTATGGAATACATCTGCATAGATCCGTTCGAGTGCATCTCGTCCGTCATCGGTATAACCATATCCGGAGGAACCTGCAAAATGCGCTTCTGCCAGACGATTATCCTGCATGGCTTTGATGACCTTCATCTGGTTGATTTCACAAATGGCATCGATCGCTGCAAAACGGTCCTTTAAGCTGTCTTCAATCTTCTGACAGTAATCAAATACCCGTTCATCAATGTGTAAGGATGTATAATAATCTTTTAATAATGTGTTCATTTTATCTGCTCCATTTTATTTTATGAAATAATTCCCTTTGACCGCAACTGTTCAAGCATGAAATCCATAATGGTATCTTCTGATGTGAATTCACTCTTATCCACCCAGGTGACTTCTTTTTCCCTCTTAAACCATGTGATCTGACGCTTGGCAAAATGTCTGGTATCACGTTTTAAGATATAGAGGGCTTCATCCAGAGATGTTACACCATCCAGATAATCGAGGATCTCTTTATATCCAAGTCCCTGCATGGATATCAGATCTTTTGTATATCCCTGATCCTTTAATGCCTTTACCTCTTCGATCAATCCCTGTTCTACCATGATGTCAATTCGCCTGTCTATTCTATCATATAATTTTGATCTTGCATCATTTAACACAAAATATTCAAAATTATATGGAGAAATCCGTTTGGATTCTTTCTCGTTATGTTCGGAGATTGGGATTCCTGTCTCTTTATAGAATTCCAATGCCCGGATCACACGTTTGCGGTTGTTATAATGAATGGCTGCGGCTGACGCCGGATCCACTTTTTCAAGCATCTGATGAAGGCAGAGATTTCCATGTTTTTCCGCAAGCTGTTCCAGATAAGTACGGTAGCTTTTATCATCGTCATTTTCATCGAAATGAATATCGTATAAAACTGCCTGAATATAAAAGCCGGTTCCGCCGACAATGACAGGTATCCGTCCTCTGGCATAGATATCATCCATCGCCTTTGTTGCAAGTTTTTTAAATAATACAACATTAAACGGCTCCTTCGGATCTAATACATCGATCAGATGATGTGGAACTCCATCCATTTCCTCCGGCATGATCTTGGCAGTTCCGATATCCATCTTTCGATAGACCTGCATGGAATCTGCAGAAATGATCTCACCATTTATTCTTTTTGCAAGACCGATCGACAGATTTGTTTTGCCTACGGCTGTCGGTCCGGTTAATATAACAAGAGGCTTCATTTGCTGCTCCGTTTCTATATAAGTTTAATTACTAAACAATTCGTTTGAATTTCTTTTCCAGTTCTGTCTCTGTCATGGAGATCAGGGTTGGTCTGCCATGCGGACAGGTATATGGATTTTCAAGCTTCATCAACTGGTCGATCAGGGTGTCTGCCTCCTTAAAGCTAATGGAAGTATTCCCTTTTATCGCAGCTTTACACGCCATTGTGGAAAGTTTGCTGATAAAAGTGTCGATCGTCTGTTTCTGTCCGTTTTCGGATAACTCTCCGATAAATTCCAGGAACAGTTCCCTGCCGTCTAATCCGAACAAATTTGCCGGAACGGCTGACAGTTTATATTCCTTTCCTCCGAAGCCCTCGATCTGAAATCCCAGATTCTGGAAAAATTCCAGATTTTCCCGTAAGAACTCTGATTCTGTTCCGCTCAAGGATACGATCGCAGGCGGCATCAGGTACTGTGGAATGGCTGTCTTATTCTTATAGTTTGCCATTAATTCCTCAAATTTTACCTTTTCATGTGCGGCATGCTGATCCATGATAAAGAACTTGTCTTCATACTCGATCAGCCAGTATGTCTTAAATAACTGTCCGATGATCCTGTGCTTTTTCTTAGCTTCCGGTGTCAGAAACTTATCTTCAAACATATCCATCTGCTCATATTTGACCTTAGCTTCCGGGGTGATCGGTTCCTGTTCCTTCTGTTCTGATGTTTCGTTAGTCTGTACACCCGCTTCAGCAGGATTTGATGCTGTCTTTGTCGGTTGTGTCAAATACGGAACAATATTTTCAGCGACCATATTATTTGTGATATTTTTACCAGACTGTTTATCTTCTTTCAAATATTGGATTTCAACCGGCGAGCTACTTCTGTTTTCCATCGTAACAGATGGTGTCGGCTGCTCTGACTTCGCCTGTATATTTGAAACATCTGTTTGGTCTGCTCTATCCGGCTTTGACTGAACATCAGCAAGTTCAGGCGTTGACTGCATAATGGAAGATGCTGTCTGACCTAATGCACCACTTGTCATTGTCGGCGTTGGTTGAGCAGATATACCTGAATTTGCCGGTTGCATTGGCATGCTTGGCTTTTTCTGCTGCGCTGGCCTTGCCGGCTGCGGAGGAAGCTCTGCGGCTCTCCTGTTAGCTTCGAATGGCTCCGGGCGTTTCTCCACCTTGCGTTCTGCCAGTGTCTCCGGCCGCATATCCTTTCCCGGTGTAACAGTCGGGATCAGCTCTTTAAATAACAGGGCCTTTCTAACGCTGATATAAGTAAAATCATACATATCCGGTTCATTTATGAACTTCAATTCCCGTTTTGCAGGATGGATATTCACATCGATCAGAGATGGATCAATCTCAAAATTGATAACTGTAAATGGAAATTTATGAACCATAACAAAGGTACGATATGCATCTTCGATTGCCTTTGTTAATATATTGCTCTTTATATACCTTTGATTCACATAATAATCCTCGAATGAACGGTTACCTCTGGATATACTCGGTTTTGCAAGATATCCTGTGATCTTTACCTGATCATTTGCTGCATTGATCTCCAGAAGGTTATTCGTAATATCTCTACCATATATATGATAGATTATCTCTTTTAGTCTGCCGTTGCCGGATGTAAATAGCTTATCTGTCCCATTCATAATGAACTTAAATGAAACATCCGGATGTGACATTGCCATACGGCAGACAAGATCGTAAATATACGAGCCCTCTGTTGCAGGCGTCTTCATGAATTTCTTTCTGGCAGGTGTATTATAGAACAGATTTCTTACAACGATCGTTGTACCAAGCGGTGCGCCGATTTCCTCATTTGAGATCTCTTTTCCGCCATGGATCTGATATCTGGTTCCGGTAAGCGCATCTTCCTGCTTGGTGATCAGCTCTACCTGGGCAACTGCGGCTATACTAGATAACGCCTCGCCACGGAAGCCTAAGGATGCGATCTTTAACAGATCATCCGCCGTCTGAAGCTTGCTGGTTGCATGGCGAAGGAAGGCAACCGGGACTTCTTCTTTTGAGATACCGCATCCATTGTCTGTGATACGGATAAAACTCATTCCGCCTTCCTTGATCTCGATGGTGATCGCGGTTGCACCCGCATCGATGGAATTCTCCACTAATTCTTTTATAACCGAGCCGGGACGCTCGATCACTTCACCGGCTGCGATCTTATCAATTGTATATTGATCCAGTAATTTAATCATAGGTTCTCCTTAACGGATTCGCTCCTGTAATTCATTCAGGTATAACAATGCTTTCATCGGTGTCATGTTGGATAGATCCGCATTCTTGATCTCCTCTAAAATAGCACTTTCTTCCGGATTTGCCAGAAATGACATCTGGGTATCGGAAGCACTTTTATGAAAATCATTTGTTATCTTGATATCTTTTAATTTCGTCGTTATATCCGTATCGATAAGCTGGTTGCAGATCTCATTTGCACGATTGATCACGATATCCGGTACTCCGGCAAGCTTAGCTACCTGAATACCATAGCTTCGATCCGCTCCGCCTTTTACGATCTTTCGTAAGAATACGATATCATCACCGTCTTCTTTTACTGCAATACAGTAGTTATTTACAGAGGATAACTTACCCTCTAATTCTGTCAGCTCATGATAGTGGGTGGCAAATAACGTTTTTGCTCCAAGCAGTTCACTGTTACTGATATATTCCACAACTGCCCATGCAATACTAAGTCCGTCATATGTACTGGTTCCTCGTCCGATCTCATCTAAGATCAGCAGACTGTTCTTCGTTGCATTTCGAAGAATATTTGCAACCTCACTCATCTCTACCATGAAAGTGCTTTGCCCGCTTGCAAGATCATCGGATGCCCCTACTCTGGTGAAGATACGATCACAGATACCGATATTTGCTGAAGCAGCAGGAACAAAGCTTCCGATCTGCGCCATTAAAACGATCAGTGCCGTCTGACGCATATAGGTGGATTTACCAGCCATATTCGGTCCGGTTATGATCGATATCCTGCTCTCAAAATTATTCAGATAGGTGTCATTTGATATGAACATACCGTTGTTCATCATCTTCTCAACGACAGGATGGCGACCTTCTTTGATATCAATTACACCATCTTCGTTTATCTCCGGACGAACAAACTGATTGGCAAATGCCACATATGACAGCGAACAGAGACAGTCTAATAAAGCAATCTGTCTTGCTGTATTCTGCACACGCAGGATCTCACCCGCAATCTTATCTCTGAGCGCAATATAGGTTTCATATTCCAGTGCATATAATTTATCTTCAGAACCAAGAATCGAACCTGCAAGATTGTCCAGTTCTTCTGTTGTATATCGTTCTGAATTTGCAAGTGTCTGTTTTCTTATAAAATATTCAGGTACCAGATCCTTATAGGAATTAGTCACCTCAAAATAATAGCCAAATACTTTATTGAACTTGATGCGAAGATTCTTTATTCCTGTCTTCTGCTTTTCCCGTTCCTCCAATTCTGCAAGCCATGTCTTGCCATCTGTCTTTGCCGATTTTAAAGTATCAATTTCTTCCAGATAACCATCCTTGAAAATACCGCCTTCACGGATCAGTATCGGAGGATCGTCGTTGATCGAACGCTCTAACAGGTCATAAATATCCTGTAATTCATCCATTTTCTCATAAATATCTGCAAGAAGCCCATCCGGATAGATCTGTAAAAGCTGTCTGATATACGGCAGATATGAAAGGGATGTCTTAAATGCAATCATATCGCGCGGATTTGCGGATCGTAGGGAAATCCTTGTCATCAGTCGTTCCAGATCATAGATCGGGTTCAGATATTCCCGCATCTCATCACGATTGATCATATCATTATTTAACTGTTCTACTGCATCAAGTCTTGCTTCGATATCCTTTTTATATATCAAAGGCTGCTCGATCATGCTTCGAAGCATTCTCGCACCCATTGCTGTCTTGGTTTTATCCAATACCCATAACAAAGAACCTCGTTTCTGCTTGTCACGAAGTGTCTCACAAAGCTCCAGATTTCTTCTGGTTGCGGAATCAAGAATCATGAAATCGTCGATGGAATACAGCACGATATGATTGATATGTGCAAGGAAATTCTTCTGTGTCTCATGCAGATACTGAAGCAGGACTCCGGAGGATAAGATACAGTCAGGGAAATCCTTCAGTCCAAGCCCGTCCATATTATTAACGCCGAACTGCCTCATAATTGCATCTTCACATAGCATTTGATTGAAATAATGCTCCGGCGCTTCAGAAATGGAAATTTTCATTTTCTCCCTCAGATAAACGAAATCCAGATCACAATTCATGAAAGAATGATTGCCGATGATCTCGGCAGGAGAATATTTGTTGATCTCATCCGTAAGCTTTGATAAGGATGGAACTCTCGCTGTCTTAAACTCACCGGTCGTGATATCTACCAGTGAGATTCCGAATGCACCATCGTTTTCAAAAATACTCATCAGATAATTATTTCTTGTTTCATCAAGAATTGCATTTGACATATTTGTACCCGGTGTTACCACCCGGATAACCTCACGTTTTACTATGCCTTTTGCAAGCTTTGGATCTTCAACCTGTTCACAGATTGCTACCTTAAAACCATTCTCGATCAGCTTATTTAGGTAGACATCGCAGGCATGATATGGAACGCCACACATCGGTGCACGTTCCGGCTGTCCGCAGTCCCTTCCGGTCAAAGTGATCTCAAGAACCTTGGATGCGGTCAGGGCATCATCAAAAAACATTTCATAGAAATCACCAAGTCTGTAAAATAATATACAGTCCTTGTACTGATTCTTCACTTCCATATACTGCTGCATCATTGGTGTTAAAGCTGCCACTGTTTTTTACCCCTATTCTATAAATTCGGTTTATACAAGATTTCCCATATAATAAAAGCCTTTACATTCATCCAGCGAAACATCCCGGATCTCGCCGATCATAGACGGATCACCTTTAAAATGTACCAGAATATTATTTGACAGACGACCGGTTAAGAGTTCCGGATTCTGTTCGCTGACGCTTTCAATCAGTACAGGCATGACCTGACCTTTATAACGGCAGATCTCCTCACCGCTGATCTCTGATACTCGCTTGATCAGACGGTCAAAACGGTTCTGGATCTCTTCCTTTGTTGCATGATCCTCAAATGTTGCCGCCGGTGTTCCGGTGCGCTTGGAATATATAAATGTAAATGCTGTATCAAACCTTACCCGATTCACTACATCCATTGTCTCTAAGAAATCTTCTTCTGTTTCTCCGGGAAAACCGACAATAATATCGGTTGTAAGTGATATTTCAGGAATCTGTCTGCGGATCTTGTCTACTAATTCCAGATAAGATTCTTTTGTATAGCGACGATTCATCTGATTTAATATCCTGGATGAGCCGGACTGCATCGGAAGATGGATGTGACGGCAGATTTTTTCATTTGCCGCGATCACATCGATCAGTTCATCGGACAGATCCTTTGGATGGGAGGTCATAAAACGAACACGTTCAATTCCATCAACTTCTGTCACCTTCTGCAATAATTCGGCAAATGTCATCGGTTTCTCTAACGTCTTTCCATAAGAATTCACATTCTGACCAAGGAGCATGATCTCTTTTACACCCTCCTCTGAAAGCCGCTTAACCTCTCTTATGATGTCCTCCGGTTGTCTGCTGCGTTCTCTGCCTCTGACATATGGCACGATACAATATGTACAGAAATTATTGCATCCGAACATAATATTGACACCGGACTTAAACGGGAATTCCTTCTTAACCGGAAGATCTTCCACAACAAGATTGGTATCCTTCCAGATGTCCACTACCTGTCCGCCGGCTTCGATACGGTTGCAGTAGATTTCAGCCAGTTTGAATACATTATGCGTGCCAAATACCATATCTACAAATCGATATTTCTTTTGAATTGTAGCTACAACATCCGGTTCCTGCATCATACATCCGCAAAGCCCGATCATCTTATCTGGATGTGTCTCTTTGTCATGTTTCATGATTCCAAGATGTCCGTAGACTTTTCGATTCGCATTCTCACGGACTGTGCAGGTATTATATATAACAAGGTCTGCATCCTCAGAATCACTGCTTGTATATCCGATTTCTTCCAGAATACCGGTCAGCTTCTCGGAGTCTCTTACATTCATCTGACATCCATAGGTCTGGATCGAGCAGGTCAGGTTTCTTCCTGCTTTTTTCGCAAGCTCCCGGTAATACCCCCTTGCTTTTTTTATAAAATAATATTGCCGAAATGGTTCTTCGGCAGGACAAGGTTCTGTTATATCGATTGTATCTATTTTTTTATCAATTTCATTAATCATATTGTTCTCCGGTATGTGTTTAATGTTCTTGTTGAATTTTTGTATAAATTCGTTTTCGTTATTCTGATAAGTTTATTAACCAATATTCTTCTCCATAAAGCTGTATATCTCTGACGGAGTCAGAAGCTGATCCGGCCTTTCGTCAAATGATTCGCATGAAATCTCCGGCAACACCTGATAATCATAGGCAAATGCAACCGCAGTAAGTTCCGGATGAAGCTTCATATAACGGTCATAATATCCTCCACCATATCCGATCCGATGTCCGTTTTTATCAAATACAATTCCCGGAACGATCAGAATTCCTTCCGTCGGATGAAGCATATCACAGCCGACAGGCTCTAAGATGCCATATGCACCTACCTTTAGATCGCTCATTCCATGAATCCGATGAAAATGCATATGATCTCCGTATACCTTTGGCACAGCAACGATTTTGTCATCTGTAAGTGCCTGCTCTATAATCTCGATCGTATCCACTTCATTATCCTGACTGACATAGATCAGCAGATGATTGCAGTCTTTATATCCATCTGAATTCATAAATCGCTTCCTGATCTGTGCTGAAGCAGCGGTCACCTGCTCCGGTGTTAAGGCACGCCGCTTTTGTTTATATTGTTTTCTTAGTTCTGCTTTTGTCTGTTCCATCATACTTTTTTTGTTGGATCGATATCTTCCAGTCTGGTAATACTACCATCCGGTTCTTTGATATCAATGTTATTTAATACACTTCTCAGATTCTGCTTCATGGCAAAAATATATTCCTGTCTGAGATTTTTCTGTTCTTCCTTTTCAACCGACGTAAGTCCTGCCGGAGTCTTGGATTTCTTATATAATTCATTGATTCTTGCAATCTTTTTTTCGTCCATTCTTATTCACCTGTTCATTACTGTTATTTCTGAATCGTATACTGCTTCTGTTTGATCAGATACCATCTTATATATGATACAATGGTACACACTATATCCATTGCTACTGCAGATATTCCTTATGTGTAATGTATCTTACGACATCAAAATTCGGCTCTTTATATGCTTTAAATAAGGTTCCGACAGATTCGCCATTTAATGCCCGACCGAGATTCCCTATATCATCTCCTGATAAAATAAGCATATCTGCTCCTGAATTTGCAGCAATCTTCGCTGCAGAGATTTTTGTCGTCATACCACCGGTTCCATATCCGGAGCCGGCGCCCTTTGCCATTGCTTTGATCTTATCGTCGATACGTTCTACGACAGGGATCAATGTTGCATCCGGATTATTTCTCGGATCGTCCGTGTACAAGCCATCAATATCTGTCAATAATAATAAAAGGTCAGCATTGATCATGTTGGCTACGATAGCGGATAGGGTATCATTATCTCCAAAGTTTATATCCACTTCTTCAATTGCAACTGTATCATTCTCATTAACTACAGGAATAACATCCATTTGTAATAATTCATTAAAAGTATTTACAGCGTTATGTCTTCTTTCCTGAGATGTGATTACATCAAATGTCAGAAGAACCTGTGCTGCAATCTGGTGATATTCATAGAACAGGCGCTGGTATACCATCATGAGCTGTCCCTGTCCAACTGCTGCACATGCCTGTCTGAGTGATGTTGTCTTTGGTTTTTTCTGAAGCCCTAACGACTTCGAACCAACACCGATCGCACCGGAGGATACCAATACAACATCCTTATCCTGATTTTTCAGATCACTGATGATCCGTACCAGTTTTTCAAGTTTTATGTAATCAAGCCCACCCGTCTCCTCATGGATCAATGAAGATGAGCCGATCTTGATCACGATTCTTTTTTTATTTTTTAAGTATAAACGATCTTCCATTTTATATCTGAAACCTCACATTCTCTGATTTCCGGTTGATGCTTCCGGTATCATAAATTTCGACATAACCGCCTCAAAAACTTTTATTCCGTCAACGGCTGCGGATGTTATACCTCCCGCGTAACCTGCACCTTCTCCACAGGGATAAATACAAGTATGTGCAGATGTCAGATCTGCATCGCGTAGTATCTTTATCGGCGAAGATGTTCTTGCTTCCACGCCGCTTAATATTGCATCATCATCTGCAAAACCG
Source organism: Clostridium sp. AF15-41 (assembly GCF_003604095.1). Taxonomy (NCBI): domain Bacteria; kingdom Bacillati; phylum Bacillota; class Clostridia; order Eubacteriales; family Clostridiaceae; genus Clostridium; species Clostridium sp. AF15-41. The sequence goes on from NZ_QTMQ01000011.1 coordinate 25,925, forward strand.
GATATCACCCGGTCAAATGACAAAACACCATCTATTATAGCATCTCTGATATACTCTGGCAAACAACAATTCAGGTTGGAAAACGTATAAGCCCCCTTTATGCAAGGCTTGATCTTGCCGGCTATTTCAGACATTCTGTTCATTCTAAAATCACCGAAACGTTGTACCGGAACTGCTCCTTTTCCTGCCTGATACGCCTTTTCTTCAAGCTCTCTCTGAAAATACATACCGGCAAGCGGATGATCTCCCGGATAATCTTCCGGCGTAACATTCACAACGATCGCACTGTTTGAATTATCCGCTTTCCGATCACTGTAGCTCATACCATTGACACATATCCTTCCGGATTCTGAGGATGCATTTACAACGTAACCACCGGGACACATACAGAAGGAGTAGACCGCCCGTCCGTTTGCTGCCTGATGCACCAGCTTATAATCTGCTGTCGGCAGTAAATCTTCATAATCGGGATGATATCCATATTGTGCTTCATTGATAAAGGTTCTTGGATGTTCGATCCGGAGTCCCATTGCAAACGGCTTCTGTTCCATCGGAATTCCACGCTTATAGAGCATTTCAAAGGTATCTCTTGCACTGTGACCGATTGCAAGTATCACCGCATTGCTTTTTAATTCATATGTGTCTTCCGGTTTCAAAAGCTTCTTTATATGTAAGAGCGTTGTCTCAGAATCTATCACTTCTATATCTGTTACAAGCTGCTCAAATCGCACCTCTCCACCCAGCCTTATAATCTCATTTCTGATATTCTTGACTACAGTCAATAACACATCTGTACCGATATGAGGCTTATTCACATATAGGATTGACGGATCTGCACCAAATTCGACAAATGTCTTAAGAACCGCAGTCCTTCTTCCTGATTTATCCTTAATTACGGTATTCAATTTACCGTCAGAAAATGTTCCGGCTCCGCCTTCCCCAAACTGAACATTGCAGTTTGGATTTAACGGATGTTCCTTTTTCCAGTATCCATTTACACAGGCTGTTCGTTCATCAACCGCCATACCACGTTCCAGAATAATCGGTCGATAGCCCTCTCTTGCGAGAAAAAGTCCTGCAAACAAACCTGCCGGGCCGCTTCCGATAATAACCGGTCGATACTGCATCGGCGTAGTTCCCGGCTCCGGTATCAGGTATATCGTTTCTTTTGTTAACATAATATTGTTATTGTGAACTTTTTGCAATATTTTTTCTTCGTTGTCGCAAATTACATCTACAGCTGCCACATAATGGATCTGATCTTTTTTACGGCTGTCAATCGATAATTTGGCAATTTTATATGCAGGCACATACGAAAGCTTCAGATTTTTCTTAATTACAGCCTCTATATCATCTGCCGTATAGCCGATTTTCAATTTGATATTATTTATACGAATCATATATACTCTTTCCTGCTTTCATTCCTGTGATAACTGCCCACATAAGATTGTATCCGCCGCATTTACCATCTACATCTAATAGTTCTCCTGTAACATAACATCCGGGAACCATCTTTAATCCCATTGTTTCAGGATTTACAAATCTTGTGTCTGCTCCTCCGCGTGCTACCTGTGCCTCTGTAAACTCTGCTGTGTCCGTGATCTCAAACCGTAGATCAAAGAGTATACCTGCCAGCTCTACCAGTTCTTTTTCTGATAATTGCTGCACACTCTTTTTCTCTGTGCCGCATTTTTTTATTATATAGGCTCCGAGCTTTTCATGCACCAGTCCGTTCAGACAGGCCTGAATATTCCGCTCAGGATTGTTCTTTACAAATGTTCTCAGATACTTTAATACATCTTCTTTATTCATCGTCGGTATCGGTGATATGTGGAGCCTGACATGTTCGCCGGCTTCTAAGGCTTCACCGATGATATGGCTCTGGTTGAATACGACAATGCCGGAGATACAGGTATCAGTAAACTGTACCTCGCCAAATTCTTTCTCGTGATCAGAAGTCGAATTTTCTCCACATTCAACATAAACGCCTGCTTTGCATCGAACACCTGATAATTCAGATATATCTTCTGCGCATTTCACCTTACATAATGCCGGATGAAACTGATAAACAGGAACGCCTAACTGTTCCAGCAGATCTAAACCGGCATCTGTTCCTCCAAGAGCCGGGGCTGCCGATCCGCCACATGAAAGAACAACATTTTTTGTATGATACACGGCATAATCTGTTTTTATCTCATAGATATGATCCTTGTTTATGGATATCTCTGCAACCTGTTCTCCGGTATGGATCTCGATTTCATTCTTTTTCAGAACATCATTAAATGCCCATACAACAGTCGAAGCCTGTCTGGACATCGGGTAATAATATCCATTTTCATCTGATACCAATACACCCACCTGTTCAAAAAATGAAATTACTTTTTTATAATCATCCGCAGCGATTACCTTATAAGGGAAAAACTCATTGTTACTGAAATAACAGTTTATATCAAATGCCTGATTTGCGATATTACACTTTCCGTTTCCTGTCGCATAAATCTTCTTCCCGATCTTTTTATTTTTTTCAAGTAGCAGAATTTTAAGTTGTTTTTTCGATGCCGGATCAGTCTTTTTATCTGAAATCATATTCGGATCTGCTGCACAGGCAGCCGCTGTCATGCCGGATGCTCCCGCACCGATAACGATCATATCATATATCATTTGTTCTCTCCTTTTAAATCATCCCATATTCTAGCATTAACTGGAACATGATTCAAGGAAAGTAAATAATTCTTTCGCTTTTTGAAATTTTATTCCATTTTCTATTCGTTTTTTCATATTATTTTCCAATTGATCCATCCGAATGTCGGTAAATTCATATAAGCTTCCCTTTTCTGTAAAAACCGCAACATAACCATTCAGATCACTGACCAGAAAATGATAGTCTTTTTCTGCAGCTTCTTCTGTTTCGGAGTTTTCTTTTTTTGATATGGTTTCAACCGTCTCTACCCTGTCAACCGCATCCGTGGTTTCTTCTGAATCTGTTCTGTCAATCGTCCAGATATATTCTTCGATATTAGACTGTCCTTTCGTTGTATCATTGCATCCACGAGAATTCTTATAGATCGAATATGAACAGTAAAATGAAAATAAAAAAAGTAACACCGCTCCACCGATCAAAAAAAGCACTTTTTTCATAATAATCACCTCTTATCAGTGATTATCTGCATTTTACGGCTAAATATACAAAAAGATGCCTGCCATATCATAACCGATATGACAGACATCTTAAAAGTCTGATTAAATTTTAGTTCCAGGTTACACTGTCTGCTTTATCTTTTTCAAAAACAGTTACCCATGTTTTTCCCGGATTCAGTTTTAATTCATTGCCGTCTTCTGTGTAGTACTTTGTTATAGCATTTTCAGAAGATTTTTTCCATGTTACAGGAATGATCACACCATTTGATGCGTAAAGGCCTGTGCCTTCACCGACCAGATCAAGCTGCTGTCTGTCGTGATCGTCAATGCTTGTATAATGAGCAAACTGGATCAGGACGTTTTCATACTTAAGCTGTTCGCCTGTATTTCCATCGGTCTGTTCTCCGCCATACTGGAATCTGTAATAGAGACCATCATCAGCATGATATTCAAACCAAGGTGATGTATAGTTGCTGATTGGTGTCTTGATCTCGTTAGCGGTTTCCCCACCGGCAGGTGTTGTGATCTCATCATTGAATGAAAATACACTTTCAAAGCTGTCGCTGTGTTTTGTTTCATAGCCCTTCTGTTCGATTCCGGCTTTGATCTTCTCGGTATCTGTGAATACATTATGTGGAGATACCCGGTCAGATGCTCTGTAGTATGTTACGCCACCTTCTGAGCTTAAGCCACTCAGATTATTGATCCCTGAGCTTGCAAGCTTATCTTCTCCCTGTGGAGACTGACCATAATGCATGTAGATAGCATCATATTCCATAGCAACTGTTACATAATATGGACGGCAGCTTCTGATTGAACCCAGTTTTTCAAGATTGGAATAATCATTGAAGATTCCAAGCAAACGTGTGATTCCACCTTCTACCTTCATCTCATAAACAATATCTGCCTTTCCTATATCACACTGCGGCATTGCGTCAGAAATGTTATTTAACATAACCGCGATCGGGCGTCCATATTCTTCTGTACGGTCTGTAACCCATTCTCCGGTCAGGTCGTTGTACACGCCCTCATGCTGAGCTTCTGTTGTTGCCTCTGTAGTTGCTTCTGTTGTTGCTTCTGTCGTTGTGGTTTCTGTGGTTCCTTCTGTTGATGTCTCTTTCTTTCCACATCCCATAACACCAAGTGATAAAACTCCTAATGCTGCTAATGCAATTGCATATTTAGTTTTCTTCATAATCCCTTGTGTATCCTTTCTCATTAAGTATTTGTTCCTGAAGATCTTCCATCTGTTTGCGTTCTTCTTCATCTATATGATCATAACCAAATAAATGAAGCATACTGTGTGCAACCAGAAATGCCAGTTCTCTGGTGTTCGAGTGATTGTAACTTTTTGCCTGTTCATATACTCGATCCATGGAAATAATAATATCTCCAAGCATCAGTTCTCCTGATTCCGGATTGAAATAATCACAGGTATCCCCGTCTACAACACTAAAATCTCCGGGTTCTTTATAATCAATCAGAGGAAATGACAGCACATCTGTAGGTGCATCGATATTTCTCTGACAATTATTGATAGTCTGTATGCCCGAATTGTCTGTGAGTAATACATAAATCTCACATTCATATGGGCATTTGATAAAATCCAGCGCCTGTCCGATCACAGTCTCTATTACATGTTCATAATCAGGCACACGGATCTCTCCGAATTCATTTTCAATATTTAAAGACATTGTACATCCTTACCTTTTTCTCTTATTATTGCGGTTATCTCCGTAACGCTTGCTGTCACTTATCTCATGCTTTGTCTGATCGGATCTTTTCTTCTGTCTGTTCTGCTTTTCCTCATACACTTCGTAGGCATTGACAATCTTCTGTACAAGCGGATGTCTCACAACATCAAGACTTGTCAGATGACAAACACTGATTTCTTCGATGTTTTTAATAACCATCAGTGCAACTTCAAGTCCGGATCTTGTCTCAAACGGAAGATCTTTCTGTGAAAGGTCACCGGTAATGATGGCTTTTGATCCAAATCCGATACGGGTTAAGAACATTTTCATCTGTGCAGGAGTTGTATTCTGTGCCTCATCAAGCACGATGTACGCATTATCCAGAGTTCGGCCTCGCATATACGCAAGTGGGGCAACCTCGATCAATCCTTTTTCCATATTTTTAGCGAAAGATTCCGGTCCCATGATCTCATAGAGCGCATCATAAAGCGGTCTTAAATAAGGATCGACCTTGCTTTGCAGATCGCCGGGCAGAAAACCTAATTTCTCGCCTGCTTCGATCGCCGGACGTGTCAATATAATACGATTCACTTCACCGTTTTTGAATGCAGTGATCGCTTTCGCCATTGCCAGATATGTCTTACCGGTTCCGGCAGGACCTACACCGAATACGATCATGGATTTATCGATTGCATTTACATATGCTTTCTGTCCGTGTGTTTTTGGTTTGATCGGTTTGCCGTTGATCGTATGACAAATGATATCCCGATCCAACTCAGCGATATTTTCCTGTGTTTCCTGAGGATGATCCTTAGACATGGCTATCGTATAATCGACCTTCTGTTCATCAATCGCAGTACCTCTGGCTGCAACTGCAAATAACTGGATCAGTACATGAACCGCCTGCTCCACGTCTTTTTCTTCTCCTGAAATCTTCAGCTTATCATCGCGCAGGATCATAGAAACATGAAATGCTTTTTCAATTTTTTTTGCATGTACATCAAATTGTCCAAATACATTTTGAACGTATTCGGACATAACAGTAATTGATTTGCTGAATTCACTCAAGTGTCTGCTCCTCACTTATTATCTGTAATTCATGCGGGACACCGATCAGCTGTTTTACAGTGATATCTCCAACTGCATGGCATGCGTCCTCGCTACATGTTATTTTAACATTTTTTTCTATTATTTGCACCCCTTTTTCTTGCAAATTGCCAATATAGTGATTTAATTTTTCCTGCATTTTATCTGTAGCATCTTTTTCGGACAATTTTTTCATCATCAATGTGTATTCTTTGACTGTAGTCTTTTTTATCTCAAATGGCAGATAAAGATTTTTTCCTATGTGTAATCTCTTATCATCACTTAATCGGTCGAATGTATCATAAGGACATTTCGGTACATAAGGGGTAAAATCATACTTTAACAATCCAAAGGAATAATATTTTTTCTCGTTTCCGGTATACTCTTTCACATAATTTGTTCTTGGTATACTTTCATCATAATGATACACGCAGATGCCATAAACCTCTCCCTCTGCCGACACATAATTTGTATCCATCACTTCGTTATTGTCATCATACAGATAGACAGCTCCGGATATCAGGACATCCCCTTTTTTTACGTCATCCCCTGATTTAACCACCGGTGTACCGGAAGCGGTTACGATCTCTGCGATCGTACAGTTCTTTGATGCAACGATGTTGCATGGTCCTTTCATGGAGGTGTCCGTACATACATTCAATGTTTCCGTAATCTCTACAGACAACTTTGTTCCTGTAAGCGCACATGATATCCATGCGATATCTTCAAAATCTTTTCGGAGGTTCTTCTCAAGCTCGGCGCAATCTACTTTTGATTTCGGAGTTCCTGTCTGCACATAATATTCATTGATATGCTGTAGTATCTCATCCGATGTATAATCTGATTCACCGGAAACGGAAATTTCCCATATAAATAACGATTGTATATAGACCAGAATTGTAAACAAGATAAACCCAATCACAAACGGAATTCTTTTTTTATTTTTTCGAATAAACTGTCGGATACCATATTCTTTCAGAATTTCGACTTCACTTCCGGTTTTGAGTGCCGGCTCTTTTAAGTGCGCTATATCCTTAGAGGCAACAAAAAAGAAGATTTCATTCTCTTTCTGCTCCAGATCCCAAAGTTTAATATCTCTCGCTTTGCATAGATTAACAAAACGGTTGATATGAATGCCGCGAAGATGAATTTTTGCAAAGCCATACAGATACCTTAATATAATATCAAACATCCGGTTTCTCCCTTCTATGTACACAACATTATCATTCATAATTGATATATAGAATATTGCCTGATATCTTCAGTTCTTCCGGGCAGTAATATTCAATTTTCAGGCAAATTCCATTTATCGATATGGTATTCTTTTTAGTTTTAACAAGGATCTGAGTATCTGAACAGGATATAATACATTTATAGTTTTCAATATAGATAATGTGGTTATCATGAATTGTGATTTTAGACGAACTTTTTTTAATGTCCGGTGTGACATCCGGCACATCATATAGACTGTTATGATTAAATGGAAGCTGCATGATCTGATACCCAATTGACTTTATATCTATACTATGTTGGTTGGGTATCGGATTATGACTTACTCTTTATTCTCTTTAAGATTATGGACACAGATAAAATTAACCAGAACGGCATTTCCTACAATCAATCCATAGGTAACTGCCTTAAATATATTTCCGGTCATATCGCCAAATGCAAAAATACTTAAGATCAGTGCTCCCCAGGCAAAGATTATTGCAAGAATATTAATTGCGTTTTTCATATTCGTTTGTCCCTTTCGTTTTTGTATATTAATTTCATCATATATTATAGTGATGTCAGCGTCAACTTTTTTGTGTTTGTAAGAACATTTCATGTTCTTACACCGCACCATCATACCTAATTGTTTCGCATACGTTTTATATATTCTTTTTTTGCGTAAGTGAGCCAAGCACAGATAGATACTTCCGTAACCACAAGAAAATTACTTTGTAATTTTCTTGTGGTTATCGCGGCAGTCGCCGAGGTCTCGTGTAAACACAGACTTCGGCTCGTTGCTCGCGTAAAAAAAGAGTACCGATTGCTCGGTACTCAAAAAAATCATATTTACTAATCCAAACTATAGATTATTTATATTTGCGCTTTCTAGCTGCCTCTGATTTCTTTTTACGTCTAACGCTTGGCTTTTCGTAATGTTCTCTCTTACGAATCTCCTGCTGGATACCAGCCTTCGCACAATTTCTCTTGAATCTGCGAAGAGCGCTATCTAATGTTTCGTTTTCTTTAACTATTACATTTGACATTCTCTCACCTGACCTCCCTCCAGTTGTGTACTATGCTAATAAAATAACAACTGTTTGGGTATTATTTAAGCACGAAGTCAATTATAACATATATTATTAAAACGTCAACAAAAAATTTTATTATTTTCTATTTTTCTATTTTTAGGCATTTAACTGTTCTTTGGCTGTTTCAACTGCTTTTGCAAGTGCATCTACAATACCGGCAGGATTCTTTCCCCCGGCCTGAGCCATGTTTGGACGACCACCGCCGCCACCGCCTACAAGTGCTGCAGACGCTTTGATAATATTTCCTGCATGTGCTCCCTTCTTTACAGCATCGTCTGTTGCCATAGCGATCAGATTTACCTTGCCATCCTTTGCGGAAGCAAGAATGATAACCGATGTACCAAGCTTGTTCTTGAAATCATCACCCAGATTACGAAGTGCGTTCATATCGGTATCTTCTACGCTGGTAGCAAGAACCTTTACGCCATTTATATCTATTGCATCTGCAAGTGCATCTCCGGCAGAATTCTTTGCCAGCTTATCCTTCAGCTTGGAATTTTCAGATGTCAGCGCCTTGATCTCAGCGAGCATTGTCTCGATCTTTTCAGCCAGCTTTGCAGGTTCAACTTTTGCTGCCTTTGCTGCTGCTTTCAACTCGTCTTCCATCTCTTTATAATAATTAAATGCGCCAACAGAAGTCAGTGCTTCAATTCTTCTGACACCGGCAGCAACACCCATTTCAGAGATGATCTTAAATGTACCGATCACACCGGTATTCGGAACATGAGTACCACCACAGAATTCAACGGAGAAGTCATCCATAGATACAACACGAACCTTCTCGCCGTACTTGTCACCAAACAATGCCATAGCACCTGTCTTCTTGGCATCTTCAATACTCATAACCTCTGTCTTAACCTTAAGGTCTTTATCAATCTGTTCATTTACGATTGCTTCAACCTTGGCGATTTCCTCAGGAGTCATAGCCTGAAAATGTGTAAAGTCGAATCTTAAACGGTCTTCGGATACATAAGAACCAGCCTGTTCTACATGATCACCAAGGACCATCTTTAAGGCTTTCTGGAGCAGATGTGTAGCGGAATGATTCTTACAGATCAGTGCACGTCTGTCTGCTGTTACAGAAAGCTTCGCTGTGCTTCCATTCTTTAATTCACCGGATTCAACATAGCCAAGATGTGCGATCTTATCACCGGCAACCTTGATCGTATCTTTAACGATGAAACGTCCGCTCTCTGTCTCGATCACACCGGCATCACCGATCTGGCCACCCATAGTAGCATAAAATGGTGTCTCTGCTGTGATGATCGAACCGTTTGTGCCTTCGGAAATAACATCAACCAGTTCGGATGTTACCTGATCGCCTTCTTTATATTCTGCTGTTATGGCAATGATATTGGAAGATGCTTCTACCTTGTCATAACCAATGAATTTACTTGTAAGAGCTGTGTCGATGTCTTCATAAATAGTTGAATCTGCTCCCATGTAGTTTGATACTTTTCTTGATTTACGAGCAGTCTCTCTCTGCTTGTCCATAGCCTTATTAAAGCCTTCGGTATCAACCTCGATACCCTTTTCTTCCAGAATCTCTTTTGTAAGATCAAGAGGAAAACCATAGGTATCATATAACTTAAATGCATTTTCGCCATTTAATACTTTTTTGCCGCTGTTATTTAACTCCTCAACGAAGCCGTTCAGGATTGATAAGCCCTGATCGATCGTCTTATTGAAGTTTTCTTCTTCTGTATTGATACAGGTAAAGATATGTGCTTTCTTTTCTTCCAACTCCGGATATGCATCCTTAGAAACCTCGATCACTGTCTTTGAAAGCTCTGCAAGGAATCTGCCTTCGATACCAAGTAATCTGCCATGTCTTGCTGCACGACGGAGAAGACGTCTTAATACATAACCTCGTCCTTCATTTGATGGAAGGATACCGTCAGATGCCATAAAGGTAACAGAACGGATATGGTCGGTAATAACACGGATCGAGACATCTGTCTTCTCATCTTCCATGTACTTTACGCCAGCCATCTCACATACTTTATCACGTAACGCTTTGATCGTATCAACGTCAAAGATGGAATCTACATCCTGAACAACAACAGCCAGACGCTCCAGTCCCATACCGGTATCGATATTCTTCTGAACCAGTTCTGTATAGTTATTATGGCCGTCATTTTCAAACTGGGTAAATACGTTGTTCCATACTTCCATGTAACGGTCACAGTCACAACCTACTGTACAGCCAGGCTTACCGCATCCGTACTTTTCGCCTCTGTCATAATAGATTTCGGAACATGGACCACAAGGACCTGCGCCATGCTCCCAGAAGTTATCTTCTTTCCCAAAACGGAAGATTCTCTCCGGTGCAATTCCAATCTCTTTATTCCAGATATCAAATGCTTCGTCATCATCCTCGTAGATAGATGGATATAAACGATTTTCATCTAAGCCTACAACCTTGGTCAGGAACTCCCATGACCATGAAATTGCTTCATGCTTGAAGTAATCGCCGAATGAGAAGTTACCTAACATCTCAAAGAATGTACCATGTCTTGCAGTCTTACCTACATTTTCGATATCTCCGGTACGGATACACTTCTGGCAGGTGGTCACACGTCTTCTTGGCGGGATCTCCTGTCCTGTAAAGTAAGGCTTTAATGGTGCCATACCTGAGTTGATCAATAACAAACTATTATCATTATGTGGAATCAGTGAGAAACTGTTCATCTTTAGATGTCCCTTGCTCTCAAAAAATTCCAGAAACATTTTTCTTAACTGATTTACGCCATATTTTTCCACTGTTTTCTCCTCCTACCTTCTATCAGCCAGTTCTTTGGTAATATCAGTCCAACTGACACCTCTTTCAACCATAAGAACCATAAGGTGATACAGGAAATCTGATATCTCATATTTTATTTCATCTGAATCAGGATTCTTGGCAGCAATTACAATCTCTGTTGCCTCTTCGCCAACCTTTTTCAGTATTTTGTCAATTCCTTTGTCAAACAGATAATTTGTATAGGAACCTTCCTTTGGATGATTTCTTCTGTCAACGATAATATCGTATTCTTCTTCAAATACCTTTAACGGATTGGTATTATCGTATTCCTTCTTAACCAGATCAGTAAAGAAGCAGGTCGGGCTGCCGGTGTGGCATGCTGCACCAATCTGGGAAACCTCTGCAAGCAGGGTATCTTTATCACAGTCTAATTTTAATGATTTTAAGAACTGGAAATGACCGGATGTCTCTCCCTTTGTCCAAAGCTCCTGTCTGCTTCTGCTGTAATATGTCATTCTGCCGGTTGCAATCGTCTTTTCAAAGGAATCCTTATTCATGTATGCCATCATAAGAACTTCCCCGGTCTTATAATGCTGTGTGATACATGGAATCAGCCCGTCAGAATTCAGCTTGAATTCATCAAAGGATACTGCACTTTCAAATGTATTAACCGGAATGCCTTCTTTTCTGCATTCCTGCTTTATCTCCATTATATCCATTTGTTTCAGATTATATAAAGAAATGGATTCAGCATTTGTCTTTTCAAGCATCTCACAGATTGCTTCCCCATTTGTTGAATAGGTGGAAACAATAACAGGAAGTGCTACACGATTTTTGATCTCATTTACGATATCCATATATTCCGGAACCATATTATTATGTAATAACAGGAGCTCACCTGCTCCGAGTTCCTTAAGCTGCTCTGCATAGGCTACAGGCTCTTTACATTCGCTCAGGTCGATCGTTACGATGATACGTTCTGAACCAAAACGGTCAGCGGCTTCCGTTACAAGCTCCGGTGTATTTAATGCTGCTGATTTCATACAAACCTTGGAAGCACCTGCGTATAACATCTTCTTGATATCTTCCAGTCTTCTTACTCCACCACATGCGATCAATGGAATATCGACATTCTTGCAGATCTCTTTGATAACTGCAATATTCGCTTCTCTGCCTTCCTTTGTTGCTTTACTGTCAAAATATGCAATCTCATCTGCACCGGCATCGTTATAGAACTTTGCCATTTCGAGTGCATTCTCAAGATCCAGACATGGAATAATTTTCTTATAACTCATAGTACCTCCTTAAAGTGAACCTTTGGTAGATAACACTTTACCATTTAATCTGTCGTCTATAGAAGTTGCTTCATCTAAAGCTTTTGCAAATGCCTTAAAAGCTGCTTCGATGATATGATGGTCATTGGAACCGGAGAACTGCTTCAGATTCAGGTTCATCTCTGCTCCATAGGATACTGCATAGAAGAATTCCTTTACCATCTGTGTATCAAAATATCCAACCCGTTCTGTTGTCAGGTTCAGATCATAAACAAGGTATGGTCTTCCGGAAAGGTCGATCGCACACATAACAAGCGTTTCATCCATAGGAAGAAAGAAATTACCGAAACGCTTAATGGATTTCTTATCTCCAAGCGCACCCTTGATCGCTTTTCCGAGAACAATTCCCGTATCCTCGATCGTATGATGACAATCCACATACAGATCACCTTTTACAGTCAGATTCAGATCAAAGAATCCGTGTTTGGCAAAGCTTGTCAGCATATGATCGAAAAATCCGATACCGGTATCGATCTTTGCATTTCCCTTTCCATCCAGATTTAATTCCAGAACAATATCTGTCTCGCTGGTTTTTCTTGTGCATTTTACTGCTCTATCCGCCATATCTTTTCTCCCTTGTTTTTATACATTTTTCTTCCGATACTTTGGCAACTACAAGCACAGGCGGACTGATAATACAGACGCCTGTGCAATCTTGGTTTCATATTATACCACTATTCAAATCTTACTGCAATAGAATTAGCATGTGCTGTAAGCTGCTCTGATTTTGCAAAGCTTTCAATGTCCTCATGTACCTCTTCAAGAGCTTCTCTGGAATAATAGATGATACTGGATTTCTTAATGAAATCATCCACACTTAACGGGGAGAAGAACTTCGCTGTTCCGTTTGTTGGAAGTACATGGTTCGGTCCGGCAAAATAATCACCCAATGGTTCGGATGAATATTCACCGATGAAGATCGCACCGGCATTCTTGATTCTTGTCATGACATCAAATGGATTTGCAGTTACAATCTCCAGATGTTCGGAGGCAATTGCATTTGCTGTTTCAACCGCATCTGCCATATTATCGGCTAATAAGATGTAGCCGTATGTATCAATAGATTTCCGTATGATCTCTTTTCTGGATAATACTTCTATAAATTCATCAACCTGTGCTGATACCTTTTCGGCAAGTTCTTTTGAAGTTGTGATCAGAATGGCGGATGCCATCTCATCATGTTCGGCCTGCGATAACAGATCGGCAGCAACATATCTTGGATTTGCAGTCTCATCTGCAATTACAAGGATCTCGGATGGACCTGCGATCGAATCGATGCTGACATGTCCGTATACCGCACGTTTTGCAAGTGCAACGAAGATATTTCCGGGTCCTACGATCTTATCAACCTTTGGAATGGATTCCGTTCCATATGCAAGAGCCGCGATTGCCTGTGCGCCGCCTGCCTTGTAGATAGCAGTCGCACCGGCTTCATTTGCTGCAACCAGTGTAGTCGCATATACTTCACCCTCGCTGTTACAAGGAGTGGTCATTATAATATTTTTAACACCTGCTACCTTTGCAGGCATAATGTTCATCAATACGGAAGATGGATACACAGCTTTTCCGCCCGGTACATATACTCCGACAGATTCCAATGCTGTTACCTTCTGTCCAAGCATGATACCTTTCGGATCAGAATCAAACCAGCTGTACTGACGCTGTTTTTCGTGATAGGTACGAATGTTTTCTTTTGCTTTTCTGATAACCTCGATCAGCTTCTCATCAACCTGTGTATAAGCATATTCAATCTCTTCTTTTGTAACCAGAACATTTCCGGCATTGATATCTGCTTTATCAAACTGCTTTGTATATCCAAATAACGCCTCGTCTCCACGATCTCTGACATCATTTACGATCTTCTCTACTGTATCTGCATAAGATCCAAAATTGCTTGGGCTTCTTTTTAACAGATCTTTTAAAATGTTCTTTCTGGTTTCTTCCGTCAGATTTACAATTCTCATTTTTATGCCTCCTTATTAATTAACGAATTCAGATCAGCAAGCAGCTTTCTAATTCTCTCATTTTCCATCTTTAAGCTTACCTGATTTACAACCATTCTTGCAGATAACGGACAAACTTCTTCTAAAACTTCCAGTCCGTTTTCGCGAAGGGTGCTTCCGGTCTCGACGATATCAACGATCACCTCCGATAAGCCAACGATCGGCGCAAGCTCGACCGAACCGTTTAATTTGATGATCTCAACCGTCTGGTTCTTCTGATTATTAAAATAATCTTTTGCAATATTCGGATATTTGCTGGCAACTCGGATGATCTCATTTTTCTTCAATAATTCTTTTGCTTTATGAGGACCGCAGACACACATCCGGCATTTGCCGAATCCGAGATCCATTACCTCGTACAGGTTTCTGCCTTCTTCTAATATCGTATCCTTACCAACTACACCAATATCTGCTGCACCGTATTCTACATAGGTTGGTACATCTGTTGCCTTTGAAAGGAAGAACTTCAGCTTCAGTTCTTCATTTATAAAAATCAGCTTTCTGGTATCCGGGTCTTTCATCTCATCGCAGGTAATTCCTATCTGTTCAAGCAATGCAAGGGTTTTCTTTGCAAGTCTGCCCTTTGCAAGCGCAAATGTTAAATATCTCATTGATTTATCTCTCCAATCTATCCATCGATCAAATTCTAATTTTGAATTTCTTTCTGCTTTTGTCCGCTTATTTCAGGGATGCGATTGCCACCTCATTCTCATCACCGGACACAAGATCAAATACCTTGACCGTATCACTGTTTTCAAAATAAAACAGTCCGGAGAAATGCTCTCTTTTTGCATATTCCAGATAATCGTCCACTGACTTTCTGACAGATTTGCGTATCAATTCAATCTTCTTATCATTCTGGCGCAGAGACTTACCAAGGCTGATCGCAGGCTCCTGATTCTCGATATCATAGAGAATGATCGTATTCGAATATTCAACCGAAACCTCGATATTCTGTCTGGACAGTGCCATGATCAGTTCTTCTACGGTAAATGCAAAACCAATAGACGGTGCATCTTTGCCGAACTGCTTTAACAGGTTATTATATCGTCCACCTTTTACAACTGCATCTCCGGTTCCGTAGGTGTATCCGCGGAAGATCACGCCGGTATAATAGTTATAACCATTTAACATACTGAGATCAAAGCCGATATATTTGTCATATCCATAACAGCATAACGCTTTATGGATTCTCTGTAATCTGTGAACGGCTGCAAGTGATACCGGATTCGTAACCAGCTTCTCTGCTTCCTCTAACATGCATTCTCCACCGAATAAAGAGTCAAACGCAAGAAAGGCTTTCTTTAAAACAGGGCTCATATCCAGCTTCTTTAAATATTCCTCCAAACCAAAGAAGTTCTTGATATTGATATATTCTTTGATCTGAAGCTCCTCAGCTTCTGTAATTCCGGCTTCTGCGACGATTCCCTTAAAGTAATCGATCTGCCCGATCTCGATCTGGAACTCATCGATTCCAAGTGCCTTAAAAGAATCAACAACGGTTGCAATGATCTCTGCATCTGCCGCAGATGAATCATCATTTATAAGCTCGGCACCGATCTGTGTTACTTCCTTTAATTTACCCTGTAATTTTCTCGGGTTTGAATAAGTATTACCGGTATAACACAGACGGATCGGTAACTGTTCGTCCTTATAATATTTTGCTACACATCTTGCAATACTCGGTGTGATATCGGGGCGTAATACCAGTGTATTATTATCACGATCAAAGAATTTGTACATTTCATTTGACGGTGCAGATCCCTTATCACGGTTAAATATATCAAAATATTCAAATGTAGGTGTCTCTATATCATGATAGCTGTATAACTCCAGAGTATGATGCAGTTTTTCAATAATCTTTCTTTTCTTTTTACATTCTACATCATAAGTGTCTCTTACTCCATCCGGAGTCTGCAACAGTTTGTCCTGCATCTTTTTTCCTCCTTGTATCCACATATCGCTTTACTACATTGAAGTGATAACATGGTAATTAGTTATTTCAACAACGTGCTCATTATAGGGGAGCAGTCGATATTTGTCAAGATTTTTTCCTGAACCCTTATGCTCTTAACTGCAAATCTTTATCGAGAAGCTCAAGATAATGAACCAATGCACCGTTTTTTGCATGAATAAAGAAATCCGGATTCAGTTCTTCATATTTGAAATTCTTTGCATGTCCCTCATTCACGCGATCCATATAAGTCTTTAATTCCGAAAAACGTAAATAGTAATATTTGTTTCTATGCGTAAAAAATATGATCAGGAAGCTGACTCCCTGCTGTTCCTCATACTCTTTCATAAAATGATACTGATGCTCATGTATATTCTGTAAGGAAAACGTATCAACCGCACATTCCTTCGCATCGAAGCATATCGGAATGCCCTGTACGACACCGATGTAATCGACCGTAGAATCTTTTTCAAAATACGCCAGTGTGATCTGGCTGCTGTCTTTATCCATACGGATCGGTTTGATCGGAGTCGGGATCTTCTGGACAACTGCCAGCTTCTTTTCCCGATAATATTCATTTGTATAATTAATCAGTTCCTCAAGTGAGGAACCACGAAGTCCTCTGGAATTCCAAGTTGCCATCCGATTCTGCCTCTTTATCTTTATCTGATTCTGATCTTACTAAAGTTATTATCCAAATTACCCAAATAAATCTTTTTCGATCGTCCGAAACGGTTCCGGAAGAAATGCCGAATACTCTTTCCCGCCCAGATAAGAAAGCGGACCGTCTGTTTCTTTAAATATAATGTTTCCGCAATGAAGAAGCTGATGCTTTACATGATAAGAATCTGAAAAATACCGGTTCACTTCAGGTATGCCATACTTTGTATCACCGACTACCGGGTATCCCAGATGCTTTAATTGCGCACGGATCTGATGAGACTTACCTGTGATAAGCTCAACCTTTACCAACGTATAATCATCATTTTTTTTAACCGGATAAAAGATTGAATGGATTTCTTCACTCTTGCCATGTTCCCATGGGCGATCCGATATCCGGACTTTGTTTTTTGCATTATCCTTCTGTAGATAACAGGTACTGTCAAGCTTCTGCGTCAGGCGTCCCCGTACAAGTGTATAATAATATTTATGTAATAGATGTTCTCTTATAATTCTGGATAATTCCTGACTTCCGGTAAGACTCACCCCACAAAGAATGAGTCCGGATGTATTGCGGTCTAAACGGTTGCATACAGACGGACGATATGTTCTTAATTCTTCAGTTGTGATATGACCACTGTCGAGCAGATAGTCGATCAATGCTTCATTAAAGGAGTAGTCATCTTTTGATGCTTTCTGTGACAAAACGCCGGCCGGCTTATCTGCGATCAGAATATTTTCATCCGAATAGATGATCTCGACCGGAATCTTCTTTTTAGAGGAAGTGCTGTCTGTCCCGCTGACATCTTCTCGGAAATTGGCGATCGTTTCATCGGACATATAGATCTGGATCGTATCTCCGATATAGATGTATTCGTTTCCTTCAATTTTCTTATTGTTCAATTTGATGTTTTTCTTTCGCATCATCTTATAAACAAAGCTTGACGGTGCCTTATTCAGATATTTCAAAAGAAATTTATTTACACGCTGTCCTGCTTCATTCTGCGATATAATGATCTCTTTCATGTCCGGCTCCTATACACCAAGTTCAAATATTTTTTCACGCATAGACTGATCCTTTACTACGTAATCTTCATCCGGTTCTTTGATCGTCTCTGCCTTTTTTATAAATTCATCTACGGTTAACGCTGTAATAATGACATACGGTTTCTTTATCATTTCAAAGGAACGTGCAATTTCTTTTTTCAGGAATTCCACATCAGGAATCTTCTTATCAAATGCTTCCTGATACAAGAACAACATTCTGCCATCCCGTACGATCACGGCAGGGAAAAACATCATTCCCTCGTATCGACTGATTGAGATATCATACAGGATGCCGTCCCGGTTCTCATAATGGATCCCTTTTTCTATTTTCTTGTGTTCTTCCTCTGTTAAAGGCTTGAATTTGGAGCACATGATAAGTGCTACGATCTGTTTGGCAAATGGCAGGCTGATCAATATCGGAAGTATGATGATCAAGGTTTTTGTTGTTTTAAACATGACAAGCGAAAGAATTACTCCTGTAAGGATCATAACGCCAAGTATAATAATACTGGTTATGATTTTTTTCTTATGTTTTTTTATATATCCATACTGTCCTTTTTCCATTGTTTTTGTCCTGTTCTGTTTTTATTATAATGTTCTTCAAATCCCCGGTAAATCTTTGTATTAACCGGATATCTGTCTCTATTTGATCATGGAAACGATCCAGTCATTCGGCAGCAGCTTTGTTACGACCTTGAACGCTTTCATCGTTATGCTGTAGGTAGATTCTGTCTTCAGATAATATGCATCAAATAAGGCACGTTTTACTACATTTTTTGCTTCTACACGGAACAATCTTTTAAATGCCTTTGTATGGGAATATTTCTCGGCTACATCAAAAAACTCAGTATTAACCGGTCCAGGACATACTGCTGTCACTGTAATGCCTCTGTCCTCCAATTCTTTATTTAATGCCTTGGAAAAGCTTCTTACCATTGATTTTGTTGCTGCATATACAGCGAAGGATGGCTGTGGCAGATATGCCGCAGATGATGCAATATTAATGATATTGCTCTGTTCTTTCATATATGGCAGAGTAATCTTCGTCATGGCAACTAAAGCCTTACAGTTAACATCGATCATTCCTGTAAGTTCCTCGCATACAACATCCTCTACATGTCCCATAATGCCATAACCGGCTGCGTTTACCAGAACACGCACCCATGGATGCTCCTTTGCAAGCATCTTCTTATAGGATTCAAGATCATCCTGCTTTGTTACATCCAGCGGAAGAACAATAACCTTCTTGCCTTCAATCTCTCTTTCTAAGGCATACAAGCGTTCTGTACGTCTGGCAATCACCCATATTTCATCTATCGTCTTATATTTTTCACTGATCTGAACAACAAACTCTCTGCCCAGTCCGGAAGAAGCTCCGGTAACGACTGCTATTTTACTCATGACATCATCCTCCATCCAGATAAATACTTATTTTTTAACGTTCCGTTTGTATTTTTTGCCCATCCAAGCGGATATCCGTCCACCAGAACAAGCACATATCCATTTTTAATTTTCTGATCCGATGCTTCAATCGTCTCGCCTTTCAGATATCTAAAAACACGGTCATCTGAAGAAGTCAGATTTACTTCATTATCAAACTGTCCCTGCCGCAGATACATGGCAAGTGACTGACTCGGTTCAAACCGGTTCTTCTTGATCTCGCCAAGGAACAAGCCCTGTCTTAACATCCGAAGCCCAGATACATCCGGCATACATTCTGCCATGTAATACAGTCTTCCGTTATTTTCCTCAATATATGCAGACTTAATTCCTGCATCAGCCGAAATATGTGTAAAAAATTCTTCTGCATTTTTATCCGGCTTACAGCCTCTGTGTATCCATGACTGAAACACCTGTGTCTGCTCTGCCTCTTTTTTATGGATAAGTGCAACGAAATGGCCTTCCCCTTCGATATGATGCGGCCATAATCTTGCACATTTCTCAAGCTCTGCATTTTCGGTCTTTCCCCATGCCGGATTTCCATTGCAAAAGCCCGGATACTTCGGAACTTCGATTAATTCTAATGTATCATCCAGTGATAAAAGATATTCGATTGACTGTTCATTTTCTTCCGGAGAAAACGTACAGGTCGAATACAGCATGGTTCCGCCCGGCTTTAACATTTTTACAACTTCATTTAAAATTCCTCGCTGTAAACCGGCAAATAACTCAACGCCATTGTTCTCCCACGCTGTTACCATTGACTGGGATTTACGGAACATTCCTTCACCGGAGCAAGGCGCATCAATCAAAATTTTATCAAAGGTCTGATAGAATTTTGTGCTCAGCTTATTCGGAGCTTCACTTACCACACACATATTACCGATTCCAAATAATTCCAGATTCTTTAGCAATGCCTTGGCTCTGGAATTACTGATATCATTTGAGATCAGGAACCCGGTTCCATGAAGTTTTGCTGCAAGCTCGGTTGATTTACCTCCCGGTGCTGCACAGATATCAAGAACCACATCCCCGTCTTCAACAGGAAGAATACTCGCCGGTGCCATCGCACTCGGTTCCTGAATATAATAAAGCCCTGCATAATAATATGGATGTTTGGATGGTGTACATGCTTTATCATCATAATAAAAACCATTTGTTGTCCATGGTACAGGCTTTAATTCAAATGGAGAGATCTTTAAGAAATCTTCCACACTGATTTTATTTGTATTCACACGAAGTCCATGATGCATGCCCTGATCCAGACAATTCATATATGCTTCATATTCGTCTCCTAATTGTGTCTTTATCCTGTTTGTAAATGACTCCGGTAAGTTCATAATCTATAACCCCTGTGCTTTGTATCCTTCTGCGATAATATCAAGCTGTTTGGAAAAATCCTCCAGCTTTTCCAGATCATCCTTCTGGTAAATATCATAAAATTCATTCTGTATCTTTACAACCTCTCGCTGATTACCGACATAATACAGATTTTGTATATTAGTCAGTATATCTGCTACTACAGATGCCTTATAATTAAATGAATTCTGTGCATCCATAATCTCGCCACGGACAGATGACATCTCTTTATCCAGTGCAACGGTTGCATTTGCTGCATTTAACAGTTTTTCCCGGATATGCTCCGGCATATTGTGACGATATTTATACTGAAGAGAATGTTCGATTGTCGCCCAGAAATCCATTGCCATTGTACGTATCTGGATCTCTGCCTGGATTGTCTGCAGTCCCTTGATCGTATAAACATCATAATTCAGTATAATATGATAACTTCTGTATCCGCTTGCCTTTACATTTGTAATATAGTCTTTCTCTTCTCGGATTGACATATCCTTGCGATTTCTTATGATCTCTACAACCTTGTAGATATCCTCTTCAAACTGGCACATAATACGGATTCCTGCGATATCATCCATTTCTTCCACGATATGATCCATCGGAATATGTTTCTTCTGCATCTTATCTAAAATACTTGAAATTCTTTTCACACGTCCAGTCACATTCTCGATCGGAGAATACATTCCCTGACTGCGGTAATCTTTTATGATATGCTTAAATTTCAGAAGCAGTTCATCTACTGCCTGCTCATATGGAGATAAGATCTCCTTCCATAATTGTATTTCCATGAATAAAATGCCTCCTGCCAATTCTATCTATTCATCATCATGGGATACTCTGGTGTAAAGGAAATTATATTCATCTGCACCCGCCTGATAATCGGGATACAGATTATATAATTCTTTTGCAAGCTCATATGCTTTATCATAATCCTGTATCTTCTCATAATATGTGATCTCCTGTAAACGGAGTTCCTTTTGGAATGTGTTATCACTGGCCAGACCATTATTGATATAGCCGTATGCGTTATCCAGTTCGCCGATACTGATATAATATGCCGCATATTGTGCATACAGATAAGAATTATATCCATATTTTTTTATATACTTCTCATAATTTTCAAACATATGCTCGGAATCATTCATGGAAGCATAACAGGTTCCGATATAAAGATATAATTCCGGATAATCTTTAACATACTGTTCCAGAACCGGAAGTGCTCCGGCATAATTCGAATCTGAGAAATCCGATAACGCCTGAGCAATTTCCTGCATCTTTTTCACATCCTTCTTATCCGCTGATGTCTTCTGAAGGATCGTATCGTATTCATCTACCGCTTTTTTATAATCTGCAGTTTTCATATAGATATCTGCAATATAAAGTCTGGTATTCTTATCCTTGTTTTGAGAAAAAATCTGTTTTTCCGAAAGAGCTTCTGTGAATTTATCAAGAGCTTTGTCATATTCCGAATTCTGATAATATGTAAGTCCTTCATCAAAATACCGATCTTTATGTGATATTAATTTTGAAAGAATCACAACAGCAGCAAAAATAATGATCGCACATGCAAGCAAAAATATAAATACTTTTCCAAAATCAATATTGGATCTTTTCTTTCTGCGTCGTCTTCTGTTTCTTCTTGCCATATCTGTCGCTCCTGATTAGTGATGGAATAAACGGATACCTGTAAATACCATTACCATTCCATATTTATCACATGCTTCGATCACAAGATCATCTCTGACAGATCCACCCGGCTGAGCAATGTACGCAACACCACTCTTCTTCGCACGTTCAATGTTATCTGAGAATGGGAAGAATGCATCAGAACCAAGTGTAACATTCTGATTTCCGGCAAGCCATGCTTTCTTTTCTTCTGCTGTGAATACTTCCGGCTTTACCTTGAAACGCTTCTGCCATTCGCCATCACGGAGAACATCCTCATATTCATCACCCATATATACATCGATCGCATTATCTCTGTCTGCACGTCCAAGTCCATCAACAAACTGAAGTCCCATAACCTGTGGAGACTGACGAAGCCACCAGTTATCTGCCTTCTGACCGGCAAGTCTTGTACAGTGGATTCTGGACTGCTGACCGGCCCCGATACCGATTGCCTGCCCGCCCTTTACATAGCATACAGAATTAGACTGTGTGTATTTTAATGTGATCAGTGCGATCTTCATATCGATAAGAGCTTCTTCCGGTATATTTTTATTCTCTGTTACAATATTGGATAAAAGATCCTTATCAATATTCAGTTCATTTCTTCCCTGTTCGAATGTAATTCCGAATACCTGCTTGCGTTCAATCTCAGCAGGAACATAATTCTCATCGATCCGGATAATATTATAATTACCTTTCTTCTTCTGCATCAGAAGTTCCATAGCTTCGTCTGTATACCCGGGAGCAATTACACCATCTGATACTTCACGCTTAATGAGACGGGCTGTATCCGCATCGCAGACATCTGACAATGCAATGAAATCACCAAAGGATGACATACGGTCTGCACCTCTGGCTCTTGCATATGCGCATGCAAGTGGTGACAGTTCGCCCAGATCATCTACCCAGTAGATCTTTGCAAGTGTATCTGTAAGAGGAAGTCCTACTGCTGCACCTGCCGGTGACACATGCTTAAAAGATGTAGCTGCCGGAAGTCCGGTTGCTGCCTTTAATTCTTTTACAAGCTGCCAGCCATTAAATGCATCCAGAAAATTTATGTAGCCCGGCTTACCATTTAATACGGTAACCGGAAGATCACTTCCATCCTCCATATAGATTCTTGATGGCTTCTGATTTGGATTGCATCCGTATTTTAATTGAATTTCGTTCATTCTGTATTTCCTCCAGATTCGTGATAATTACTTGTTCTTATTGATGATTCTTGTCTCATACTTTCCTGTTGCGATATCGATATATCTGACAAACAGGGATACCTTATTGTCTTCATTCAGGCTTTCCCATACCATATTTGCAAATGTATCGATATCACCTGATATACCAACTAACTTCGGTTCTCCCTCAAAGCTTGGAAGTGGATTGTCATCATGCATATATGTATGAATAAAATGTCCTTCTCCGTTTGCGGGATTCTCATATGAAAATGTATATCGGTTGCATGCCGACGGATCTCCGTTATTGCTCTTTAAGATAGACATTGCATAGTCATACTGTCCGCCTTCGATATGCATAACTCCGGAAATTCTCGGTGTATAGTTTGGACCGTCCGGTTCAAACTCGCGGCATCTGAGTGACTGTTCAAATGTAAGCTCTTTATCCATTCCATCATAGATCGTATCGGTCTGATCACCATTTGTTACGATCGTCCGATTGCCAAGAACCCGAACCGGTGCGTAAATGATAAGGCTTGGATCCTCAAGCTTGGATGGATCAAATGCTTCTGTACGGATTCCTTCGCCCTCTGTAACAAATACACGATTTCTGGAATTCACACTTCTACCCATGATAAAGTATGCGGTAACTGCCTTTGTTCCGTCTTCCGAACGTCCGATCACGATTCCTCTGCCGGGATAAGAATTACCCTTAAGTTCCTCTGATAATGATAACATTTTCATTTGTAAACCTCCGTTTAGTAAATTAGTCAATTCATGTACCCATTTATCTGGTCGCTGTCTTTCATCTTATAATAATATGCTTTCTTTTGCAAGCGTTTTGGACTGCATTCTTATCTACTGAAACTGGCGGATTGCCTGAATCAGCTCGGATTTTGGAACTGCTCCCACAATTTTCTTTATGACTTCTCCATCTTTATATAATAAAAATGTCGGAATCGATGCAACTTTGTTTGCAAGTGCAAGTTCCTGATTCTCATCTACATCCACCTTGTATACCTTTACCTCAGGAAATTCGTCAGCCAATTCTTCAACGATCGGTGCAACCATTCTACATGGTCCGCACCAGGTGGCCCAGAAATCAACCAGCGTAAGTCCCTTTGCCTTTAAAACCTGATCTTCATATTCTTTTTCATTTAAATGTATAACTGCCATAGTAAAAACCTCCAATTCGTCATTCGTTAATTATACAGACATCTCAATCATCTTACATCTGTACTTTCAAAAAACATTTCTAACAAGTAAGTGTTCTTGTATTATAGTATACATTCATTTTCCTCTATCATACATTTATTTGTCAACTCATTTCACGGAGTTTTAATAAATATCTACATTTGTCATCTTGTCTGTCAATTCTATGAACGCCAGCCGGCAGACAGGAATTTATATAAATCTGATTTCTGTATAATAACCGATACACAAAATGCGCGCTGCCACAAAGGGAAGCGCGCATCGTATTGTATGTGTATTATATGTTAGCCTTTATAATTATGCATTTAAGAATTCTTTGCTTGTCTTGACCTTCTTGTTTGGATCCGGACGGAATAACAGGAAGAAGAAAGCAACGATGATCAGGATTGCTACAACAGTGCCGATACCGAATGAGCATGCACCTGTGAAGAGTCCTGCAATTCTGTAAACAACAAGGGATACAAGGTATGCGAAACCACACTGATATCCGATTGCAAACCAGAACCATTTTGCACTGTTCATCTCTCTCTTAATAGCACCCATTGCTGCGAAACATGGAGCACAGAGTAAGTTGAATACGAGGAATGAGAAACCACTTGCTGTTGTGAATGCTTTTGCAAGCTCGCTGTATACAGTGCCTTCCCCACCACCATAAAGGATACCCATAGTACCAACGATGTTTTCCTTAGCAACAAGGCCTGTAATAGATGCAACAGTTGCCTGCCAGTCGCCCCATCCCTGTGGCTTAAAGATCCAGCAGATTGCTCCACCGATCTTAGCTAAGATACTGTGGTCGATCTGATCTTCTGAAAGCATCTGGAATTTACCATCCAGAATACCGAAGTATGTTGTGAACCATACAAGGATTGTTGAGAGGAGGATGATGGTACCGGCCTTCTTAATGAATGACCAGCCACGCTCCCACATACTTCTTAATACAGAACCGATTGTCGGGATATGGTAAGGAGGTAACTCCATAACGAATGGAGCAGGATCTCCTGCGAACATCTTTGTCTTCTTTAAGATAATACCGGAACAGATAATTGCTGCAATACCGATAAAGTAAGCACTTGTAGCAACCAGTGAAGATCCACCGAAAATCGCACCTGCGATCATAGCGATAAACGGAACCTTAGCACCACAAGGAATAAATGTTGTTGTCATAACTGTCATACGACGATCTTTTTCATTTTCAATTGTACGAGATGCCATTATACCAGGAACACCACAACCTACACCTACAAGAATAGGAATGAAGGACTTTCCTGAAAGGCCGAATTTTCTGAAGATACGATCCATGATGAATGCGATACGTGCCATGTAGCCACAGTACTCAAGAATTGCAAGTAAGATGAACAATACAAGCATCTGAGGTACAAAACCAAGTACAGCACCAACACCGGCGATAATACCGTCAAGGATCAGTCCCTTTAACCAGTCTGCACATCCGATCTTGTCAAGACCTCTTTCCGCAAGATCAGGAATAGACGGAACGAACACACCATAATCAGCAGGATCGATCTCTGCCATTTCTGTCTTGTTGAAGTATTCTACTGCATCTAAATAAGACATAGCATTTGTCTTATCTTTTTTTGCACCGGCAGGTACTTCTGAATAATATACATCGATATCGTAAGTATCAAGAGTTTCTTCATCTTCCATCTGATACTTAACACTTGCTTCTGTATTTGTATTTGCTTCGATAGCTGCCTTTGTTGCGTCAACATCTATTGCATCTTCATCATCTGCTACAAGTACGCCATATGCATCAAGTGCATTTGTAGCTGCATCGTAATCACCGGATGCCTCTTCATAATCTTTGGTTCCGATACCAAATAAATGGAAACCATCACCAAACAGATTATCATTTGTCCAGTCTGTGCACCATGCACCGACTGTTGACATCGCAATATAATAAACCAGCCACATTACAATGATGAAAATCGGAAGTGCAAGGATACGGTTTGTAACGATCTTATCAATCTTATCTGAGGTTGTAAGCTTTTCGCCCTTTGTATTCTTCTTCACACATTTTCCGATGATAGATGAGATATATGCATATCTCTCACTGGTGATAATACTCTCTGTATCATCATCAAATTTGTCTTCCAGTGCTTTGATCTCATCTTTACAATCCGGAACACTGTCCATCTGCTCTGCAATCTTTGTGTCTTTTTCAAGAAGCTTGATCGCAAAGAATCTCTTCTTTCTTTCTTCAACTGTAAGCTTTGCACTTACGCTGTCGATTGCGTCTTCAACAGCCTGATCGAAGCTATGTACACGCTTATTCTGTACTTTCTTCTGTGCTGCCGCAACTGCTTTTTCTTTTACTTCATCAATTCCTGTACCCTTTAATGCAGAGATCTCTACAACCTCGCATCCAAGTGCATTGCTCAGGTTCTTGATATCGATCTTGTCACCATTCTTCTTTACAAGATCCATCATGTTAACTGCCATGATAACCGGGATTCCCAGCTCGATCAACTGTGTTGATAAGTACAGGTTTCTTTCGATGTTCGTACCATCAATAATATTGATGATCGCATCCGGATATTCCTTGATCAGATAATTTCTGGCAACAACTTCCTCTAATGTATATGGAGAAAGTGAATAAATACCGGGAAGGTCAGTGATGATAATATCTTTGTGACCCTTTAATTTTCCTTCTTTTTTCTCTACTGTAACACCAGGCCAGTTACCTACATACTGGTTTGAACCTGTAAGTGCGTTAAATAATGTTGTCTTTCCACTGTTTGGATTACCTGCCAACGCTATTTTAACTGACATTTTTATGCTCCTTCCTTTTTGTCTGTCATTTTCTATGATTCATCAAATAAGTAAATCATCTGCTTCGTTGTATGTAGGATCGGTACGATCCACACATTTATTCAACAACGATCATTTCGGCATCTGCTTTTCTTAAAGAAAGCTCATAACCACGTACTGTTACTTCAACCGGATCACCAAGCGGCGCAACTTTTCTGACATAGATTTCTACACCTTTTGTGATTCCCATATCCATGATACGTCTCTTTACAGGCCCTTCGCCAACAAGTTTTGTTACCTTAACTGTCTGACCGACGGCAACCTCTCTTAATGTCTTCATACCATTTCGCTCCTTCTTTTTTCTTTATACATATAAGAAAGTCTCCACATATTCAGACCGGATTCTGTGACGGCTTTTCTTCTTATACATTTGTGTATATAAACAATTGCACCGGCAGATACCAATGTGCAAATACTTATATTTCTGTTTTTTCGGCATACTTATACCATAATTTTGGCTGCCATATCTTTTCCGATGGCAACTCTGGAATCTTTTACATTTACGATCATATTACCGTTTATCTCTGAAACAACTGTTACTTCTCCACCTACGACAAAACCAAGCTTCTCAAGAAACTGTCTTGTTTCATTTTTTCCACCAACTTTGGTAATGGTCTTTGTTTCTCCAATATTCATAAAAGTTAAAGGCATCATATTCCATCTTCTTTCATAATCGTATAAATTTATCATTAAGCAATATGCTGTTTCAAATTTCATCGTTAGTATATACTAACCCTCATTAGAAGTCAATAACATTTTTTAGAAAAAAATAACATCATTTAGAAGCTTGTAACGTATCTTAGTCGTATATAACAAAGCTATATTCTTAAAATGCAAATTTATTTATTATGCTTGACATTTTCATGTGGTTAGTTTAAACTAATTACGATTATAAAATTGAAAGGTTGGATTATTATGGAGAAATATATAGGTACTATTATTGTTGCTGCTATTATTATACTTGTGTGCGTACTTGCGATCCGTTCAATGGTAAAAGATAAAAAATCCGGAAAATCTGTTCAGTGCGGAGGAAACTGTAACAATTGTCACGGATGCCATTAGTTTTATCTTTCTTTCATTTGAACCTTATTCCGGTTTGTGATATAATTTTTTGTAAATAAATTTTTAATGGGGTAAAGCTATGTTAACAACGAATGAATCAGTTGAAAACTATCTGGAAACAATATTGGTATTAAGCAAGAAGTTGCCTGTTGTCCGTTCGGTTGATATCTCAAACGAACTTGGTTATAAGAAATCAAGCATCAGTGTTGCTATGAAGAATCTTCGTGAGAACAACTACATAACGATGAGTGATGCAGGGTTTATTTCACTCACCGATTCAGGAAAAGAAATTGCTGAAATGATATATGAACGACATGAACTTCTCTCTGCCTGGCTTATACAACTTGGTGTTGATCCCGATATTGCATCTGCCGATGCCTGCAAGATCGAGCATGTGATCAGCAAAGAAAGCTTTAAAGCAATTAAAAATCATGTATTAAGCGGAGCCAATCACTAGCTTTTCTAGTGACTGGCTCTTTTTATGTGTTCCTTACGGCTCACATTTCTAACGGATAGAATTTTCTACACATAAAGTTCCCCAACCGATATATATGTTTGGATACTCTCTCGCTGATTTTATCCTTTTTGCTCCGCGGATCAACGAAGCCTTCAGCTTTTCTCCATACAGAAACGGATCGTTTCCGTTTACAATTCCCCACTGCATCAGCAAGCATGCAGATCCGGATACAAACGGAACAGCCATAGATGTTCCCGATGCAAAGGAATAATCATTTCCCGGATATGCAGTGTAAATATCCACACCGGGTGCAGCAAGATCCGGTTTGATCCTGTCATTTGCCGTATAACCTCTTCCTGAAAAATATGCAAAATCATCCACATTCTGATCATAAGCCGCTACCGTAATCAGCCCTTCGGCAGTAGCGGGAATCGTAAGTGTCCCAAATTCTGTTGGATTCAGGAATTCCACATTTCCTGTAAGACTTGCCCGAATCGGCAGATAGGCATCTATCACCCCACTAACAATTTGCTTCGGGTGAATCAAGACCTTCCACTGCCCTTTATCTATATAATTTTTCTGTCCTTGAAATGATACAAATATTTCCTGATTACGGTTATACGGATTTGGCGTTCCATAGATTCCTTTTACAAAAGTGTTTCGATAGGATCCTGTTCCGATGTTTTGCGACTCACTTAAGGTCAGTATGATGTCTCCGTTTGGCGCAATGATCACAATATCAAAGCGGTCATTATAATTTTTCCATAACTGAAGATTAAATGAAGCTACATAGTCGCTTACAAGCAGATCAATCATACGATATGAAGTATTTCCGAGAATTACACGCTGATGCCTTCGGTTGATCGCATCATTTCCTGTTCCCGTCGATATTGAGCAGATAGCAAATCTGGACACATCGTTGATATAATTTTCAAGCAGCGAATCACCTTTATGGGAGCCGTAATTATTTCCATAACTGAGATTTATCGATATCGGTCGATTCATTTCGATTCCCGTCCGAATTGCATAGTCAATTCCAAGGATAAGACCAAGTGTAGTTGGGAGCTTAGATGCGGTATCGCTTCCGATCTTTACAACCAAAAGCTCTGTCTGAGGAGCAACGCCAATATTCGTACCGGCCGCAATAGCCGCAACCTGTGTTCCGTGCCCGGAACGATCCTCAGATGGAAGAATTCCTGCATAACTTCCATCCAGTATTGAATTCAATTCTTCATTTGTATAAATACGTCCCAGCTTATAAGTATTTGCATATGTATCCTGATATACCGCCTGCTGATCCCAAAAAGATAAAATTCTGCTTTTTCCATTCCTGACAAATTCATTATGTCTATAATCAATTCCCGAATCAATAATCGCAAAGATTGTTCCGTCACCATCCAGGCCGTAATTATTGATGAAAGTTCCGGACAGACAGGATGCATACTGAGCATAAGACACCTGCTGTTCCACACTTTTCGGTTTATCTATATAGATAATTCTGGGATCTGCTGCAAATGCATTCAAATATGCTTCTGAAATCTCAATAATCGCATAGCCTGCCAACAGATAATATATCTGCATCCGATACCGTTCCACCAGATCAGATATATCATCATTATATCGAATCAAAAGCTGCCATGTATTCTTCTCGGAACTGTATCCGATATACAGCTCTGCCTCGCTCTCGTTGTATGTATTTCTTGTCGATATCGCAAGCTCCAATTGCGTATCAATATTATTTTCCATTTTCAACTTCCACCCTGTTTTCAGGTATAATCTTTATCTGTTAATCATATGTTTTTTTACAGCAATTTAGAATATTCAAATCATTTTGTAAAATGTTGTTAATTGTTTGAAAACATCGAAAAATATAAATAAAGTTAGAACTTTTCCACATTATCAACAGATTTATACACAAAAATAAGATTTTCAGTCTAAAAAACAGGTATTTCATCCTATATTTATCCACATTTGTCATATACAGTCGGGATTCCTTGTTTTCAAATTCCCTAATACGACGAAATATTTCCCTGTATGTATATATAATTGCATTTGCAAAATAAAAGAAAGTAAATCATATGAACTATTTTTTTAATTTATTTATAGGCAGAAAACATCAGACAATACAGGCAAATGGCTTTATGGATACCGGAAATACCTTAAAAGACATTTCAACAGGAAAACACGTCGTCATTGCATCCCCTGAGATCATGTATGATCTTTTGCCCAGACAATACCATTACATTGTATATGACTACACAAACGGCACCCAGTCTTTCGATCGAAAATCAGCTTTATCAATGCCGGAAGGCATCCATCTGGTTCCATACCGGACAATCAGTTCTGAATCGGACCTAATGCTTGCTTTCGACTGTGATTTCTTCTTTATTAACAATCGGCTGATTCGAAACCGACCATTGATCGGGCTTAGCAGGCATACTTTACAAATCAGTCATATGTCCAAATGCATATTATTAAATTCAGCATATTTGAGAAAGGTAAGAAAAAATGATAAATACATTAGCAAATAACGATTTTAAATTTTCAGTGGTTTCAAATATTATGACTTTATTACCTGTATCCCGAAAGGATGTCCATTACATAGGCGGCTGTGATGTACTGCCGGCTCCTCTTGAACCTTATGAAGAAAGTGCAATGGTTGCAGGTCTTGGAAACGGCGACGATCAAGAAATCAAAAAAATACTGATTGAACGAAATCTCCGTCTTGTAGTTTATATTGCAAAGAAATTTGACAACACCGGAATCGGTGTGGAAGATCTGATCTCGATCGGTACGATTGGTCTGATCAAAGCTATCAATACCTTTAAATGTGATAAAAATATTAAACTGGCAACATACGCCTCCAGATGTATCGAAAATGAAATCCTTATGTATCTGCGCAGAAACAGCAAGCTTCGTATGGAGATATCCATCGACGAACCGCTAAATGTTGACTGGGATGGCAACGAATTACTGTTATCCGATATTCTCGGCACGGATGAGGATACCGTCTATCGAAATATGGAAACCGAGATGGATCATTCTTTATTGGAGACCGCCGTCTCACATCTGTCGGAAAGGGAACGAACTATTATAGAACTGCGCTATGGTATTAATACTATCAATGGGATAGAACGTACCCAGAAAGAGGTGGCCGATCTTTTAGGGATCAGCCAGTCCTATATCTCAAGATTAGAGAAAAAGATAATAAAGAAATTGAAAAAAGAGATTATGAAAATGAGCTGACACCATCTTAATGATGGTAATCAGCCAACTTTCTCTTATAATCGTCTACCATCCGGCGCATCTTCTGATAATCTTTTTCTTTCAGATCACCGGATGCTTTAAAATCCTCTACCATCCGATCCAGTTCCTTTAAAGCATCATGAGCCAGATCTTTATAGTTATTGGCAAGATTCATATTCATTTCCGTAAGCTTCGCGTTCAACTGTTGTTTTATATTACGTTTCATCATTGTTTCATACCTCATTTCAGGAAATAATTATTGACACTGTTTTTACCATGTGTTACTATTACAAAGGTTCACAAACGCCGGCATGTCGGAATTGGCAGACGAGGCAGACTCAAAATCTGTTGGTGGCAACATCGTGCGGGTTCAAGTCCCGCTGCCGGCACTTTCTAAATTTTTCCCAACTATGAATATAATTGAAAAAAGCTAGGTTTTAAGCCGTTTCTAGGCGCTTCATATTGTATCACATATGCAATTAAATGTAACATTTTGCCCCTAAATTGCCCCTTAATGCAATATGTTTGCCCACCTTTTGTCCACCAGATTTGGTGGCTTTTTATTTATATGAGACTTAAGCTGCTCTGCAAATGTAATTTCGTATCCTATCGGTGCGCTGTCCCTGTTACTGTAAGCGGCTGCTGTTATCAATCTTCTTTGCAACGACTACAAACCGTCCATTATCTGTATGATATGCACAGGTTGATAATGTCAGCAGGTGATCACCATAAGAAGCTGTTTCTTCTATTGTATATGGTGTATTTACTTTTGCGCGGCTTACATAATCATCAAATGCTGTTTCCGATTCGGCATTAATAAAACTATATATATTATAATGCTCTGTATCATCTTCCGGATATGCCTTTGTATAAAAGGCTGCAATCACGGTATAAGTACCCGGTCCATCTAAAGTATCAAAAATGATCGTCTTATGTTCCTTATAGAAATATTCATCCTCATATTTTAACAGATCGTGAAACATGCTTCCGGCTTTCATATTGTGACCATACAGGATAACATTATCAGATACTTCACCTGTCGGGCTGCAGTTTGCCGCTGCAAATAAAGTACCTGCCGCACTGTATTCTCCATTAAAGTTTCTGTGAATATAATACTCCTCGTCATTCGGCGTATACATAACCGGATAATCGATCCTCGTTCCATAGATATAGAGCCAACCGATAAAATCAGGATTCTCCTCATATACCGAAGCATATTTTTTATAAACCTGCTTCTTCTGTACTGTTACATAGACAGGTTCTCCTTTATCATCTGTGCAGTCACCATCTTCTACCGTTTCCTTAATAGCCGAAAACGCTGTCTCCGCTTTATAATTCGTATAAAAATAGATACCCAGATAACCGCCGCAGCCAAGGAAGACCAGAATACACAGCACAAGTATGATATTTAAAAATAATCCATTCTTTTTTTTCATATTTTTTAACGAATCATCATAATCTGAATTCTGATCCGGCTGTCTCTTATCCATGTCTGCCTTTTCTTTTGATTCTTTCATTCGAATCGAAATCCTCCTTATGTAATTTTTATACAACTGTAATTTATTATTATAAAGTAAAAATCTGACTATTTCTAAATAAACAGTCAGATTTTAAACCTTAAAAATACTTTCTGCTTCCCCAAAGATTATTCCGTTTCAGTTCTACATACTCTGCATATGCCTGTTCCAGAATATCCTTTTCGTTCGGAAACTTCAGAAGGTGGTAGGCTTCATGATACTTGTAGTAACCGGAATCCACAAAATATTCTTCACGCTGCGGTTTGCTGTAATAGCTGTCCGCCATCATCAGATACCAGTGTACATCCTTGTTTACCACATCAAAAGCAGTATTAAATGTATAATTGCTTTTTCCTACATACTTAATAATAGATGCGCTAACACCTGTCTCCTCTTTTACTTCTCTGAGTGCAGTCTGGTTATGCTCTTCACCTTTTTCAACTGTACCCTTCGGGAGAACCCATCCTTCATATTTGTTTTTGTAGTTTTTGTACAGTAATAATACTTTTCCTCTGAAGATTACCACACCTCCGCAGCTTGTTGCTTCGATCACAGCAAATCCTCCTGTCTTTTCGGTGTTGTAAATGCTTCAAGTTCTACTCACATTCGACTACGAATAAAACTCTGAACCGACTTACATCTGCCAGCCCTTAATTGGTTATAAGTATATCAGTATTACTGCATTATTTCAAGCTGATTAATCATAATATGCATCAAATATCTTTCTGGCTATGGACGTCGCCGAAGTTCCTGTATTACTCGCATTCTCCACCAGAACGCAGACAACCAGATCAGGATTGTTAATATTTGAAAACCCGATAAACCAGGAATGGGAGTCCTTATTTTCATTAAATTCCGCTGTTCCCGTTTTGCCGGCTACCGTATAATCTGCGCCTGAAAAATAATCAGAAGCTGTTCCATAGTCCGTAACAGACCGCATAAGATCCGTTAATGTCTGTGCCTCTTTTGCGGAAATGATCCTGCCATAAGAGCTCTTAGAGAATTTCTTTACAACGCTTCCGTCACAATTCTCAATTCGATCCATCATATACGGCTTCATAAGAACACCGCCATTTGCGATCGTACACATGATCATCGCATTGTGAAGCGGCGTAATCAATGTCTTTCCCTGCCCGATCACAGTCTGAGGAATCAGAGATTTATCTGTCTTTGATGTCAGTGAATAGCTGGATTTATAATAATATCCGTCATACGGGAGTCCTTTATTATACAGAAAATCCTCACATAGCTTGTTTAAAGCATCCATATCAAGCTTTGTACCTATATTGGAAAATGAAGTATTACAGGAATATGCAAGTGACTGTTCCAGATCCACCGTTCCATGCACTTTATGATTATAACAATGTATGGATACACTGTTAAAGATTCCCTCACCCTCACATTCATAAGAATATGATTTGTAATTTGGATTTTCCCTGATATATTCAAGGGTTGTAAGTATCTTAAATGTAGATCCCGGTGGATACATTCCCTGTGTTGCGCGATTTAACAGGCACGAACTATCTGAATTTGCTGTTTCTTCTATAACAGATGAAATCTGGTTTGGGTCAAAATCCGGTTTGGAAACCATCACCTTGATCTTACCGGTAGACGGCTCTATCGCAACAATCGCGCCATCATTGCTTCCCAGTGCATTATAAGCTGTACTCTGAAGATCATAATCTAATGTAGTTATAACATTATTTCCCATGTTCTTTTTATTTGATAATGCATGGTACACACGATATAGGATATTCTGATTCGAGGTCAGCAGATAATAATTTGATGCCATCTCAAGTCCTGCCTGACCATTGCTGTCATATCCGACTGCATGGGCGAACATATTGCTGTACGGATAAACTCTTGTTTCATTTCCATCGTCATCTGTCTTTGTCTCCGCAAGAACAACACCATCATCCGAAATAATCTGTCCTTTGATAACTGTCTCCGCATACAGGTTCTGTCTTTTATTGTAGGAATTTGCGATATCAGAATCTGAATCCACGATTACATATTTGATCAGATGCGCCATCATTCCGATAAAGATAAAGACAACAAAATATGTCACTATAAGTACAGGAACGTTCTTTTTATCATTTTTCTTTTTTTCGATTTCTTCTCTACTCCCCTGAGAATACTTCTTCATGATTGCTTTGTTTGTAGATCGTTTGTTCTTCATTGCCACCAACTCCATTATTTTCAAGTACACAGATTCCCTGAATAATACCAAACAGGAATAATGTGCTCACTACCGAACTTACACCATAACTGACAAGCGGAAGTGTTACACCGGTAGAAGGAATAAACTTCGTTACACCGCCAATATTTAAAAATGTCTGGAATATAAAACATATTGTAAATCCAAATGCTACATTTTTATAAAAAGTATTTCTTATCTTCATTGAGATATTAATAAAATAAATAAAACAACTGATATACATAAGGATCAGACAAAGTGCAAAGATTACACCGAACTCCTCACAGATTGCTGAAAAAATAAAATCACTGGATGCAACCGGTATCGCAGTCGGTAAACCTTTTCCCAGACCGCGTCCTTCCATTCCACCCGATCCAATGGCGAATAACGACTGACAAATCTGATAACCTGCATCATTAATATAAGAAAATGGATCTAACCATGCATTGATTCGGGTTGTCACATGACTGAATTTGTTCTTAAATATCATATATCCTACAGTTGCAAGAACCGCCGCGCCGCCAAGTCCTCCAATCAGGATCATCGTCTTCTGTGTTGCAAGATATACCATCATGATAAAGATCATAACAAAGATAGCCGCACCACCAAGATCCTTTTCTGCAACAAGCACCAGCATAAATAATCCGGATACAACCGTGACCTTTATCAAATCCTTAAAACTCCTCGCTTTATTAAGCGCACTTGCAAGGAAAAATACAAATATTATTTTAACAAATTCCATCGGCTGCAAAGAGATCGATCCTATCTGGATCCAGTTCGTAGAACCATATTTGGATACTCCAAGAAACGGAATAAAGACCGTACTTAGGAAACCGATTCCTAATACTGCATAAAAAATATCCCAGTTCTTAAGATTCTTGCATTTGACAATAACAAGCGGAATAAATGCAGTAATAACTAATGTGATCGTAGCGAAAGCAAACTGCTTTTTTGCCAGATCAAAATCCAGTCTAGTCAGCATAACATATCCGATCAGAAGTAAAAATGACATGTTATTTGTGATCAATCTGGATGATTTCTTATATATTCCGTGATAAGACACCATATATACAATGGATACGATCATCTGTAACAGATAAAAAATAATAATACTGACTGTTTTATATTTTAAAAACAGGGTCAGATAACACAGAAAATGTATGATAAATACATAGAAAATCTGTACATTAAGTGCATGATTTTTTTTATCTTCTCTTACAGGCTTCAAGACCGTAAAACATTTAACTGTATATAAAAGCATAAAAAATATAATCAAGTATTTTGAAATTTCAGTAATTATTGTTGTCATTATTCAATACCCTTTATATAATGTCCTCTTGTATAATCTAACTCATCCGATTCTATATCAGTTTCACCGGTCTGAATCTTTTCCAATCGATCCATGACCTTTTTCGTCTGATCTACGGATTCAATCGTAAAATCAATCAAATATTCATTGGTTATATCAGTATTTCTGTTATTTGTCAACTGCTTCACATTATCTGTCGGTACGCCGTTATAGATAATTGAATAACAATCTCTGCAATTATTTACACTGAAAAAGCGATTACCCTTTTCATCCCGGAACGAAAAACGCTTGCTTCTGTTATAACCGCAACCATCCAGATAATTATTGATAAAGCACTGTGCCGTGATCATTACCGGCTGATATCCGTATAACCGTTCTACCGTACCGGTACAAAGACTTTCTAATTCATGATGAGTCAGTTCCACCGAGCCCACGAATATTACATTATCAAATGTATCCTTATAGAAGCGAATTGCTTCATCATTATAAGCATACAGGAAAGAATCTAACAGAACAGTTCCCTTATATCCGTTTTCTTTAAGAAGTCCCAGTTCATCTATATTTTTTACATAGATTCCATCTGTCATTCCGGCCAGAAAATAAAGATCCTTCATGTTATGCTTTTTGTTTTCACGTAAGATATCAGGAAACGCCACATAAATCTTCTTCTCACTGTTCATCTTCCCGACTTCTGCTTCACGTATTATATTATAATCGATAATGATATGACGTACAAATTCATAATTATTAACAATTTGAAATTGTTCCATTGTTTTTACAGACACATAGCAACCTGCAGCTCTTTTAAGATCGGTTTTCATCTCATTCTTTCGCTTGATATCTTCCCGACTGTTATATAGTGGTTTCATCTCATCTGATACCCTTCGTCTATATCGTCCGATCAGCGCCTGCTCCAACCGGCGAACAGCTTCCCGCCTTAATACATTCAGACTTCCAAGAGATATAAAGATATTCTCATCGCATTCTGATTCCAGATAAAAGTTAAAACCGGTTCCTCCTGTTTTTGACAGCTTATCTATGATCTGCGTCACCTCAACCGGACGTTTTGCAGCCTGTGATACACATTCTCCTTTAACTTTTACCGAGATATCGTCCACACCTGAAAACAGCTCCAAAGTGATCGGCTCTCCGATTTTTGCTGTTACCTTTCCATAAATATCCGTCTGTTTTTCTTTCTGTATAAAACGTACACCGATATCTTCGATCAGCGCATTGTTTCTTGTCCGGTATACATGCATATCTTTTCGAATCTGCCGGAGATTATTCGCATTCAGTCGAATCTTCTGTCCTGCCTGTGCAGTTACATTGGACGTCAGTTCAATATTCTGTTCTGTACCGGTACGGATCTCCAAGACATCTTTTGCCTGAATTCCACGTTCCAGACGAATATAGACAAATGGTGCTTCCACCGCTTCTACTTTACCGATTAAAGTTCCGGTATGATTCGGGCGCTTGTTCGCAAGCATTTCTTTTCCGTTCTTCATATAATAATAACCGGATGAAAAACCGCCCCGATTATAGATATCCATTAGCCTGTCTGTATGATATGCGATCCGCTTCTCATTCAAATGTCCGTTTATACATTCATCTGTAATCTCTGAATATGCATGAACCGCTGCAGCCACATATTCCGGTTTCTTCATTCTGCCTTCAATCTTAAAAGAGTCAATACCCGCCTCAATCAGCTGTGGCAAGCTTGCAAGTGTACACATGTCCTTCATGCTGAGTGCATATTCATGATTAAATTGTTTGCTGTTATAAGCCTTTCTGCAAGGTTGTGCGCAACGTCCACGATTGCCGCTTCTGCCGCCTGCAAAACTGCTCATCAGGCATTTTCCGGAATAACAAAAGCACATCGCCCCATGTACAAAGGTCTCTATCTCGATATCAACTGCTTCTTTTATAGATTTTATTTCATTTAATGATAATTCCCTTGCAGGAACAAATCTTGTCATGCCCAGATTTTTAAGAAATTCTGCCCCGTAAGTACTGCATACACTCATCTGCGTACTTCCATGTAAAGGCAGATCAGGATATGCTTTTGAAAGACTTCTTATAACACCAACATCCTGTACAATAATCCCATCTACACCTTCCCTGTAAAAAGGGTCAAGGTAAGGAATCAGATCTTTCATTTCACTATTTTTAAGCAAAGTATTAACTGCCATATATAACTTCACATTATGAATATGGCAGTAATCAATTGCTTCCAGTAATTCTGTTGTATCAAAATTTCCCGCAAATGCACGAGCACTGAACATATCGCCTCCGGCATAACATGCATCTGCACCTGCATTTACTGCAGCTTTCAATGATTCCATCGAGCCTGCCGGAGCTAAAATCTCAGGTCTATTTAACATTATTTTCTGCTTCCAACTTAATTATTTCTCTCTGCAAAGCGTTGACTTTTTCTTTGTATTCGTCAATCATCTTTTGCGCAGATTCATACTTAATCTGTGTTTCGATCACTTCATGTCTGAGATCATAGATCTGCTTGTCCTTGTCATCATCCTCCGTCAGCATCTGATTCACCTGAAGCTTCGCTTTGAAATAATCATCTGCGATATTAAGTGCAAGTAATACACTCTGATATTCCGCATTAAAACGGCGATAACTTTCGGAAGACTGACACTCCTGAATCTTACCATTGATATAAGACGCTACATTCTGGAGATATTCTTCACTTTCAAATCCGCTCAATGTATACACTTTATTGTTAATAACCACCGGGATATCATTTTTCTGTGACATAACTCTCCTCCTTTATATATTCATTTTATTTCTTTTATATTTGTTATATCCGTGCATATCATGCAGGTATTTATTTTTCGTTATTCTACTAATATATTTCCTATTCGATAAATGCATCCAGTCCGAAATGCTTATAACACCGCTCGGTCACAACCCGACCTCTTGGAGTCCGGTTAATAAAACCGTTTTTAATAAGATATGGTTCATATACATCTTCTATCGTTCCGGAATCTTCGCCGATGGCTGCAGCCAGAGTATCAAGTCCTACCGGTCCGCCTCCAAACTTTTCTATCATTGTCATCAAAATATTCCGGTCTGTATTATCAAGCCCCATAGAATCAACCTCAAGCTTATCGAGTGCAGTCTTTGCGACCTCATAATCGATACAGCCATTGTGGCACACCTGAG
This sequence comes from Clostridium sp. AF15-41, assembly GCF_003604095.1. Taxonomy (NCBI): domain Bacteria; kingdom Bacillati; phylum Bacillota; class Clostridia; order Eubacteriales; family Clostridiaceae; genus Clostridium; species Clostridium sp. AF15-41. The sequence goes on from NZ_QTMQ01000011.1 coordinate 66,523, forward strand.
CAAAATCCCGACATCTCTTTAACAGACGGTTGGCAAGTCTTGGGGTTCCTCTGGAACGCTTTGCAATCTCAAGGGCTCCTGCATCATCTGTTTCTACACCAAGCACATCTCCGGAACGAATTACAATCTGCTTCAATTCCTCCGGTGAATAGAACTCTAATCGATCTACCATTCCAAAACGATCACGAAGCGGTGCTGTCAGCATACCGGCTCTTGTCGTTGCACCGATCAATGTGAATTTGGGAAGATCCAGACGGATCGATCTTGCTCCTGCTCCTTTACCGATCACAACATCGATCGCAAAATCTTCCATTGCAGGATATAAGACTTCCTCTACCTGACTGTTTAATCTGTGAATCTCATCAATAAATAGTATATCATTTTCTGAGAGATTATTTAAAATAGCCGCAAGTTCACCCGGCTTCTCGATTGCCGGTCCGGATGTGATCTTGATATTGACACCCATCTCATTTGCGACAATAGATGCTAGTGTCGTTTTACCAAGTCCCGGCGGACCATATAAAAGCAAATGATCTAAGGGTTCATTTCTTCTCTTTGCCGCCTCTATAAAAATCTTCAGATTCTCTTTTACTTTATTCTGTCCAATATATTCATCCAGATACTTTGGTCTCAGACTGTATTCGCTATTTAATTCTTCTATATCTGCTTCTGTTGAAATAATTCTGCCCACTATGTCCACCTGTATCCGTTTTTATATTAATTTCTTCAATGCTGCCTTTAATATAGCTTCTGTGTCCATCTGTCCGATATCGCCGATCTTTTTTACGGCAAGTGCTGCTTCCGAATTCGAATATCCAAGATTTACAAGTGCAAGGATCGCATCCCTTGCTGCATTTACATCCTGTGTATTCTGTGCGATCGACTGCTCATAGGCTGCATCCATCATATCTTCCATCTTTAACTTATCTTTTAATTCCAGTATGATCCTTGATGCACCCTTGGTGCCGACACCATTTGCTTTTGATATCGTCTTTGCATCCTCTGAGATCACCGCGAGCTGAAGCTCCTGGATCGTAAGAGCTGTAAGGATCGCCATAGCGACCTTCGGACCTACCCCGCTGATTCCGATCAGAATACGGAATACAGATAATTCCTCTTCAGAATGAAACCCATATAATGTCAATTCATCTTCTCTTATATACATATGTGTGTATACTTTAATCTGCGTTCCATATGCCGGAATTCGCTCAAGGAACTTACCGGATACGAAGATACAATACCCCATTCCGTGGTTATCGATTACTATATAATTCTCTCCTGCACTAACAAGTGCTCCTGCAATATATGCTATCATAATGATATGTCTCCGAATTTTACTATGCCAAGTATAACACAGTTTTCTCGTTATGGAAATATCTGATTGATTTTTTGACCGCAGGGGCATATCATGAAATTATTCGATTGATTTTTTACATATAAGGATGTATTTTAAATTACTACTATAAAACTAATTTAATTTTCAATCTAAATTACATGATATATTTTACATTTGAGGTTAAACACTATGATTCAATATAGCTATACCATGCCGCTTTCTTCGGTTAACCTGAACTGGATGAAAGAAACGTCGGATCAATATCTGTTCTTCGACATCGAGACAACCGGATTAGGTGCTGCCCGATCAGATCTCTATCTGATCGGATATGGAACGATTTTAAATAATGAACAGCTTCGCATCACTTTATTATTCAATGATGATGGCTGTTCCGAACCAAAGATACTCGCTGCATTTAAAGATATATTGTCTGACTACAAATATCTTGTTACATATAATGGTGATACCTTCGATCTTCCATATATAAAGGAAAAATACAGACAGTTCCGACAAGAGATATCCTTCGATTCAATTATCAGTATTGATGTATACCGTAAAATAAGAAAATATAAAAAGCTGCTCCGGATGGATTCAATGAAACAATCCGCCCTGGAATCTGTTATGGGAATAGAACGGGATGAATTTCACTCAGGTGGCCTTCTGATCGATACATATCATGACTACCTAAGTACAAAGGATACGCAACTACTGGATATGCTTCTGTCTCATAATAAGGATGATATCTATGGCTTGTTTTATGTATCAGGTGCACTTACCCTTACTTCTTTCTTTGATGGCGACTTTGAGATATCGGAAACCACCTGCACCGATACACAGCTTATGATCTGTATACAGACAAGAAAACTTGCGATTCCATTTGATACCAACTGCAATGATATACATATTTCAGGCAAAGATGAAATCGTGACGATCAATATTCCGGCTATCCATGATACACTGAAATATTTTTATAAGGACTATAAGAATTATTTCTATCTGCCATTAGAACAGACTGCCATCCACAAGGATGTTGCCTGTTATGTAGAAAACGCCTATAAAGAAAAAGCCCGCCCGGAAACTGCATACACAACAAAGTCAAGTGTATTCATCCGACAGAACAAATTTAAAATGCCTCATATATTCAAATACGAACATACCGATAAAGACGGATACATCGAACTGGATGATGCTTTCATCAATGACAGGATACAGTTAAAAGAATATCTCCTCAATATTTTAAAGCAGATCAAATAGTTCCGGGACATACTGCAAAAGCGGAAATTGCAAGAATGCGGAATAAGAGCAAGGTTATAGGCAAAATATAATATACATAAAACAGTAAAATACCCACTGATGAAATTTCATCAGTGGGTATTTTTACATTTTATAAGAAATAATCTTTGATTATTCTTCTACAGGAGCTTCTTCAACTTCCTCTGTTTCCTCCGGAGCCGGAAGTAATGCCTTTACGCTCAGGCTGATCTTCTTCTCTTCCGGTTTGAAATCAACAACCTTAGCTTCGATCTCATCACCAATCTTATATACATCTTCCGGTTTTGCAACATGATCATATGAAATCTGTGAAACATGAAGTAATGCGTCAACGCCCGGCTCTAATTCAACGAATGCACCAAAGTCAGTCATACGTGCGATCTTACCTGTTACAACTGTTCCAACAGCATATTTCTCTTCTGCATTTAACCATGGATTTGTCTCATCAAACTTTAAGCTTAACGCAATCTTGTCACCATTGATGTCCTTAATGAATGCCTTAACAGTGTCACCAACCTTGAACATCTTCTTAGGACTTTCTACTCTGCCCCATGACATCTCTGAAATATGAAGAAGTCCATCAGCACCACCGAGATCAATGAACGCACCGAAATCTGTTACATTCTTTACTGTACCTTCTACTGTCATGCCAACTTCAATCTTTTCGAATAATTCTTTTGCAGCTGCAGCTTTTCTCTCAACGATCAGTTTCTTTCTGTTACCAATGATTCTTCTCTTCTTAGGATTGAACTCTGTAAGCTGGAATTCGATATCCTGGTCTAAGTACTTATCAAGGTTCTTTTCATATAAGTCAGATACAAGACTTGCTGGAATGAAGATTCTTGTCTCTTCGTAAAGAACATTTAAACCACCATTTACAACCTGAACAACCTTACCTGTAAGGATGTCACCATTATTAAATGCTTCTTCTAATTTCTCGTTTACTTTCTCTGCTGCAACTCTCTTGTATGAAAGAGCAACCTGTCCTTCGCCATCATTTGTCTTGATAACCTTAACAGTGATTGGATCCCCAACTTTTACCAACTCTGTTAAATCAGCGTTTGGAGTATTTGTATATTCATTTCTGGTAATGATACCATCTGACTTATACTTGATATCAACTACGATCTCATCCGGCTTAACACCGATAATTGTTCCATCGATAATCTCTCCCTGTCTGATTGACGCCTTGCTTTCATCATTTTCTAACATCTGTTCAAAACTTAACTCTGCCATGCTACTATGAACCTCCTTAATAATATAATTTGGGGTAGATGCCCCCGCAGTAATACCTACCCTACTAACGGATTCAAAAGTAGTCAAATCCAAATCAACGAGTGTCTGTATATAGTAAGTATTCTCACATTCTTGTTTACTAATATCATATAGCTTCTGAGTATTAGAACTATTTCGACCACCTATAACGATCATGGCATCTACAGTCTTTGCAATGTTCCTTGCTTCCGTCTGTCGAACTGCCGTTGCATTACAGATTGTCTCATGAACAAACACATTATACAATTTTTTTCGAATAATATCAACAATATCTTTAAATTTATTCTTATTAAAGGTGGTCTGTGATACTAAACTAAAGTTAATTTGCTCAAAATTCGGCTCATTTTCTATATTTTTCACCAAATCTTCTGCCTCTGAAACGCTCTGTACTGTATATGCTTTCGTCTCACACCAGCCAATAATACCCTCGACTTCCGGATGATCCCTGTTACCAACTATGATAATACGGTTTCCTTTTTTGCTCTCATCCTGTGCGATCGTATGGATTTTTTTTACAAACGGGCAGGTCGCATCTACCACGTTGACATGTCTGGCTTCCAACTGATCCATAACATCTTTCGATACTCCATGTGACCGGATAATAACCGTTGCATCTTTCTGTTGATCAAGTTCGGCAAGATCATCGATCACCAATATTCCTTTTTTCCTCAGGTCTTCGATCACTTCTTCATTATGAATGATCGGACCATAAGTATATACATGCTGTTTCCCTGCTTCTTTATACGCTGTATCAACGGCTCGCTGTACACCAAAGCAGAATCCTGCCGACTTTGCTAATATAATTTCCATATTTTGTCCATACTCCGGTTTTATTTTTCTGCAATGCTGATGATCTTAGCTACAACCTCATCGATACTCATATCTGAACTGTCAAGATATACAGCATCCTCTGCCTGCCTCAGTGGTGCAATCGGACGTTCCATGTCTTGTTTGTCCCTTGTGATAATGTCTGTTTCGATTTTATTGATATCCGGTGTTTCTCCCTTGGCTGTCAGTTCATCATATCTTCTCTTTGCACGAACTGCGGAAGAAGCGGTCAGATAGATTTTTACTTCTGCATTTGGAAGAATGTTCGTACCGATATCTCGTCCATCCATAACGACATCATTTTCTCTTGCAAGCTTTCTCTGAAGATCTAACAGCTTTTCTCTTACACATGGGATTGCAGATGATCTGGATGCCATGTTACCCACCTCTTCTTTTCTGAGACTTCCGGTTACATTCTCGCCATTCAGGTATACCTGCTGTGCATGATCTTCATAACAGATTGTGATCTCGATCCCTGCGATCTCTTCGGCCACTGCATCTGCATCCGTTACATCTGTCTTTGCATTCAATAATGCAAGTGCAACTGCACGATACATCGCTCCGGTATCTACATAGATATATCCGAGTTTTCCTGCTACCAATTTTGCTATTGTACTTTTTCCTGCTCCTGCAGGTCCGTCAATTGCTATATTCATTTTTTCTCTCCTTTTATCCATTTACTTTAGTTACTACCTTCTGAACATGCAAGTCCCGCCAGATATCCGGTTGACCATGCGATCTGCAGATTAAATCCACCTGTCAGTGCATCTACATCCAAAACCTCGCCTGCAAAATACAGATGATCTACAAGTTTTGATTGCATTGTTGACGGAACAACCTCCTTTACGTTGACGCCGCCTTTTGTAATGATTGCCTCTTCAAAACCGCGAAGTCCCCGGAACGAAAGTGTAAACTGTTTGAGTACGGTTACTAAATTCTTTCGTTCTTCCTTTGTGATTGAATTCACCTTCTTATACGGATCGATTCCTGAACGTTTTATGACTACATCGATCAGTTTGACCGGAAGCAGATCACCAAGTGAATTATGAAAATCTTTATTAGCATATTTGCTAAAATCCCGAAGGATACGATCATCCAGCATTTCTTCTGTCATCGCAGGCTTCAGATCGATATACATGCTTAAATCCTTATCCAGATATTTATGAAGATATGCCGATGCCTTTATTACCAGAGGACCGCTGATGCCAAAATGTGTAAACAACAGCTCTCCCTGTTCTTCAAACAGACACTTCTTTCCACATTTAATCACAAGCTCTACATTTTTTAACGATAGTCCCATAAGTTCTTTGCAGAATTCATCCTTTAATTCAAATGGAACAAGTGATGGTAAAAGCTCTTTGATCGTGTGCCCTGCGCTCTCGGCAAACCGATATCCGTCTCCGGTTGATCCGGTAAGCGGATACGATATCCCGCCGGTTGTTATGACGACTGCATCTCCATACACATCTTTCTTTCCATGTGCCGTCTTGATCTGTACGCCTTTTACTACCTGATCTTCTATAATAAGCTTCTGAACTTCCGTCTGTAGTTCTACTATGATCTCCTGATTTCGGTTTAATTTCGTTTTTAATACTCCGATCACGTCAGATGAATGATCGCTGACCGGAAATACACGATCTCCGCGTTCTACCTTTGTCTTTAGTCCAAGTTTCTCAAAGAAATCAATCGTCATCTGATTATCAAAGGTATAAAACGGACTGTACATGAATTTACTGTTTGTTGTCACCGACTGAAAAAAGCGGTCTGCATCCCCTGCATTTGTCAGGTTGCATCTCCCCTTACCTGTAATGAATAACTTCTTTCCAAGGCGATCATTCTTTTCAAATAATACAACCTCGCAGCCATTTTCCGCAGCTGTGATCGCAGCCATCATGCCGGCCGCACCACCACCGACTACTATTATTTTTTTCATTGCATCATCCTCTTTAAACCTTCATTCGATATAGTCACTAACAGTCTGTAGCTTTCTTTTAACTGTAGCTCCGGGGTGATATGGTCAATCGAACGTCCGTCTTCCTTTACCAGAATGATATTCATATTATAACTTCTTCTGAAATCAAGTTCTTTTAATGTCTTGCCGACCCATTCCGGTCGAACCGAGATCTCTGCTACATTGATGTTATCCGAAATCTCAAAGAATTCCAGAAAATTGCTACATAAGAGCTTTTTTGCAACATTAATTCCGGCATCCTTTTCCGGATAGATAACTTTATCCGCTCCGATCTTGGACAGGATCTTTGCTGCTTCATCGTTATTCGATTTAGCAAGAATATATGGAACACCCAGTTCTTTTGCTGTTATGATCGTCATTGCACTGGCTTCCAGATTATCACCCATTGCAACTACAACACCATCCATATTCTCAAGTCCTGCTTCTTTCAGACTCTCTGTCTCGCATACATTGATCGTCACCGCACAGGTAACCTGTGATGAAATCCGCTTCACACATTCAGGATTACTGTCGATCGCCAGAACCTGCGCACCGGATTCCATCAAAGTGAGGGCAACATTTGTTCCAAATCGCCCAAGCCCTACTACCGCAAATGATTTTTTCATACTTTCCTCCTTATCCAACGATCACATCTTCTTCCGGATAATGAAGAAGCCGATGTTTTCCGTTCTGTGTATTAAATGCTACCACCATAGATATCGGTCCAACTCGTCCGATATACATACAGATCATAATGATGATCTGTCCTGCCGTATTCAAAACAGGCGTCAGATTTCTGGATAATCCAACTGTACAGACAGCACTTGCAACCTCAAACAAGGCATCCAGCAGATTCACATCATTGGTCGCCATCAATAATATCGTCATTATAAATATTGTACTCATACTTAAGAATACAATTGCAACTGCTTTTTTTACAACGGATACCGGAATATTTCTCTTGAAGACCTCCGTATCCTCATGATTTCTGATCATGGCAGCAAATGTAAAGAAAATAACTGCAATGGTTACGGTCTTCATTCCTCCAGCTGTTCCAACCGGCGAACCGCCGATCATCATAAGTAACGCCCCGAAGAAAGCCGTTACCGGTCGAAGTGCTGCCTGTGGTACAGCCGCAAATCCTGCCGTACGAAGTGTTACCGACTGAAAAAAAGCATTTAATATCCGGTCTTTTTCGGATAAATTACCAAGAGTGTCCGGATTAGAGCGTTCAAGGAAATAGATAACAACTGTACCACCGATCAATAACAGCAATGTCATAAAAATTGCGATCTTCGTCTGTAAATGAACACCATTCCATGCCGACCGGATACTGCATTTCTTTGTACGGATTCTTCGAAACGCTTCAACCGTATCCCACCATACAATAAATCCGATTCCACCCATAATGATCAGAAAAGAAGTATTCAGCATCATCAAAAGATTGGAATGGTAAGGAATCAAACTGTCCGCACCCATAATGTCGAGACCGGCATTACAAAATGCTGAAACGGCATGAAATACTGAAAACCAGATTCCCTTTAATAATCCGTATTCTCTGCAATAATAAAAACTGTAAATAAATGCTCCAATTCCTTCGATCAGAAACGTTCCCTTTATTACTTTTATCGTAAACTTCAAAAGTCCTTGCTTACTGTTCAGATTAAATGCATCCTGCAACAGCATTGTACTTTTCAAGGTTATCTTCATTCTGAATAACAACATAAACAGTGTGATGATCGAAACGATTCCGAGTCCGCCGATCTGGATCAAAATTAATATCACACCTTTACCAAACAAACTCCAATAGGAAAATGTATCAACAACTACCAGACCTGTCACACATACGGATGTCGTCGATGTAAACGCAGCCGTCAGGAGATCTGTCCATGTTCCGTTTGCAGATGCAATCGGCAATGATAATAATATCGTTCCTACAATAACTGTGATAAGAAAGCCCAATGCTATAATTCTTGTTGTTGTAAGATAATTTCGGTTCACATATTTCTTCTTATTCATGATATACCCATAGACCTCTACTCAATGCAATCCCCCTGTCTCCGCCTTATCCGACAGATAACAAAATTCATGATATAAACATGGGAAGATACAGACCGGATACCACCAGTCTGCTCTTCCCATAGTATACCTGCATATGCCATTTTTCAAACGACATAACACTTTATAATCTTATACCGGATATGCCTTATCCTCTTTGTTTACAAGTGTTGCATCAACCTTTGTCTTCTTTGCTTCTCTTAACTTGAAGAAATCAACAGCAACCTGTGGGAACAATGCATATGTTAATACATCTTCATCCTGTTCCTTGTACTGAATCATTTCCTTCTCGATCTTACCAAGCTCGTTTTCAAGAAGATCAGCAGGACGACATGTGATAGGCTCCTGATCACCGATTACTTTCTTTCTAACTTCCGGATCAACAGGCTTTACAGACTGACCATACTCGCCGGCAACCAGTGCTTTTGCCTCTTTTGTACACATCTTGTATCTCTCGCCTGTAACAACATTTAATACAGCCTGAGTACCAACGATCTGGCTGGATGGAGTAACAAGAGGTGGTTCACCGAAGTCTTTACGAACTCTAGGGACTTCTTCCAGAACCTGTTCGAACTTATCTTCTGCGTTCATTTCCTTTAACTGTGATACAAGGTTTGATAACATACCACCCGGTACCTGATATAATAATGTCTTAACATTAACACCAAGAACCTTTGGATTCAGAAGGCCGGACTTAATCCACTCTTCTCTTAATGGTCTGAAGTAATCAGCGATCTCTGCGAGAAGGTTCTGATCAAATCCAGGATCATATGGTGTGCCTTCAAATGTCTTAGCCATAACTTCTGTTGCAGGCTGGCTTGTACCAAGTGCTAATGGTGAAATTGCTGTATCGATGATATCACATCCTGCTTCAACAGCCTTCATATATGTCATGGAAGCAACACCTGATGTATAATGTGTATGAAGCTGGATTGGAAGGGAAGAACCTTCCTTTAATGCCTGAACAAGCTCGGTTGCCTTATATGGAACAAGAAGACCTGCCATATCCTTGATACAGATAGAATCTGCACCCATATCCTCAATTCTCTTAGCCATATCTTTCCAGTAATCAAGTGTATAAGCATCACCTAATGTATAGGAAAGTGCAACCTGTGCATGACCTTTTTCCTTATTACATGCCTTAACAGCAGTTTCAAGGTTTCTGATATCATTTAAGCAGTCGAAAATTCTGATAATATCAATACCATTTGCGATTGACTTCTGAACAAAATACTCAACCACATCATCTGCATAATGACGGTAACCAAGAATGTTCTGGCCTCTGAATAACATCTGAAGCTTTGTATTCTTAAAACCATCTCTTAATTTTCTAAGTCTCTCCCATGGATCTTCCTTAAGGAATCTGAGACATGCATCGAATGTAGCACCACCCCAGCACTCAACAGAATGATATCCAACCTTATCCATCTTATCGATGATTGGAAGCATCTGTTCTGTTGTCATACGGGTAGCGATCAGTGACTGATGCGCATCACGTAATACAGTTTCGGTAATCTTAACCGGTTTCTTTTCTGCCATTTCGAACCTCCTGAATATATTCTCATATGATTATGATCATTACTGTACATTAAAGATTGCAAGGAATGTTCCTGCTGCAACTGCTGTACCGATAACACCTGCAACATTTGGTCCCATTGCATTCATCAGAAGGAAGTTCGTAGGATCATACTGGGAACCTACCTTCTGAGAAACTCTGGCTGCCATAGGTACGGCAGATACACCGGCTGAACCGATCAGCGGATTAACCTTACCCTTTGTTACCAGGCACATTAACTTACCAAATAATACACCGGCTGCTGTACCGAATGCAAATGCGATCAGACCAAGTAATACGATCTTTAAAGTACTGATCTTTAAGAAAGCTTCTGCACTTGTACTTGCACCAACAGATGTACCAAGTAAGATAACTACGATATACATCATAGCATTGGATGCTGTCTCTGTAAGCTGTTTTACAACACCACACTCACGGAACAGGTTACCTAACATCAGCATACCAACCAGTGGTGCTGTTGTAGGAAGGATCAGAACAACTACGACTGTAACGATAATTGGGAAAAGGATCTTTTCCAGCTTGGTTACAGGACGAAGCTGTGGCATTCTGACCAGACGCTCTTTCTTTGTTGTAAGTGCTTTCATAATAGGTGGCTGGATGATCGGAACCAGTGACATATAAGAATATGCTGCTACTGCGATTGGTCCAAGTAATGTACCACCCATTCCAAGTTTACCGGCAAGGAAGATAGATGTAGGACCATCTGCACCACCGATAATAGAAATAGCTGCTGCTTCCTTACCATTGAATCCCATCAGGAAAGCAAGGAAATATGCGCCGTAGATACCGAACTGTGCTGCAGCTCCAAGAAGAAAGCTTGCAGGGTTTGCGATCAACGGGCCAAAATCTGTCATGGCACCTACACCCATGAAGATCAGTGAAGGAAGAATACTCCATTCATCCAACATGTAGAAGTAATGTAATAATCCGCCTTCTGCCATTATATCTGGAAACATGTTAACAAGTAACATACCAAATGAGATTGGTACCAGAAGAAGTGGCTCAAAACCAAACTTAATTGCAAGGAACATGAAAACGAACGCTACAAGGATCATAACGTAATTTTTCCAGTCAAGACTTGCAAAACCTGTCTGATTTGCTAAATTTGACAATACGTCAACTATACTACTCATTTAGTCGTTCCTCCTATCAGATTTATACAAGTACAGCATTAGTTCAGAGTTGCTAATGTATCTCCTGCTTCAACAGTTGCACCTGATGCAACGTCGATGCTTGCTACTGTACCATCTTCCGGAGCAACAACTTCGTTTTCCATCTTCATAGCTTCAAGGATCAGAATAACCTGTCCCTTCTTAACTGCATCACCAACATTTGCCTTAACATCAAGGATCTTGCCAGGCATCGGAGAAGCAACCTTAATGGAACCTGCGCCTGCTGACTTAGCTGCCGGTGCTGGTGCCGGTGCTGCCGCTGGTGCCGGTGCAGCTACAGGAGCTGCTGCAACTGGTGCTGCTACAGGGGCAACGCCACCTGCTAATTCTTCAACTGAAACATCATATGATGTACCATTTACTGTAATTCTATAATTCTTCATCGATATATCCTCCTATTATTATCTCTTAATACGTCTGATCGGGCGTGTCACAAGCTTATCTTTGCTTGGATACGTTGTATATGCATTCTGTCCTGCTGATGCAGCAGCAACTGCGGCTGTGATAACTGCAACCAGTTCAGAATCATTCATTACGCTTTCACCTGTTTCTGTCTTAACGATGTCAACAATCTGTCCTGCCGGTGCAGATCCTGCATCTTCTTCCTTTGTCTCAGCAACAGGCTCTGCCTTAGCTGCTTCTGCTGCTTTTTTAGCTGCCTTCTTGGCTGCTTTTGCTTCTTTATCAAAGAAGCCGGGAACAAATTTTAACAGATAGATGATAAATGATATAAAGATAAGAACAACGAATACAGTTGCCATACCGATCAGGGTGTTGGTTCCGGCTGCCTTCATCTTATCTTCAAATGTCATGTTTGCTGCAATCTCAACATCAGTTGACTTATATGGATACATGCCCTGTGAAGCAAGTGCCTCATCAGCTTTCTCTTCACTGTAACCATACTGGTTCATTAACTGATATCTCTGTAAGTTATATGTTGCACTGTTATCTACGAATGTTACCTTGATCAATGCCTCTTTTTCTGTACAGTCAGCATAAAGAGTTACAATTACATTTCCTTCTGTCTCTGTAATCTTGTATTCACCTGTAAAATCTTTAAACTCACCGCACTCATCACCGATATTACGGAATGACTTGACTGCTTCTATCTCATTTTCAGAAACCCCTGCATCCTCGCCTGCTTCTATAACATAGTTATAGGTCTCATCTGCGCTTGCATATTTCTGATATGTCTCACAGGCATCTTTTGCTACCTGAGCGATCTCCTGATCGTTATAAGCAAATTTTACTCCGTTATCATCAGAAGCACTACATCCGGCAAACATAAAAGTAACAGCTAACATAGAAACTATTAATAATAATTTTTTCTTCATTTAGTTGTCACTCCTTTTATATAGTACCGTGTTTCTTATAAGGTCTCATTTCTTCCTTTGAAAGGAGCATCTGGATCGCTGCGATCACTCTCTTTCTTGTAGCATCAGGCTCGATGATATCATCGATATATCCTCTGGATGCTGCCGAAGCTGCTCCTGAAAGAGCTGCAACATATTCTGCTTTCTTCTCCTTGATGAATGCAAGCTTGTCGTCTGCTGCTGCAAGTTCATCTTCATACATGATCTTAACTGCCATCTCAGGATCCATAGTACCGATCACTGCATCCGGCCATGCATATACCATATCAGCTCCGATTGCCTTGGAGTTCATAACCGTATATGCTGTTCCATAGGCCTTGTCCATAACAACCGTAACCTTTGGAACTGTTGCATCTGCATATGCATTTGTAAGCTTTGCAAGAGCCTTTGAGATGGTCTTCTCTTCTTCAACTGTTGCAGCAAAACCTGTTACATTTACAAGTGTAAGAACAGGAATGTTAAATGCATCACAGAAATCTACAAATTCTTCTGCTTTATATGCACCCGCTGTTGTGATCGTATCTTCCTGATTACCAACACATCCAACTGTGATACCATCCATACGGATCAGAGCTGTAACAACATCTCCTGCATATTCCTTCTTCATCTCAAGCACAAGAGAATCATCGGCAATATTCTGGATCACTGCTCTTGGATCGTTCTTGTAAGAATCAAGATTTGGGATAATTCTGTTTGGATTGTCATTTGCAGAAGCTTCCTTGTCGTCCAGATTACAGCTTGGAAGAACCTCAACCAATGCACGGATCATACCAAGTAATTCTTCTTCTGTCTCAAATACACCATCTACATTTGCTGTATTCTCACTTACATAATCAGCTGCGGAAGTATCTAACTTTGTAATATTGTTCTCTGCTAAAGCATTTGGAGAATTTACAAATAACTTTGCACCTTCCTTTGTCATGAAAGTGAAGTCTGATAATGATGGAACAAGTGAAGCACCGCCGCCACATGCACCAAAAACAGCTGTGATCTGAGGAATAACACCTGAAGCCATAACCTGCTTGCCATATACTTCACCAAATGCATTCAGTGCATCTGTAGCTTCCTGAAGTCTGAGTCCTGCACAGTCGATCATACCGATGACAGGTGCACCCATCTTCATAGCCATATCATAAATTTTTGCAATCTTCTTAGCATGCATCTCACCAACAGAACCGCCTAAAACTTTAGCGTCCTGACTGTATACATACACTAAATTGCCATTGATAACACCATATCCGGTAATAACACCATCTTTTGGAGTATCCTTATCCTGAATGTTAAAATCAGTATTTCTTGCTTTCACATAAGCACCGATTTCAACAAAGCTTGCGTCATCAAGCAATGCATTAATTCTATCGCTTGCTGACAGGGTGAGTTTGTTGCTCATTTCTAGTCCTCCATTAAATTTATTTTTAGGAGTTACATAAAAGTAATTCCAAATTTATGCCGATTTTATTGTAAAGCCTTTACGAATTTATTTCAAGTAAAATTATTATTACGACACAGTTTTTTCAACACTTTTTAATAATTGAACAACCCTGATATTTTTACTTAAAAAACAAAAGAGGAAAGCGGAATTAATTGTCAGAAAATACCCCACTTTCCCCATAATTGTCTGTTCTGTTGTTAGTTGTTCATAACTGCATAACCGCTATTTTTATATTAATCCTTCAGGACATTTTTATTTGATACCAGATAATCGATCAGTGAAATGACCGTTAATACAAGTGCAGCATAGATCAGCACCTGTTCAATCACAAATATCACTTTTCCACCAAGATTACCGATTAGAAAACAAACCATGACCATCTGTACAACAGTTTTTAATTTTCCCCAGATACCAGCCGCGATAACAACACCCTTTTCTGCCGCGATCAGCCGGAATCCGCTGATGATAAACTCTCTCGCAATGATAATAATAACGATCCATGCCGGAATCCGTCCCTGATCGACTAATGCGATCATCGCAGAACATACCAGAAGTTTATCTGCTAACGGATCCATGAACTTTCCAAATGTTGTGACCAGATTACATCTTCTTGCAATCTGCCCGTCTAATGTATCCGTGATCGCCGCAGCAATAAAGATGCCAAGTGCGATCCATTTGGCTGCTGTAAAATCAAGATACATGAACACAACAAAAAACGGGATCATTATAACTCTCAGGATTGTTAATTTGTTTGGTAAATTCATTCTATCATCTCCCCTGTCAGATCATATTCATTCGCATCCGTGATCCGAACCTGTACAAAGGTGCCGGACATCAGCTCATATGGTGCATCAACAAATACCATACCATCTACATCGGGCGCATCCCTGTAGGTTCTTCCGACATATACATCATCTTCCGCAACATATCCTTCGATCAGTACCGTAAGGTTCTTGCCAAGCAGCTCCTGATTCTTGTCATATGATACTTCCTGCTGCAATGCCATTATATCATCCCGCCATTTTTCTGCAACCTCATTTTCAATCTGATCCGGAAATGATGCAGCAGGTGTTCCTTCCTCCGGTGAATATGTAAACACACCCAGGCGGTCAAATTCTGACTCATTCACGAATTCCATAAGTGCCTCATGATCTGCTTCTGTCTCACCCGGGAAACCAGCGATCAGCGTTGTACGGATCGCAATATCAGGAATCCGCATACGAAGCTTTGCGATCAATTCCACAATATTCTTTTTACAGGTACGTCTTCCCATGCGTCGCAATACAGGATCTTCTGAATGTTGGATCGGTATATCGAGATAATGACAGACCTTTTCTTCCTCTGCGATCGTATCGATCAGCTCGTCTGTGATCTCCTCCGGATAGCAGTACATCAAACGTATCCACTGGATTTCCTCGATCTTGCAGAGTTCATGTAATAATTTTGAAAGTGTCTTTTCACCATACAAATCCACTCCATAGAGTGTTGTTTCCTGTGCAACAAGGATCAGTTCTTTTACTCCCTGTGCAGCAAGCTCTTTTGCAGATGCCAGAAGCTGTTCCATCGGAATACTTCTGTATTTTCCTCTGATATATGGGATTGCACAGTAAGTACACATTTTTCCGCACCCCTCTGCGATCTTCAGATATGCCATAGAAGCTCCGGTCGTAACGATACGTCCGCCAACTGTCTCCGGCATATAATTAATATCCGTAACAAAGGAATGTTTCTCCTCAGAACTGATCGCATCTACGATCGCGTCATAATTTGCAGCTCCGACGATCGTATCGATCTCCGGCAGTTCTGCAAGGATATCATCTTTATATCGCTGTGACAGGCAGCCGGTAACGATCAGCTTCTTTAATGATCCTGTCTTCTTCAGCTCTCCGTATTCTATTATCGTATTAATACTTTCTTCCTGCGCATCTTTGATAAATGCACAGGTATTGATAACAACTGCCTCTGCCTCATGTTCATCATTTGTGATCTCATGTCCTGCCTTATGCAGAAGTCCGAGCATTACCTCACTGTCCACAAGGTTCTTATCGCAGCCCAATGATACCATCAATACTTTCATATATGTTCTTTCCTCAGGTTATTTTATATTGATCGAATCTACACAGTTATGCATAAGCATTGCGATCGTCATAGGACCAACTCCGCCCGGTACAGGTGTAATTGCTCCTGCAACTTTGCTTGCTGATTCAAAATCAACGTCACCACATAATTTGTTATTCTCGTCTCTGTGTATTCCGACATCGATCACTGTTGCACCCTCTTTGATATAGGATGCATCGATCATCTTCGGTCTGCCGATCGCAACTACAAGAATATCTGCGCGCTTACATACCTCTTTCAGATCCTTTGTCTTTGAATGACAGATCGTAACCGTTCCATTCTCGCGTAATAACAGCATTGCCATAGGCTTGCCTACGATATTGCTTCTGCCAATCACAACACATTCTTTTCCTGCGATCTCGATTCCGGAACGCTTTAAGAGCTGGATCACACCAGCCGGTGTGCAGGATACAAATCCAGGCTGACCGATACTTAATGCTCCGACGCTCATCGGATGGAAGCCATCAACATCCTTTAATGGTGAGATTGCTTTGATGATCTTGTCCTCATCGATATGTTTTGGAACCGGAAGCTGTACCAGAATTCCATTTACAGCATCGTCCTTATTCAATTTATCGATCAGCTCTAACAGTTCTTTCTCCGTTGTCTCTTCCGGAAGCTCATAAGACAAAGAATCAATACCGATATAAGCACATGCCTTTTTCTTATTGCCGACATATACGGAAGATGCCGGATCATTCCCTACCTGAATAACTGCCAGACAGATCTTTACACCTTTTGCCGAAAGCTCTGCTACCTGTTCCTTTAATTCATCTTTTATCTGTTTTGATATTGCTTTTCCATCAATCAGTTGAACCATATTCGATTTATTCCTCCTTAGAATAATCCACAGATTACACCGTCATCATTTACACTGATATTTTCAGCGGCCGGTACCTTAGGCAGACCAGGCATTGTCATGATTGTTCCTGTGATCGCAACCACAAAGCCGGCACCTGCACTGACATATACTTCACGGATATTAATATCAAATCCTTCCGGTCTTCCAAGCTTCTTCGGATCATCCGAAAGTGAATACTGATTCTTTGCCATACATACAGGGAAGTTTCCAAATCCCATTTCTTCAATCTTAGCGATCGCACGATCTGCTTCCGGACTGTATGTTACATTTGCTGCACCATAGATCTCTGTTGCAATGCATGAGATCTTTTCTTTAATTGACAACTCATCTTTATATAATACTTTAAAATCACTCTTTTTGTTCTCAAGTGTATTTAATACTGCATTTGCAAGCTCGATACCGCCTTCGCCGCCTTTTTCCCATACATTTGCAAGAGCGAAATCACAGTTTCTGTCCTTACAGAATTTCTCCACAAACGCAAGTTCCGCATCTGTGTCTGTGATGAAACGGTTTAAAGTAACGACAACAGGAACCTGATACTTCTGAAGATTCTCGATGTGCTTTTCAAGGTTTACGATACCTTTCTTTAATGCTTCCAGATTCTCCTGACCAAGCTCTGTCTTCGGTACACCGCCGTTGTACTTCAATGCCTTTACGGTCGCAACCAGAACAACTGCATCCGGTTTCAGTCCGTTCATACGGCACTTGATATCAAAAAACTTCTCTGCACCAAGATCTGCTCCGAATCCAGCCTCTGTAATTACATAGTCTGCCAGCTTTAATGCTGTCTTTGTTGCGATTACACTGTTACAGCCATGTGCGATATTTGCAAATGGTCCACCATGCACAAGTGCAGGTGTATGCTCCAACGTCTGGATCATATTCGGCTTGATCGCATCCTTTAATAGTGCAGCCATAGCACCAACCGCTTTCAGATCCTTTGCTGTTACAGGCTCGTTCTGATAATTATAAGCAACAATGATCCTGCCAAGTCTCTCTTTCAGATCATTGAAATCCGCTGCAAGGCATAGGATCGCCATGATCTCTGATGCAACCGTGATCACGAAGCCATCTTCTCTCGGTACACCATCTACACGCTTTCCAAGTCCGATCACGGTATGACGAAGCGCACGGTCATTCATATCCATACATCTTTTAAATACGATACGGTTCACATCAATGCCGAGTGCATTTCCCTGATGAATATGGTTATCCATCATTGCTGCAAGCAGATTGTTTGCAGATGTGATCGCATGGAAATCACCCGTAAAATGAAGATTCAGATCCTCCATCGGAACTACCTGTGCATATCCGCCGCCGGCAGCACCGCCCTTGATACCAAAGCAAGGACCAAGTGATGGTTCACGAAGTGCGATAACCGCTTTCTTGTTCAGCCTTCCCATAGCTTCACCAAGTCCGACTGTGATCGTTGTTTTTCCTTCTCCTGCCGGAGTCGGATTGATCGCTGTAACTAAGATCAGCTTACCATTCTCATTTTTCTGTACGGAAGCGATCAGCTCATCTGACAATTTTGCTTTATATTTGCCATACATCTCGATATCATCTTCTTTGATGTCAAGCTTTGCCGCAACCTCCTTTATATTCTTCATCTCTGCCTGCTGTGCAATTTCGATGTCGTTTAACATTTAATATGTCCTCCCTGAGTGTAATTTTATCCTATATCAGGTAAAATCTGCCTATGCACGCTATATCCCTTCACCGGCATTTTCCCTGTATAAATATCATTTGAATCTGTATTATAGATTATTATCTATATATTCGTCAAATTCTTCCTGCGTCATAAGTATCTTTCTTGCCTTTGTGCCCTCCTCCGGGCCTACAACCCCGGCACCTGCAAGCTGATCCATGATACGTGCCGCACGGTTAAAGCCAATCTTAAACGCGCGCTGCAGCATTCCGATCGAGGCCTTTTCTTTATCAATGATAAAGCGTCCGGCTTCTACAAAATAATCATCCTTATCACTTCCACCGCTCATACCGGGTGCACCGGCCGCTCCGGTCTGTGTAATAGACTTAGATATATCATCATCATAAGTTCCGACACCGTTCTGTTTCTTCAGATACTCCACAACGGCTGACACTTCTTCATCCGAAACAAAAGCTCCCTGCACACGAACCGGTTTTGGATAACCGGTCGGATAGAATAACATATCACCCTTACCAAGAAGCTTCTCTGCACCATTCATATCTAAGATGGTTCTGGAATCTACACCGGATGATACAGCAAATGCAATTCTCGATGGAACATTTGCCTTGATCAGACCGGTAATAACATCTACCGATGGACGCTGAGTTGCTATAACCAGATGGATACCTGCCGCTCTGGCAAGCTGTGACAAACGGACAATCGCATCTTCCACTTCTCCGTGAGCAACCATCATCAGATCGGCAAGCTCGTCCACGATCACAACGATCGTCGGCATCTTCTTTAGCTTCTCATCATCTACTGATCCGGAAGCAAGTGCCTGTTCTACTTTGTCATTATATCCCTGTATATTTCTGACTCCACATTCTGCGAACATCTGATATCTTCTGGTCATTTCCTCTACTGCCCAGTTAAGTGCGCCGGATGCCTTCTTCGGATCGGTTACAACCGGGATCAGCAGATGCGGGATGCCATTATAACAGGCAAGCTCAACCATCTTCGGATCGATCATAATCAGTTTTACTTCTTCCGGTTTTGCCTTATATAAGATACTCATGATCAGCGTATTGATACAGACCGATTTACCGGAACCTGTCGCACCGGCGATCAGAAGGTGCGGCATCTTGGCTATATCCGTAACGATAACCTGTCCACTGATATCTTTACCGACTGCAAACGCGATCTTAGATTTGGAATTCTTGAAATTATCCGATTCCACCAGTTCACGGAATGCAACGATTGAATTTTCTTTGTTTGGCACTTCGATTCCGATTGCTGCCTTACCGGGGATCGGGGCTTCGATACGAATATCCGCGGCTGCAAGATTTAACTTAATATCATCGGCAAGACCAAGGATCTTACTGACCTTCACGCCCTGCTCCGGCTGCATCTCAAACCGGGTAACCGCCGGTCCGCAGCTATAATTTGTGATCGTAACATTAACACCGAAGTTTTCCAATGTATTCTTCAGCTTGATCGCTGTAGAGCGTACCTGTGCATCCCGGTTCGCATTGTGATTCTTCGGCGGCTGTGCCAGAAGATTGGGCCCCGGAAATTTATACTTCGCTCCCTCTTTATAGTTCTTCTGTCCGGGCTTGTCTGCCGCCGGTGCAGGCTTCTTCACTGTCTGAGAGTTCTCTGCCTTTCCTGTCACACTGGAAAATGCAGAATCCATATCCGGATCATAATCATCCGGTATCACACTGACAACCTCCGGATGCTCATTTCCATTGATCGCACCGGAAAGAACATCTTCCTCATCATCAAATTCAGCATCAAAGATGTCTTTTGTCTGCTGAACAGGAATCTCCTGTGTATCACCCATAGGAACTGCCGACGAAACACCGGCTGCCGTTTCCACAGAAGCAGGCTCTGATTTTCTCCTGCTCTTTGTAACCGACGTTTTCTTCGAAAACGATACCGGTATCTGTTCTTCTCTTTCATCATGAAGTACAATCTTCTCTACATCATTATTGAATGTAAGGAAATCGTCATCCGGTACATTTATTTCATGGATCTCATCCTCATTCTCAAAGAAGTCTTTCGTTTTACCCTTATGCTTTTCATCGCTTTCATAGACTTTCAGATTCTCAAGCCTTACCTGATTATTTGCAGACTTTTTCTTATTCTTCTTGACCGGTCTGTGTTCCTGCTCCGGTTCTTCATACTCTTCTTCCCTGTAAAAACTGTTGATCAGATTCTTAAAGGTATCAATCACAGAGATTCCTGTGATCAGAACAAACATAACAAGCGCACCAAGTATAATTACCAATGTTACACCCACAATACCGATCGTATTCCGGAAGATAAAGAACAGACCGCCACAGATAATTCCACCGCCCATATGCTCCTTATATCCATCCAGATATAACTGTTTTACCGATAAATAATCAGTTGTGAAGATCATCTGGCTGATCATTGATATGATCATCAGAACCATACCGATATAGATTACTTCATTTCTGACCTTTTTATTGCCCAAATTGGAAATAACAAATGCCGATGATATAAAAAGATACACCGGGAATATGTACTCAGCAAATCCGATCACCCCAAACAGAAACCCGGATATTGCATCGCCGACCTTTCCACATTTGCCAAAGTTAGCGATCATCAAAAATATGGAAAAAGCAAGAATGACTAAAAGGATTACTTCCAGACGTACTTCCCTGTTATCTTCTTCTATCTGCTGTTCCATCTGCTTTTTTGATGTATTGGGGTTTGATACTGTATTTGACCTTTTAGCTGTACTATTTTTCTTTCCCGTCCCATTTTTCTTTCTGGTTTCAGCCATTTTCTTCTCCCACTTACTTACTTAAATTAACGTACAAAATAATAAACAACAGATATCACACCTGCGCATAAACAATAGATGGAATATCCTTTGAATTTATTGTTCTTTACTGATTTCAGCATCACTTTGATACAAAGGAAGCCTACAACGCCCGCAACGATCATACCGCTCACATAATTCAGGATCTCTGACCCGGTAAGACTTGCTCCTGCCAGATCCGGAATCTGAAGAATACATGCTCCAAGGATTGTCGGAATCGACATGATGAATGAATATTTTACTGCAAATTCTCTGTTGAATCCACATGCCAGACCTGCTGTAATCGTAGAACCCGATCTGGAAATACCAGGAAGAGTTGCAATACCCTGCGCCAGACCTATAAATAACGAATTCTTATATGTAGCCTCTGCAGGTCCTTTATTACCCTTCTGAACACGATCAGCAATAAATAAGATCACAGATGTGATACAGAGACAAAATCCCGGAACTAATAAAGTATTTCCGGCATTTTCAATCTTGCTCTCAAACGGAAGTGCAATCACCATAGTTACAAGTGTTGATAAAATAACAAGCATTACAAATTTACGGTATTCCGTTTCAATGATCTTACGATATGGTTTCTTCTCCTTGGAAAACAGATTTGCAAAAAATCTCCCTACATTGCAGCAGGCAAGACCGATAATAGTAAATCCTTCTACAATCAGTTCAACAATATCCTTCCAATACACAATAAAGATGGCAACCAACGTACCAAAATGAAGCAGAATATCAAACATGATACCTGTATCTGTATTTACATGAAACATGTTCTTAAAAATTGCGAGATGTCCTGAGCTGCTGACGGGAAGGAACTCGGTTGCTCCCTGAATGATTCCCATAATGATTGATTCTAATAGTGACATAATTGCTCCGATCTGCTGTATGAACCAGCACTGTTTTATTATTTTTCTCTATCTATACCGTTTTTCTATGTACTGGCCAAAAGCCGTAAAAAACGAACCATCAGCCTATTTTACTATCATTCCATCAATTTATCAAGTCATAGAGTATGTTTAATGCATCCGATATTCCTCCTATCCGGTCAATAATGCCGCATTTGACTGCTTCTTTTCCGACGAGAACCGAACCGATATCTTTGGATAATTCCTGTGTATTGAACATGATCGATCTTAATGAATCTTCATCGATCTTGGAATGACAGGACGTAAACTGTATGATTCGATCCTGCATCCGTTCGATATATTCGTAATTTTGTCTCACACCTAATACGGTATCGGACACTCTGAGAGGATGTACGACCATTGTTGCTGTCGGTACGATAAATGATACATCACCCGATACCGCAAGTGGCACACCGATCGAATGACTTCCTCCAAGCACCAGTGTAACAACCGGTTTGCTGATCGATGCCAGCATCTCTGCTATTGCAAGACCAGCTTCTACATCCCCGCCTACTGTATTTAATAATACGAGTACACCTTTGATGCTCTCATCATCCTGAACAACCGCAAGCTCCGGCAATACATGCTCATATTTTGTAGTCTTGGTATCAGATGGCAGACTGACATGCCCCTCAATCTCCCCGATGATATCAAGTAACAATATATTATATTTTTCTTTGTTTCCGTTTATGATGATCTGACCATTTTCTACAATAAGTTCCTGTCTTTTTAATTCCTGATCCATATAAACGACTTCCTTTCTTATAGTCAGAAATGTTCCGCCTGTATAAATACGAATATCATTTTTGCTTTTCCATTCAACCACAACTTTTTTGCAAAAAATAACAGGCAGGAAGATTTTTTCATTTCTTCCTGCCTATTGTTTGATACTTTATATGAAATTATTCATAAATTACATAACGAGTGTAATCTCATTTACATCATCCAGTTCATCAAACCGAATGTAGTTATCTTCCATTACCTTTCCATTTACAGTCATGCTCTGGCAGCCACTTTCATGTCCGTCCGGATTTGTAACATGAATATTTAACTTCTTACCACGATAGTTCTTTGTGATATCGAACTCTTTCCAGTCAGATGGTACTGCAGGCGCGATCTTAATTCCATAGAAATCAGGACGCATACCCATGATACCTTCAACACATCCAACCATACAGGTAGATGCTGTTCCTGTCAGCCAGTGAACATGGGAACGGCCTTCATAAGGACTTCCAACTGACTCCGTGAACTGACCATGGCAGTAAGGCTCTAACTTACGAACCTCGGCCTTATCATTCATAGATGCCGGTGAACTCTCGTCAAAGTATTCAAATGCACGATTACCATGTCCCATCAATGCTTCAGCAAGGATGATCCAACCCTGTGGCTGTGAAAAGATACCTGCATTCTCCTTTGTTCCTGCATTGAACAGAAGCATTAACGCTCCGTCAAACGCATGCTCCTTATATGGCGGGAACATCAGTCTGACACCATATGGTGTATTTAATTCTCTGTGAACAGATTCCAATGCAAGCTCGCTCTGTTCTCTGGTAGCAAGGCCACTGATAACTGCCCATGACTGAGGGTTCAGCCACATGCTTGCTTCAGGATCATTCTTGGAACCGATCACCATACCGCCCTCTTTATATCCACGGATATAACGGTCATCCTCCCAGCACTTCTCCTGAATGGTGTTACCCATCTTATACTGGATCTCATTGATATAGTCAATATAATCTGCATCATCTTTTAACTCTGCAAAATACTTAATTACAGTCATTGCATAATAAAGCTGCATTGCTACAAATGTAGACTCTCCACGCTTGCCAAGTCTTAAGCAGTCGTTCCAATCCGCATGAAGTCCTGCAGGCATTCCATTGTCACCCAGACGATTCATAGAGAAGTCGATTGCTCTCTTCAAATGCTCGTATACGGTTCCTTCATCCTTATTTGCAAATGGGATAACCTCATCTATAAAACCGATATTACCTGACTCTGCGATATATTTGTAAATGGTCGGGAATAACCATAATGCATCATCTGCACGATATGCAGGATGTCCGGTCTCTTTTACATAAGATGGATCATCTGGTGTATCCTCATGGCCAGGATTATGTGTATACTTAACCAGCGGAAGTCCGCCACCATTATCTACCTGAGCGGATAACATGAAACGAATCTTTTCCAGTGCCATTTCCGGTGCAAGATGGATGATACCCTGAATATCCTGTACGGTATCTCTGTAGCCATAACCGTTTCTCAGACCACAGTATGTAAAGGATGCAGCCCTTGACCAGATAAAGGTCATAAAGCACTGATAAGAATTCCATGTATTGATCATGTTGTTAAATGACTCGCTTGGTGTCTTAACCTGGAAATTATCTAACTTACCATGCCAGTAATCGATCAGCTCCTGAAGCTCTGCAGCGCAGGTCTTCTCATCTTCATAGGCTTTCATGATCTCATTTGCTGTAGCTTCATCCTTCATGCCAAGAATAAATGAAAATGTCTTTGATTCGCCCGGCTCAAGTGTGATCTTTGTCTGAAGTGCACCACAGGAATTCTCGTTATAATTTAATTTATTACCACAGTCACCATTGATAACAGCAACCGGATCAGCATATGTGTGATACATACCAAGGAATTCTTCTTTATCTCCACAGTAAGAAGCAACTTCACTGCCTGCAAGTCCGAAGAAACGCTTGTTTACAGCATTTCCATCCACTGAATCATTCACTACATTCTCATTGATCACCTGAAGGATTTTCTGATCTCTGTAGTAGGTTCTTGAAATAAATAATGTATACTGTAAGTTTACCTGATCCTGCTCATAGTTGCAGTCGTTTGTAAATTCACAGAAACCGATCGCAGACAGATGTCTGGTCTTATCGGATCTGTTTGTCAGAGTTACATTCCATACCTCATGTGTCTTATCCAGCGGTACATAATAAAGTACCTCAGAATGAATGCCGGAATAATCTGCCATAATATTCGTATATGCAGTTCCGTGATGACACTCGCTCTTATACTCATCCAGGCTCTTGCCTACCGGCTGCCAGGATGCTGACCAGAAATCTGAAGTATCGTCATCCCTTAAGTATACATATCTTCCAGGTTGATCAAAGCTGTTGAAGATGTAACGGATGATTCTTCCGTTTGCACCGCTTTTTTCAAAGCTGTAACCGCCTGCATTATTAGAGATGATCGCACCATAAGCAGGCGAACCAAGGTAGTTCGCCCAAGGTGCAGGAGTATCCGGTCTATCTATTACATATTCTTTTCTGGTTTCATCAAAATGTCCGTATTTCACACACATACCCTCCCGTATAATTTTTGTATTTATTTATTCTCAACATCCTTTAAGCTGAGACTGATACGTCCAGCTCTTTCATCGATCTTGATAACCTTAACAACAACATCGTCGCCTACATTTACAACGTCTTCTACCTTTGCAACTCTCTTGTCAGAAAGCTTTGAAATGTGGATCAGACCATCTTTGTTTGGTGCAAGTGAAACGATCGCACCACAGTCAAGGATCTTAACAACCTTACCCTTGTAGTCATCACCAACAACAAGCGGCTCAACGATCATCTTGATCATGTTCATAGCCTTGTCCATGCTCTCCTGCTCAACACCGCATACAGATACATTGCCGTCATCATCGATATCGATCTTAACGCCTGTCTCCTCGATGATCGTATTGATCGTCTTTCCTCTCTGACCGATTACTTCACCGATCTTATCAGGATCGATCTTGATCTGAACGATCTTTGGAGCAAATTCATTAACATGTGTTCTTGGTGCAGGAATTGCACTGCTCATAACGCCATCCATAATGAATAATCTTGCTTCTCTTGTTCTTGCGATAGCTTCTTCTACAATCGGTCTTGTCAGTCCGTGGATCTTGATATCCATCTGGATTGCTGTGATACCCTTATAAGTACCTGTTACCTTGAAGTCCATATCTCCGAAGAAATCTTCCAGACCCTGAATATCTGTTAATACTACATAATCATCATCTGTATCACCTGTAACCAGACCACAGGAAATACCTGCAACCATTGACTTTAATGGTACACCGGCAGCCATCAGTGACATACAGGATGCACAGGTAGATGCCATGGAAGTAGAACCATTTGACTCAAATGTCTCAGATACGGCACGGATCGCATATGGGAACTCTTCTATAGATGGTAATACAGGAAGTAATGCACGCTCAGCAAGTGCACCATGTCCGATCTCACGACGTCCCGGTCCTCTGGATACCTTTGTCTCACCTACAGAATATGATGGGAAATTATAATGATGCATATATCTCTTAGATACTACATTCTCATCTAAGCCATCGATCTTCTGGATCTCTGATAATGGAGCCAGAGTTACGATATCGCAGATCTGTGTCTGTCCACGAGTGAACATTGCAGAACCATGTACTCTAGGGATGATATCAACCTCTGCAGCAAGTGGTCTGATCTGGTTGATCGCACGTCCATCCGGTCTCTTACGATCTTTTAAGATCATCTTTCTTACTGTCTTCTTCTGATACTGATATAATGCTTCAGGAATCAGAGCAAGCCATTCTTCATTGTCAGCAAATGCTTCTTCGAATTTCTCTCTGATCTGTCTGATATTTTCTTCTCTTACCTGCTTCTCGTCTGTAAATACAGCAACTTCCATCTCAGCAGGAGTTACGATCTCTTTCATAGCTGCAAATAATTCTTCCGGAATTGCACAGCTTACATAATCATGCTTTGGCTTACCAACTTCTTCTACCATCTTGTTGATGAATTCAATGATAGAAAGGTTTACATCATGTGCCTTGTAGATTGCTTCGATCATCTTGTCCTCAGGGATCTCATTTGCACCAGCCTCGATCATGATAACCTTTGTGCTTGTAGATGCAACTGTAAGCTTCAGATCACCCTCGTCCCACTGTTTCTGAGATGGGTTAATGATGAATTCTCCATCGATCATACCAACCTGTGTCATTGCACATGGTCCGCAGAACGGAACATCTGAAATAGCTGTTGCAATTGCAGAACCAAGCATGGCAACCAGCTCCGGTCTGCACTCAGGGTCAACAGATGTAACAAGGTTGTTTAAAGTAACATCATTTCTGTAATCCTTAGGGAATAACGGACGCATCGGACGGTCGATAACACGAGATGTAAGTACTGCATTCTCAGATGCTTTTCCCTCTCTCTTGTTGAATCCGCCTGGGATCTTTCCTACTGCATACATCTTCTCTTCATACTCAACGCTTAATGGGAAGAAGTCGATTCCGTCTCTTGGTTTCTCGGATGCAGTAATTGTTGATAATACAGTTGTATCACCATAATGCATAAATGCGGCGCCGTTTGCCTGTGCTGCTACTCTGCCGATATCAACACGAAGTGTCTTACCAGCAATGTCCATAGAATAAGTTTTGAATTCTTTGCTCATTTTCTTTTCTCCTGTTTTTCTGTTATTAACCGCAGCAGGCTCGAAACAACTACAAGACGCACCTTATAGATACAGCTTGTAGAAGTCTCGAATTGCCATGCCGCAATCTCTTAAAGTTTAGCATACTCATATGTCAAATACAAGATTGAATCAAAAAAACAGGTCAAAAAAAACAGGTCATCCCAACATACATC
Organism: Clostridium sp. AF15-41; assembly: GCF_003604095.1. Taxonomy (NCBI): domain Bacteria; kingdom Bacillati; phylum Bacillota; class Clostridia; order Eubacteriales; family Clostridiaceae; genus Clostridium; species Clostridium sp. AF15-41. The sequence goes on from NZ_QTMQ01000011.1 coordinate 94,813, forward strand.
GGAACAACCTGTCTTTCTTATCTGTGATGCAGAAATTATTTTCTTAAGCCAAGGCTCTCGATCAGCTTTCTGTAACGCTCAATGTCTTTGCTCTTTAAGTAAGCAAGCATGTTTCTTCTCTGACCAACCATCTTTAACAGACCACGATTTGAGTGGTGATCCTTAGGATTAGCCTTGAAGTGCTGGTTTAAGTCATTGATTCTTGCTGTAAGAAGTGCGATCTGTACTTCTGCTGAACCTGTGTCATTTGCATCCTTGCCGTACTTAGCAACGATTTCCTGTTTCTGCTCTTTTGTTATCATAATAACAATCCTCCATAATATTATACTTGGCCTGAACTGGGTAAAAGGACGGAGACTCCTTAAACTAAGTACAGGCTGACCTTTGTCAGACTACCACACTTTCAAAGGTGTGTCAACTTTAAAATCAAGGTTTTCTGTGTTTTTCACTGCACAAAACGTATTTTTTGTTTTTCAACTACTATATAATAAGCATTTTCTGTTGCTTTTTGTTTTTCAACTACTATATAATAGCATCGTGATGGTATGAAGAGCAATATAAATATACTGTTCTTCCGGCATCTGACACAGATACATCAAATGCAACATGCTGTCTGTGTTTATTCTATCTGAAGGAGATTACATATTATGTCAGGTTCAACATTTGGAAATAAATTCAAGATCACAACATGGGGCGAATCACATGGAAAAGCACTCGGTGTTGTCGTTGACGGCTGTCCTGCCGGTCTTCCGCTCACCGAGGATGATATTCAGGTATACTTAAACCGCAGACGTCCGGGCTTCTCCCAGTTCTCAACGCCAAGAAAGGAATCCGATCAGATAGAGATCCTTTCCGGTGTATTCGAGGGAAAGACCACCGGCACTCCGATCTCACTGATGGTTCGGAACACCTCCCAGCGCTCCGGTGATTATGGGGATATCGCTACCTACTATCGTCCGGGACATGCTGATTATACCTTCGATCAGAAATATGGTTTTCGTGATTACCGTGGTGGTGGCCGTTCCTCCGGCAGAGAAACGATCGGCAGAGTTGCTGCCGGTGCGATCGCTGCAAAGATCTTAAAGACATTGAATATCTCATTTACAACCTATGTCTCCTCGATTGGTGATATCGTATCCGACCCTGTCGACTTTGATGCAGACTATATCTCAAAGAATGAGCTGAACATGCCGGATGCAAAAAGCTACGAAGCTGCATCTGCATATCTTTCTGATATCATGGCACAAAATGATTCGATCGGTTCTACTGTCAAGTGTATCGTATCCGGTGTTCCGGCAGGTCTGGGTGATCCGGTCTTTGATAAATTAGATGCAAATCTCGCCAAAGCCCTTATGTCGATCGGTGCTGTGAAAGCGGTTGAGATCGGGGATGGCGTCATGGTATCCGAAAATACCGGTTCTTATGATAATGACGGTTTCCATATCGAAGATGGTGTTATAAATAAGAACTCGAACCATGCCGGCGGCATCCTTGGCGGAATCAGCGACGGTTCTGATCTGTTACTCACCTGCCATTTCAAGGCAACGCCATCGATAGCCAGCACGCAGAAAACGATCAACAAATCCGGTGAAAATATCGATGTATCGATCCGTGGCAGACATGACCCGATCATCGGTTCCCGTGCTGTAGTCGTTGTAGAATCTATGGCTGCGATCACGATCGTGAATGCGCTGTTTGATAATATGTCCGCAAGAATGGACAAGCTGGTGGAGTTCTATAAATAGTGGAGGGCTTTCCTCTACAGCATGGGATTCCCTACATACAACCAAACTGCCCTATACAGATAACTTGTTGCGATTTCTATTCGATGCATATGCCTGATTCGTAATACTCCTGTGTTAACTCACCTACGGATCAAACAAGCATTTGTATTTACTGGCAATATACATCGAAAAACGAAATCTTCACAATGTTATTCTATATAGGGCAGTTGTATTTTGTATATCTGGAATATTATTTTATTTCTACAAATCTTCCATTTCTTGCATCCAGTAGAATAAGCTGATCTGGAACCTGTAACTGCGCATCAATATTTGCCAAAAGCCATACAGGAATATAACAATATCCCTCCTCTGTTTCTTCTAAATAGTATGTTAGTTCTACATGATTAAATGCAATTTGCGAATATGACGCACCATGCTTTTTGATGTATTCCGGCAAGCCATTTTTCAAGGCTTCCATAATCTCATCCCACGTTAAAAGCTGTTCCACTTTTTTCGCTTTTTCATCCTGTTTCACCGGCATTACACAACCAATGCCAACCACACCTTTCGAAGATATTACAATGCGTAATATTGAACCATTTGTCATAATGCTTGATTGGCTGTCATTTCTGTTGTCATATTGACCTGCTATACTTTCTACATAATACAAATCTGACACAAAAGGAGTAACTTGTTCAATTTTCGGAAGAAATGTTATAGAATATCCATCACACAAAAGTACTTCTTCCTCTGTTTCACCCTTTATATAGGATACACAAAATGGTTCTACACATCCCGTATCAACAGGCAATGAGACACATGCACCAGCATAGCCCAAAGCGGTATCTATCGCTTCCTCTATTGTTTTACTACATCGATTCCCGGCTGAAAGATCTTCTTCATTTTCACTATAATTCAAAAGATCCGAATACAGCAACTCATTTTCAGACAAGATATCTGTCGGTTGAACAAATCCATATCCGTTATCAATCTCAAAAAATTTCTCCATTGAATTCTCCGGATACAACATTAGTTCAAAGGATTCACAATAGTCTTCGTTTCCATAAAATGTAAGAAGATATTTTTGATCGTTAATCATACCAATGTACTGATCCGCCGAAAAATCAATATTCTTTTCTCTTATCTCCTGTGCAGTTTTTTTCTGTTGCTCTAGCTCCTCAATACTCGCCTGGTAATATTGTTTATAAAAGGTATCCGAAATATTTTGCTTGTTTTTGCAATATTGGATTTGTTCATCACATTCAGATATTAATGGGGTGCCATCATATATATACAGGACTGCTTCGCCAAATATTGCTTCTGAAATCTTCTTTTTGTATGATGCATCCAGTCTCTCTCTGCTGCACTTCATTGTATAAAGTTGTTCTACATCTGGAATACAGACAGACTTATCTGATATCAATATTGCTTGTAAGTCGGCATCTTCTGTTTTCATCTTGCAATCGATGCTTTGCGGTACCTTCATTTTTTTCCCTAATTCACTATTTTGAACTTCTCCCTGTATCGACATTTCCTCCTGATCCAGCACAAACATATCATCACTTTCTTTTTTTTCACAACCTGAAAGCAATATAACAATTCCGCCTATCAATAATAAATATTTTTTAATTCTTTTTTGTATCAGCAACAATCTTTCCATCCTCAATCTGTATTATACGATCAGCATGTTCTGCTATATCCATATCATGTGTTACAATTATCAAGGTCTTTCCCTGCTCATGCAGTCCTTCTAAAAGTTCCATAACCTTAATGCCTGAGTTTTTATCCAGAGAACCTGTCGGTTCATCCGCAAGTACAACAGGAGTATCCATAACCAAAGCTCTGGCAATTGCACACCGCTGTTGTTCCCCACCCGAAAGTTCACTTGGCTTTTTCTTATACAAATCCTGAATTCCAACCTGCATCAATGCGGAAAGAACTTTTTTCTTACGTTCTTTCTTCTCTATTCCCTTTGCCAAAAGCGGTACTTCGACATTTTCATATACACTATACTGATTCAATAGTGCAAATCGTTGGAATACAAAGCTCACATATTCCTTTCGAAACAAATGAAGCGCATGAGAATTCATTTTGCTAACATTCTTTTCATCATACAGATACTGACCATCTGTTGTCTGATCCATCCCACCTATGATATTTAAAAGTGTACTTTTTCCCGATCCGGATGTTCCAATAATTGCAACATATTCTCCATTTTCTATAGTCAGATCTATCCCATTCAACGCAGGATATTCTGTCCTGCCATTTTTGTATATTTTTTTTGCTTCTTTTAATTGAATCATTTATTTTCCTCCAAGTAATTCCGCCGGAGATATTTTCTTTAACAGAATTGACGGTACAATACAGACCAAAAGAACAAGCAATATCCCTATCATTCCAATCGTCAAGATTAACCGACTGTAAATCGTATTCTTCAACATATAAAATGTCATATTCTCTACCATAATGTTCGCTGCCAGTTTACCGGCTATTACGCACGTCATAATCAGAATTGCAATGATCATTTTTTTTATATTATCGATCAATACCATCTTTATAATATCTCTATGCGATAACCCATAAGCAAGAAGTATCCCAAACTCTCTTCTCTGTGCCAATATCGTGTTAATTTCAAAGCACGACAGAATCAAACACACAATCACAGTGACATACACAAATAACCCAGTCATTTCTTTTCTTTCTGATTCCCTGCTCATATTATCCAGATATTTTTCTACACTATTGATGTAAAATTCTACATCCGGGTTCAAATTTAACGCATCCAGATAACTTTGAACATCATCAAATGAATAACCATCTTTTAATGTAAAAAAACAATTATATGTATTGTCCATTTCTGAATTTAAAATTATCAAAATGCTATAATCAAGTATTTGATAGGGTATCGCATTCTGGTCTTCCGGATACATGTTCATCAGATCATCACTATTTGGAGCTAATACACTGTTCTTCTTCAGAATCCCCTCTACAACATAAACCTCTTCTCCATGTATAAGGCGAGTTCCCGGCTGCACTTTATCTTTATAACGATACCCCAGATAGATTGGAATCGCGTCACCATATAAAGCATAATCAATCTCAGAAGGACATCTGCCTTGCAGCAGATCAATTTTCATCATATCCCACGCTCCAGCGTCTAGCCAGGTAGTTTCCAAACTTTTCCCCTGTATTGCATATCCGGGATCATAAACATTCTTTTTTTGTATATCTTGCAGTAATTTCAAGTCTTCATCTCTGTATTCCGATGCATCATATTCGATACGCCAGTCTCCGGATATTGCCAGTGAACCATTTCCCCATCCAGATGAACATGCATCTATGCCACTAAAACTTTTAACAACTTTCAAAAGATTAAAATTTGAATTATACTGAATATCTGAAGGATTCCCTTCAATACTTATGCTTCCTAATGTTTTTATTTCTTTTCGTATAGAACGCTCTACCGACTTCTTCGTATCTGTTTCAAGACTGACAAAATACACCAGAAGTCCAATTATTGTAATTCCAACAATATATAGAATAACATTAAAAAAACTTCGAATTCCTTGTTTCCATTCATTATCCAACGTGATTTTCCATAAATACCTAAGTTTCATTTATAGATCCATAATCCCTTCTGCCAGATTAATCCGACGCAACTTCATAATTATGATGAAAATTGACATATAAACAAGAACAACCGATGTTCCTGCCATAAACGCAACACCTTCATATGAAATACTATACCATACAGAATCTGTCAGCCAGACATTATATACGCTATTTGCAATAAAAACTGCAATAAATGAACAGATAAACATTGGCAGCATCTCCATAAATAATCTTCTTGCGATCATATTGCAGTTGCAACCACAGGCACGATATATTACATAATCTTTATATCTTTTTTTTGTAAACATATCAATCACCTGAATATAAACAACAATACAAAAGAATAACAATAATACATATATTATAATTAACACTTTTATTTTTTCATTCGGTGATGCAATCGAACGATCTATTACTTTTATATCAAATGTTGTATCGGATATTTTTTCAAGTTCCGAAATAAATTCATCTATTTCATTTATATCAAAACTATTTTCTGATCCAATATAAACTCCAAATATTCCCCACTTCATATTAGAAATTGAAAAAATATTATCTATAAAATTCCTGCAGAATTCCTCAAATTGATATTCTGTTTGAGGAAAATAGGCAAAACACACATCTGCCTTATCTGCAACAGGTTCATAAATTCCAACAACTTGATACTCTTCATTATTAATTTTTATGTAATAATATTCTTCTTTTTTCACCATTGTATTTATCATATCCTCAGATACAATTGCAACACGAGCTTTTTTCTCTAAATCGTCCGAACATATTGATCGTCCTTTAGTGATATTAAATGGCAATTCATCCTTCAATGAAAAAACTGCCAGTTCTGACCTTTCCTGAAGCATTCCACTAACCCGAACATTGGCATATGAATACACTGTGAACTTTCTTCCATACATTGCTTTTATAATCATTTTGGCAGTTTCAAGATGTTCCTTCTGTCTATGCTTATCTGGAACATCAATCGACATAGCTTCAAGTTCACCCGCCTGATTATATTCTGCCTTAAGATGATTCATACATACATCACACTTTGTTTCAATTCCCGCCAAATTAGAATAATTGCCATTATATAACCTTCCCTTTAACTCAGCCTGCATTTTATTAATAATATCAAAGCACTGAAAAATAATCACAAACATAAGTGTATATACGATCAAAAACAATCTAAAAAATTCTTTATCTCTTATCTTCATTTTAACTTCCTTTGATAATCTACAACCATTATATGTACATCTTCTTGTATTATATATTAATCGTGTGCATATATTTCTTTAGAATCTGCACCTTTTAATGATATTGTAACAGTAAAAACACTGTACGCATCACTAACAATTTTTGAATCAGAATAGGTTTTATTGCTTTTATCTAAATAACCTGTATCCAATCTTTTTACTTTTACATCTATACCCTGTATTTTACCAGATATCGAACCTGATGTAACTTCAGATGCATTTCCTCCCCCAAATGCTGCAGTCATGATGCATTTATCTTTTTTCTTACTATAATCATACATACGCGCCGATCCTGTTAATGTTGCAACCCCATCAGTTATAGAGTTGCTCGCCGATGTTGCCGAAACAACAAATGAGCTAAATAATGTAATACAACATGCTAATAATATTATATTTCTTTTTATCTTCTTCATTTTTCCTCCCTTTTATGCAATATAATGGTTGCAATTATAGTATTGCATATACGCATTACATATGTCAACATATATTTATATTTTCTAAATATATGTTGACATATAGTATATTAAAATTACAAAAAAAGACCTTGTAGTCGTACATAACTACAAGGTCTTTTTTATCATATCTAAAATACTGTTTTCTTTTTTATTTCTCTTTCTTATCAAGTACCAGATGCGCTGCATACAGTCCCAGTGATACAATGATGCCGCCACCAATAATGTTACCAAGTGTAACCGGCAGCAGGTTGTGAACAAAACCACCAACTGTAAGTGTATCTGAAATCTGTGTGGATGTATATCCATAAAGCTCACAGGCTTTATCTACATATTTGCTGTTGCCTGATGCAATGATTCCTGCCGGAATGTAGTACATATTTGCAACACAGTGTTCGAAACCTGAGATAACGAAGATCAGAATTGGAAAAAATGCTCCAAACAGCTTACCGATCAGATCTTTCGCTGCACTGCTCATCAATACTGCGATACATACCAGAATATTACAAAGGATACCGGAAAAGATTGCTTTGCTGATATCGATATCTGCCTTACCCATGGCAACCTTGATCGTGAATGCACCAAGTACTCCATCTGAGTAATCATATTGACCGGAAGCATATACACAAGCTGCTGTCAATATAGATCCAAGCATATTGCTGAAATATACAACTACCCAGTTCTTTATCATCTGTAATGCTTTGATCTTATGGTCTGCAAGTGCCATTGTAAGCATACAGTTTCCTGTAAATAACTCACCGCCGGTTACAACTAACATCATAAGACCGATCGGGAAGATCACGCCGGTTAACGTTCTTGCAACACCAACGCCTGTCAGATTATGAGCTGCAAGGTTTGAACCCTCTGCTCCGATCGCAATGAACATACCTGCGAACATACCAAGCAATATCATCTTAAGCAGGCCCATGTTTGCTTTATTGATACCTGCCTTTATATTATTTTCCAGAATCTGTACCGGTGAGTAATAATTGTTCTCCATTTTTTCTTTCTCCTGTCGTCCTTCACTTTTAAACTTTTATCAACCGAAAGGATTATATTCTATTTTACAGACAAGATGCAACTATTTCCATGTACTTTTTTTCGTACAATCCATACTTTACTGCGTATTAACCTTGTATACGGCATAACCGCCCACAAATATGTTTCTGCTATGTACATTCAGCAGCTTATGCTTTGCCCAGCCAATAGCCCGTCGGCTGGCGTTTATCGTTTTCTGCTATATTCATTCCGCTTATGCCCGCGGATGTGCTTTCTGATATTCCTCTTTTAAGCGGCTCTGCTTGCTGTTCAGATAAATCTGTGTCGTTGAGATATCTGCATGTCCCAACATTTCCTGTACAGCCTTTAAATCCGCACCATTATTTACAAGATGTGATGCAAACGAATGACGGATCATATGTGGTGTAATATCCTTATCAATTCCTGCTTTATCAGCATATACCTTGATGATCTTCCAGAAGCCTTGTCTGGTCATCGGTGTTCCCTTGCAGTTTGAGAATAAATATTCTGAATCCTTACACATATCGACTCGAACATTCGAGATATAATTATCAAGCGCGCGCTGTGCCGAATCTTCGATTGGAATAATTCTCGACTTTCTGAGGTCATGGCATTCAATATACCCCATCTTCAGATTCACATCTGTAATCTTCAATGTAACAAGCTCCGATACACGTATTCCTGTTGCATATAACAGTTCCAGCATTGCACGGTCACGGATCTCCTTTGGAGACTGGTCTCCCGGCTGGTCAAGAAGCCGGTTCACTTCCTCTATCGTTAAGATATCTGGCATTTTCTTTTCAATCTTTGGAGGTTTTATATTAACCGATGGATCATCCATTAATATCTTCTCCCGAAAAAGGAATCCAAAAAACGACTTGATCGACGCTATGCTTCTTGATACAGTTGCCATTGATTTTCCGTTTTTTTCTAAATACAGAATATAAGTGTTGATATTTGTCTCATTTATCGAACGAATATCCTCTGTTCCATTCTCCCGATAGAAATCAGAAAACTTAACCAGATCACGCCGGTAAGAAGCTACTGTATTTTCACTTGATTTCTTAATATTTTTGAGATAATCAACATATTTCTCTATGTAAATTTCCACGCATTTTTCCCCTTATTATGTAGACTAAATATCATTATAAATACAAATTTCTATAAAATCAAACATAATTTTTACAAGTAAAATCAAGGTTTTTCAGTATTTTCTGTATTTTTACCAAATCATGTGTCCCTCCAGAATTATGTATACCACATGTAGTAAAACTCTTTTCAAAAAAATTTCAGAATTTTTAACTCAAAAATACAGTTTATTAATACAATTGTAATAATAACTAATCGTTTCACCAGATATTTTCGCCCTTGCGGCTCTCGAATACCACATTTTTCCGACCCATCTGCAAGAATCCAGCGAATCAATCCCATATAAACCATCACCATTACACAAACTATCATGCCATACAGCAGACAACCAAAAAAATATCCGCTATATACCCGTATGGATACCGTCACTCCGATTATGCATCCCGCCAGACAGGCGAGCACAGGCATTCTTATTTTTTCAGGAAGAATATATATAAACCAATAGCATAATACAATCCCCAACCCACGTTTTAACACAAGCATCCCATAAACAGGCAAGCTCCATGCCATCGGCTCACCGGAAATAAATGCTGTCATATCAAATTGCGTATTTATCAGTACAGTTCCAAGGATCAGACCAATAACGTAAACATAGATAAGCAGATTCTTCTTCATTACACCCTCCCCATGCATTCAGGATACTTGTATTTTATATGTCGGAATGAAATATTATATACCCTGTCTGATCTGCTTTTTTAATACATGATTCGCATATGCATAGATTGCTATCAATGTCTTTGAATCGATGATTTTTCCATCTTCAATCATCTGCATTGTATCTTCCAGTGAGTACTTTTCAAGTTTGATAAATTCTTCCCGATCGGGCATCTGTTCCCCATGCGTCAGACCGGTTGCTATATAAACATATGTCATCTCATTGCTGGTTCCTATCGCCAGACATGTTTTTGTCACAAACATAAGCTGTTCTGCCGTAAATCCTGTTTCTTCTTTTAATTCGCGTCTGATACACTGTTCCGGTGTTTCCCCTTTATCCATACAACCGGCAGGCACTTCCAATGTCATATCATCCACTGCATTTCTATATTGTCTGACAAATATCAACTGTCCATTCTCATCCACCGGCAGAACACAGCACCCGGGTATATGGTCGATAAGATCATATATCACCTTCTGTCCATCCGGCAGGATCAGATAATCATTATATACATCAAATATATGTGCATGATAAGCCAGTTCCTTTTTCTCTCTGATAAATCGTTCTTCCATATTTCTCTCCTTATCTAAACATCCTCTCTATAAATAACGCCTCCTGTAAATCTTCCATCCATTTATAAACAATTATATATACTTAAATCTTCTTTATAGTTAAAAACAGCCTGTGGAATTTCTTCCACAGGCTGTAAAACTTTTACTTAGCATAATCAACTACGCGAGACTCTCTAATAATATTAACCTTAATCTGACCAGGATACTCAAGCTCATTTTCAATCTGCTTTGCAATATCTCTTGCCAGTAATACCATATCGGAATCATTGACGTGTTCAGGAACAACTATTACTCGAATCTCTCTACCTGCCTGAATAGCATATGTCTTCTCCACGCCCTTGTAGGAATTTGCAATATCCTCAAGTTTCTTAAGACGTGTAGTATAGGTTTCCAGTGTTTCTCGTCTAGCACCCGGTCTTGCAGCTGAAATTGCATCAGCAGCCTGTACAAGACATGCTATCAAAGATTCTGGCTCAACATCACCGTGATGGGCTTCCACTGCATTTACAATAATCGGAGACTCTTTGTACTTTCTACATAAGTCTGCACCAATCTGTACATGGGAACCTTCCATATCATGATCGATTGATTTACCAATATCATGAAGTAATCCGGCACGTTTCGCAACCTTGACATCAACACCTATCTCTCCGGCCAATAAACCACATAAATGTGCTACCTCAATCGAATGCTTTAATGCATTCTGACCATAGCTTGTTCTAAACTTCATCTTACCAAGAAGTCTTACTAATTCAGGATGAATACCGTGAATACCAACTTCCAGAGTTGCGGCTTCACCTTCTTCACGCATCATGGTTTCAACTTCCTTCTGCGCTTTTTCTACCATTTCTTCGATTCTTGCTGGATGGATTCTTCCATCAACAATCAGCTTCTCAAGTGCAATTCTTGCAACTTCCCTTCTTACCGGGTCGAAGCTGGAAAGGATAACTGCTTCCGGTGTATCATCAATGATCAAATCTACACCTGTCATTGTTTCGAGTGTACGGATATTACGTCCCTCTCGACCAATGATTCTTCCCTTCATCTCGTCATTTGGCAACTGTACCAGTGAAATTGTTGTCTCAGCAACGTGATCAACTGCACATTTCTGAATTGCAGAAACAACATACTCCTTTGCCTTCTTGTTCGCTTCTTCTTTAGCTCTGGTTTCTAATTCCTTGACCATGACTGCTGTTTCATGTTTTACTTCATCTTCAACAGTCTTTAATAAGTATTCCTTTGCTTGTTCAGAGGTTAAACCTGAAATTCTTTCCAGTTCCTGTAAACGTTTTGCCTGAAGCTCTTCCACTCTTGCTTTCTGCTTTTCGAGCAGACCTTCCTTGGATGCAAGACTTGCTTCCTTTTTCTCGATTGCTTCGGTCTTTCTGTCAATGCTTTCTTCACGTGCAAGAACTCGTTTCTCCATTCTGGAAATTTCACCACGTCTGTCCTTGACTTCTTTTTCAAGATCATTCCGTGTCTTTAAAGCATCTTCCTTAGCTTCGAGTAAGATCTCACGTTTCTTTGCTTCAGCATCTTTCTGAGCTTCATCTATAATTTCTCTTGCTGCAACTTCTGCTTTACCGATCTTTGCTTCTGCAATATTTTTTCTATATGCAATAGCGATGAACCATGTAGCTACAATACATACAACAAGGATGCAAATATAAATGATTATCCACGCAACATCACTCACAGGAGCACCTCCTTATTAAGTTTTCATTGTACACTTATACAACTATTTCAGTTTAATATTTTTTACTAATTATGTCAAGTGAAAACAAACAAAAACAACAATTTTCTGCCTCATTTTCTGTGCAAATTTTCTTATATAACCGCTGTTTCATCTCTTAAAATATCATCTACGCAGGTCGCAACCAACCTATATGGATATCCTTTTCGAAGCAGATATGCAATAACCTTATCCCTTCTGTCCTTCAATTCTGAAGCCGGACATTTCTTTTGTATCAATCTCATTACTATCTCGCGTTCGTCAGGAAGCGGATTTTCTTCAAAGGCTTCCTCAATCCATTCATCCGATATCTTCTTTGCTGATAACGCATATGTGATTTCCCTTCTGCTTTTACGATTAATATGACTTCTGACATATACAGATGCATATCTGGCATCATCTACATATTTATATTTTTTTAATTTCTCAACCGTAGTTTCAATTACTTCGTTATCATAACAAAGCTCTTGTAGCTTCTGCCTGATATCATATTCACATTTTTCTGAATATTTAATCGCCGCAATGGCTTTATCCATTGCTCTCTTAAAGAAATAATCTTTTCGGAACTGTGTAAGCTTCTCCGCATCTGTATTCTCTCCTACAATCAGCTTTAACCGCTTGATATCCGAAGCATACAATGGTCCAAACGCCTCATAATCAAGATACAGACAGAATCTTTTATCATCAATCCGTTTTAAATCCGTTACCAGCATATATAAACAGCCTTTCTATTTCTCTGTTCCTATTTCTCTGTTCCTTTTTCTTCAGCATCCTCAGATTCAACCAGACCAAGCTTCTCCCGGATCTTCTCATCTATCTCATCACAGATTGCCTGATTCTCTGCCAGAAATGCCTTCGCATTCTCACGTCCCTGTCCGATCTTATCGCCCATGTAAGCATACCATGCACCGGATTTATCAACGATATCATTTGCAACGGCAAGATCCAATATATCACCTTCTCTGGAAATGCCCTTTCCAAACATGATATCAAATTCTGCCTCTTTAAACGGAGGAGCAACCTTATTCTTTACTACTTTAACTCTGGTACGGTTACCTACGATCTCTCCACCCATCTTCAGAGTATCGATTCTTCTGACATCCATTCGCACGGATGCATAGAACTTCAACGCACGTCCACCGGTCGTTACCTCAGGATTACCAAATACAACACCAACCTTTTCACGTAACTGGTTGATAAAGATAACAACACAGTTCGTCTTACTGACAACAGCCGTCAGCTTACGAAGTGCCTGTGACATCAGTCTGGCATGAAGACCCATATGTGAATCACCCATCTCTCCATCGATCTCTGCCTTTGGAACAAGAGCCGCTACAGAGTCAACGATAATTACATCTACCGCACCGGAGCGAACCATCGTCTCTGTGATCTCAAGTGCCTGTTCACCACAATCCGGCTGTGATATATATAAATCGTCAATATTAACACCTATATTCTTCGCATATACCGGATCAAGTGCATGTTCAGCATCAATAAATCCGGCAATACCGCCTCTTTTCTGGATCTCGGCAACGATATGCAAAGCAACTGTTGTCTTACCACTGGACTCAGGTCCGAATACTTCTATAATTCTTCCTCTCGGAACTCCACCAAGGCCAAGTGCAATATCAAGGCTTAATGATCCTGTTGGTATTACTTCTATATTCATATTGGCTGAAGAATCTCCTAACTTCATAACAGATCCTTTACCATACTGCTTCTCAATCTGTGCTAATGCAGCATCCAATGCCTTCTTCTTATCATCATCTTTTATCATCTTTCTACCTCCATAAACAAATGTTCGATTCCTGTTATTATACTACTAGCCTTTCTCTTAAATGTCAATCCTGAAAATCGAATTCACTCCTGTTTTTTTCTGCAAGACTTCTTCTTATCTGTCCTGTTTAACAGCTCCCGAAATCTTCTGTTTCATCATACATGAACCCATGTGATAAAAATCGTACATCTTCACGAAAAAAAGGCCAGACTACGCCGACCATGCACATTCCAATTATACCATACTTTACAGAAAATAAAATATAAAATATAATGAAGAAAAAAAGCACTTGCTTGCAAGGGATGTTTTTTTTCGAGTGCATTGAATATGCGAAGCATATAAAATAATGAAGAAAAAAACACGGAGGTATAATATGTCAACAGCCGGAATCATAGCAGAATACAATCCTTTTCACAACGGCCATCTGTATCAGGCGGAACAGATTCGTTCCACGCTTGGATGCGAGCATATTATCTCTGTTATGAGCGGTGATTATATCCAGCGTGGTCTTCCTGCCGTTTGCAGCAAATATCTGCGTGCGGATATGGCTGTTTCAAACGGCATTGATGCTGTATTTGAACTTCCAATGGTCTTTGCGACAGCCAGTGCCGGAGATTTCGCATTTGCCGGAGTCTCCCTGCTTGAAAAACTTCATGTTGTTGATTATCTTGTCTTTGGTGCGGAATGTGATAATGTTGATCTTTTAAATACAATTGCAAATTTTCTTATAGACGAGCCTACCGAATTCTCAGATTTGATCCGGCTGTATCTTTCAGACGGTAACAGTTATCCGGCTGCACGTGCAAAAGCATTTGCCGGCCTTTTACCGGATGCTGTTCCTGTTATTGCTGAACCAAACAATATTCTTGCGATCGAATATCTTGCCGCCTTAAAGAAATTGAATTCATCGATAAAACCATACATCATCAAACGTGAACATGCTGCATATAACAGCACCGATATTAATGGTACGATCTGCTCCGCTTCCGCCATTCGATCTCTTATTCAGGAAACAAATAAAGCTGATATTTCTTCAAATATTACTGATACCATAAAGCAGATCCTGCCGGATGCATCTG
This sequence comes from Clostridium sp. AF15-41, assembly GCF_003604095.1. Classification (NCBI taxonomy): domain Bacteria; kingdom Bacillati; phylum Bacillota; class Clostridia; order Eubacteriales; family Clostridiaceae; genus Clostridium; species Clostridium sp. AF15-41. The sequence continues at coordinate 109,832 of NZ_QTMQ01000011.1, forward strand.
CCTCTTTATTTTTGCCTGAATATGGCAGATCACTCCCTGTATTTGAAAATGATCTCTCTGCTTTGTTACAGTACCGGCTGTTGCAGCAAACAACCATGCCGGATACAGCCGATATGACACCTGAGCTTTATAATAAGCTCAAAAAGGCAGATACATGCAGCTGCTATCACGACATCCTTGAATCTGTAAAATCAAAAGAGATCACTCAGACACGTATCAACCGTGCGATTCTGCATTTGCTGCTTGATGTGAAGAAAACAGATATGGAACAGTTCAAGGATAAAGGCTGGAGCTTTTACGGACATATCCTTGCCCTTCGCAGAAACGGTTCATCCGTCTTAAAAGAGATAAAGCAAAATGCCGCCTTTCCTGTTTTTACAAAAACAGCAGACGGCATCAGGCAATTAGATACTGTAGGATATAAAATGCTTTCTTATGATATAACAGCTACAAGAATTTATAATCATACAGTTTATAATAAATTCGGAAATAAGCTTCCGGATGATTTTACTGTACAGATCCCTGTAAGATAAATAATAACGTAAATCTAATCTATCCCATATACAGCTGATTTACCGAGTTCCTCCTCAATCCGGATCAGCTGATTGTATTTTGCGGTTCTTTCACTTCTCGCCGGAGCACCGGTTTTTATCTGCCCACAGTTCATGGCTACTGCAAGATCTGCAATAAACGTATCCTCTGTTTCTCCTGAACGATGTGATATCACAGATGAATACCCTGCTTTATGAGCTGTCTCAACTGCATCCATTGCTTCTGTCAGCGTTCCGATCTGGTTTACCTTCACAAGAATTGAATTTGCAATTCCATCTTCAATTCCGTTTAACAAACGTTTTTTATTTGTAACAAACAGATCATCTCCTACAAGCTGTATCTGTTTTCCAAGTCTGTATGTCAGAACCTTCCATCCGTTCATATCATTTTCATCCAGTCCGTCCTCAATTGAATAAATCGGATATCTGGTAACAAGATCCTCATAAAATTGTACCATTTCCTCTGAATTTCTTCGGATCTCTTTTCCGGTCATTCTCGACTCTCCCGGGAAGATATACCGGTCAGATGCTACATCATATAATTCAGATGCAGCTGCATCCATTGCTATCTGCACATCCACACCGGGATTATATCCGGCTTTTGCAATTGCTTCCACAAGAAGATTTAATACATCATATGTTGTGGCCAGATTCGGTGCAAAACCTCCCTCATCCCCGACACCTGTACTTAAATTTCTGATATTTAATTCTATCTTTAATGTATGATAGATCTCACAGGCAATCTCCATTGCTTCCCGAAAGGATTCTGCCCCAACCGGAGCGATCATAAATTCCTGAAAATCTACTGTATTATCGGCATGTCTTCCTCCATTTAATATATTCATCATCGGAACAGGAAGTCTTTTTGCATTAACACCTCCCAAATACCTGTAAAGCGGCATTCCAAGTGCCATCGAAGCCGCCTTTGCGCAGGCCAGAGACACACTGAGCATTGCATTTGCACCATAACGTGTCTTATTGTCCGTTCCATCTGCTTCTATCATGATCCTGTCGATCTCGTTCTGTCTTGAAACATCCATACCGATCAACTTATCTGCAATTCTGTTATTTACATTATTACATGCCCCATATACGCCTTGTCCCATATATCGTTTCTCTCCATCACGGAGTTCATGTGCTTCATACTGTCCGGTTGATGCACCGGATGGAACCATTGCCCGGCCTTTACATCCACATGCCAGTGTAACATCTGTTTCAACTGTCGGATTTCCTCTTGAATCAAGTATTTCTCTTGCTTTAATTTCAATTATTTCCAATCTGTTCATATGATTCTCCATTCTGCCTTTCTATCCGTACAATTATTGGCAATTTTTATTCTTTTATAGTATTCACACTTTTTATCAAAGTATTCATCTTATAACGAATCGGATTTTATATGACTTAGACAGATCGCAGAAACTCCATATGATCTTAACGAAATGTTTTTATCTGACAAACAACTTTCCTGCAATAAAAAAATACCTGTCGGAGAAATCATCTGTTACTATGATCCTCCGGCGGGTATTTTCAATTCATTCTTATTCTGATGCATGAATACGAATAATGCAGAATATCAATCATTTTTATTCTTCTGCTTTTACTGTCGGTTCTACATCAGATGTACAATACATACACTTTGTAGCCTTAACATCAATGTCACCATAACAATATGGACATTTTCTTGTTAAAGGTGCCGCAGCTTCCTCTTTCTTACCGAGAGATAACAGTTTTTTTATTCCCTTCATCAAAAGGAAAATGATAAACGCCATGATGATGAAGTTGATCACTGCTGTAATGAAAGAACCATAATCAATATACTGATCTCCCAGCAGATGAATCTTACCCTGTACTTCAGCACCACCGATACATCCAATGATCGGATTGATAAAACAGTCTGTCAGCGACGTTACCAGTCCTGAAAACGCACCACCGATGATAACACCGATCGCCATATCCAGAACATTTCCCTTTAATGCGAATTCTTTAAACTCCTGAAAAAAATTCTTCATTTGTTCGTCCCTCTTTTTATTTCTTAATAAGCAGCGATTTACCTGTCATTTCCTTTGGCTGTGGAAGCTCCATGATCTCAAGAAGTGTAGGTGCGATATCTGCAAGACATCCACCTTCTCTTAAACCATAGCTCTCATCATAGTTTACAAGTACAAACGGTACCGGATTTGTTGTATGAGCTGTATGTGGTTCACCGGTCTCATAATTGATCATCTGCTCTGCATTACCGTGATCTGCACAGATAAATAATACACCATCTGCCTTCTTAACCGCTTCTACTGCCTTTCCTACGCAAGCATCAACAGTCTCTACAGCCTTGATCGCTGCCGGAATAACACCTGTATGACCTACCATATCAGGATTTGCAAAGTTAATAATGATCACATCGTATTTATCAGAACCGATAGCATCCACCAGCTTCTCACATACTTCCGGAGCACTCATCTCAGGCTGAAGATCGTAGGTTGCAACAGCAGGGGATTTTACAAGGATTCTGTCTTCACCCTTATTTGGTTCTTCTACACCGCCATTAAAGAAGAAAGTAACATGTGCATACTTCTCTGTCTCTGCAAGACGAACCTGTGTCTTGCCATTTGCTGCAAGATACTCACCAAATGTATTGTCGATTTCTTCTTTCTTAAATGCAACAATCTTGTTTGGTATAGACTCATCATAATCTTTGAAGCATACATATACCAGTGGGAATCTTCCGTTTGGTCTGTTAAAGCCATCAAAATCATCACAGCAGAATGCTCTGGTGATCTCTCTTGCTCTGTCTGGTCTAAAGTTAAAGAAAATAACCGAATCATTTGGCTTTACAAGTGATACTGGCTTACCATTCTCTGTAATAACGGTAGGAAGGATAAACTCATCATATACTTCTTTGTCATAAGATGCCTGTACTGCAGCAACAGGATCTTCTGCCTGTACACCCTCACCTGTTACAAGTGACTTGTACGCAAGTTCAACACGATCCCATCTGTTATCACGATCCATAGCATAATAACGACCGGATAGAGAAGCGACCTTACCTACGCCGATCTTCTTCATCTCTGCAATCAATTCCTCTAAAAATCCTTTTCCTGATGCAGGAGCAGTATCTCTACCATCAAAGAACGGATGAACATATACATTTTCAAAATTCTGTTTCTTACACAACTCAAGGATCGCATACAAATGTGTATTATGGCTGTGTACACCACCACTTGATAATAATCCCCATACATGAAGATCAGAATTATTCTTCTTGCAGTTCTCGATAGCTTCTAACATTTCTGCATTATCAAAGAATTCACCATCCTGAATGGACTTTGTAATTCTGGTTAATTCCTGATATATAATTCTTCCTGCACCGATATTCATATGACCAACCTCAGAGTTACCCATCTGTCCGTCCGGAAGTCCAACTGCAAGACCGGAAGCAGCCCCCTTTACATAAGGATACTCAGCCTTTAGCTTATCCATAACAGGAGTATTTGCAAGTGCGATCGCATTGCCTTCTGTCTTATCACTAATTCCATAACCATCAAGTACCATTAAAACTACAGGTTTTTTACTCATTGTTATTCTCCTTCTACTTTTTCTTTTTACCAGTATCCGTCGCTTCTATCATCGCTTCATACTGATTTGATATCTCATCTATTCCTCCAATGGCTTTTAACGTGCCATGGTCAAGGATCATTGCCCGATCACAGATTCTTCGAACCTGTGCAAGAGAATGAGAAACAAATAAAACGGTTGTTCCACCCTCCATAAGCTGCATGATCTTAGCCTCACTCTTTTTTCGGAACTTTGCATCTCCTACGGATAACACTTCATCCAGGATTAAAATATCCGGATTCGCAATCGTTGCAATCGAAAATCCAAGTTTGGACTTCATACCGGATGAATAATTCTTGATCGGCACATCGATAAATTTCCCAAGCTCGGAAAATTCTACGATCTCATCATATTTTTCTTCCAGATATCCCTTTGTATATCCAAGAACAGTTCCATATAAAAATATATTTTCTTTACCGGTGTACTGCTGGTCAAAGCCTGCCCCAAGCTCCAACAGAGGCACCACTTTCCCATGACGGATCACTTTACCTTCCGTTGGTTTATAAACGCCGGAAATAACCTTTAACAACGTACTCTTTCCTGCACCGTTTAATCCAAGGATTCCCATTCGTTCACCCTTGTTCATTGTAAAACTGACATTCCTTAAAGACCAGAATTCATCATAACTGATCTGATGTTTAATAGATTTAATAATATATTCTTTTATATTATCAACCTTTTCACTGCTCAGGTTGAATTTCATACTGACATTATCAACAATAAGTGCTTCTTTACCCATTCCTGTCCCCTTAAATATGAAGAATAAATTTATCCTGTTTCTTATAGAACGTGTATGTTCCGATTATAATAGCAACTATCGAAAATATAAATGCATACAGCATATAATTCCAATTCAATGGATCACCCAGCACACATGCACGGAAATTGTGTATAACACAATATAATGGATTATACTTTAGCAGCCAGGAATATCCACTTTTTAACAAACGCGTTGGATAATAGAAAATCGCACATGTATACATAATGATCATTAGAAATACATCCCACAGATATTCCATATCCCGGAAAAATACCGTAACAGTTGCCAGGATCATTCCAACACCGAATGTCATAAGCAGCAGAATCAACAACGGGATAAACATCAGAAGTATCTGCAGCTTCGGCACATGATGACAAAAAACAAATAATGGTATCATTACTAATAATGATATCATAAAAATTATAAAATTAAAAAGAACCGATGACATTGGATACAGATACTTTGGTACATATACCTTTTTAATCATACCGGCATTTGCACGAATTGCCTTGGAACATGCCTTTGTTCCACTGCTAAAAAACGAATACAGCAAACGTCCGCTTAAAATATAAAGCGGGAATAACTTATTTTTGTTGTCAAACAATGTTCCGAATACAACAGTTAATACTGCTGTTGTCATCAACGGTTCCAGCAAGGACCATAAAATACCAAGATACGAACGTCTGTATTTTAATTTGATTCCCTTCTTTACCAGTTCAGCAAGCAGATATCTTCTGCTCCAGAATGTCTTTAAATATTCCATATTTACATCCTTTTTCTTTTAATTTGTTCAAAAATCGTTTGAATTATATCACAGTTAAACATAATCGTCAACGAAGTATAGATTGCCGGGATGTACAAAATGTGTAGGATTACAATACATGTGTTACAACTGAATATAAAAAA
>NZ_QTMQ01000012.1:0-380 GCF_003604095.1 Clostridium sp. AF15-41
ACATTCACCTATCAGGATCTGAAAACCGTTTATACGATCGTAATGTTTGAAAACAGCCCGAAAGAATGTAAAACTGCCGACCTGGCTGACATTTATCTGCATCACGGAAAAGCAGCATTTGATACCGGGATCGACCTTCGTCTTCTACAGGAATACTATGTCGTTGCCCTTGACGTCTTCCGAAAAAGTAAGTATTCTAAAGATATCAACGAACTTAACGCATGGTTATCCCTGTTGACGGCAACTACCATGGATGACCTTGCAGCACTGATATCCGACTATCCATGGATGGAGACTATCTGCATGGATATGTCAGAATATCTGTATCACCCGGAGGAGGTTGTTACCATGTTTTCTGAAGCATTACGAAAATTGGATGA
>NZ_QTMQ01000012.1:390-94941 GCF_003604095.1 Clostridium sp. AF15-41
AGGAGGTTGTTACCATGTTTTCTGAAGCATTACGAAAATTGGATGAAAATACAGTCAATTACATGATCGATGAATTGAAAAAAGAACGTGATGAAGCAGTCACCGCTTTATCTGAAAAAGATGCAGTAGTATCTAAAATGAGCGCTACTCTAGCCGAAAAGAATGCTACAGTCTCTGAAATGAGTGCAGAGATTGCCTCACTAAAGGCTCAGCTTGCAGCGTTAAAGAAATAGCAGTTCTTACTCCCATAGAATATAACAAAACCCCTGCCGGTTTCCAAGTCTGTACTGGCTGGGATTTTTTACATTTATTCTATTATTCATTTACAACTCCACATAATTATATTCCATAGAAAGATCATCCAACATATCCCCAATGGCATTATTTGATGTGAATATAATAATCTGGTCAGTATCAATACGGCTCATGCAATAGAGCGCATTTTTCAGGCGATGTTCATCATAAGCTGTAAAGATATCGTCTACAATGATCGGCATACGGTCTTTGCAGAGAAGACCTGCGATGCACAGCCGGACAGCCAGATAGATCTGCTCGATCGTTCCGCTGCTTAAGAATTCGATCGGCATATAATGATCGTCGTCAAATACTGAAATGTGCATGTTTTCATCCAGCTTCACGTCATTATATTTGCCATCTGTAATGATACTAACAATCTCCGAGATATTCTCGTTTAACTGTCCGCCAAAATCATTGTAAATATCAACCGATATATCATTGATGGTCTGGATCGCCAGATCGATCGCTTTCTGTTCCTTCTCCAAGACTTCGAATCGTTTCTGAAGCTCGTCACGTTTTCCTTTTAATTCATAATAGGAATCACGTTTTGCCATGGCATCATGCTCTTTGAACTTCAATAACTCAAGTTTTGCGTCATGCGCCTCCTGAAAATTCCGGTCAATCTCGATTCTTACCGTTCTCGATTCTGTTGCACGTCCAAGCTCATAAATCATCTGGTCAAATTCCTTTTCATCCGGTACGACATCCGGTCCATCGAAGAATCCTTTTCGGAATAAACCATCAATGATCGTAACTGCGACAAATGCAATCGTGCAGATTGTAAATAACTGCTGAATCGCTTTCTGGAAATTCAAAAGATGAACAGCAAGTACAACAGCTGCAACAACCAATACACCGGTCAACATAATAATCAAAATATTATCTGTTAACTTCTTCTTTTCCTTTGGCCGATTCTTTTTCTCGTCTTCCTCATCGTCAAGAGCTTCTACATCAAGGAAGATATGGCTTCTGGTTCGATCCTCGTCCTCATCCGGAATAGCGGCATCCTTTTCATTTACAAGCTGCCTTGCTTCTCGTTTCAGGCGGGCAATCTCCATATTATATGCATCCAGCTCTTCACGACGTTCTTCCCGAATCGCTTCCAGATCACCGTCTACATCACCCAATGCATCCATTTGTTCCCCTAACTGATCGATCTCCACCGCCAGTTTTTTATTTTCAAATTTCCGTCTCTCGTTTTTCAGATAACGGATAGCTTCTGTCTTATCAATATCGGCATTTCGGGTCGTTGTCAGATTCACCACATAATTCCCGAGATCCTCTGCCAGTTCTTTGCCGGGTGCTGCACCATGCTCTCCGATACAGAGAGTATTTGTATAGGTGCTCTTATCCACATCAAACAAGATGCCCTTATAAGAATTCTGATTCTTAAGCTGGACTTCCTTTCCGGTATCAATCTCCGTCAGCGTCGCATTCTTACTGGTGCGAAGAAAGTTCCGCTCCAGAAGATAGCTTTTTTCATCTGTTACCGCATATGCTTTTCCGGAATACCCACCGCCATTTACCGGCTTGCGAAGTTCATAATTATCAAGCCGCGCACCGATACCTCTGGTCTTATCAATTCCATACAACATACCAACGATAAATTCTTTTACAGTCGTCTTTCCGGATTCATTTGCGCCATAGATCAGATTCAAACCTTTTTTAAGCCGAATTTCTTTATTATTAAATTTTCCAAATTCCTTTAATAACAGCTTATTTATATACATGTTTACTTATCTCCAGTTGCAAGTATTGCTTCTACTCCGTATTTCAGGGCACGTTTGCTGATCTCGTCATCTGCTTCCGCAAATCGATCAATAAACTGTCCGAGAAGGTTATCTTCATTATCCAGATACAATTTATCCAGATCATACTCGCACAATGTATTGTCTACAATCTCATAGATCCTGTAATTCCGCATCAGACCGGAAAAATCCAGCTTCAATCCATTTGCCATGTGACCCGACAGGATGATTCGATAAATGTTCTGAGTACCCATACTCTCCATCTGCTTTGCAAGAACATCCAGAATCTTTGCTCCGCTGTATTCCGGTTTCACGGCAAATCCAAGATTAATATAACTCCGACAGTTAAATGGCTCCCAGCGGATCTTCGTCGCGCCATCCTTGATCTGTCCGTAAATGAAACCATGTCGACCGGTTTCCGTCCGATCAAGAGGCTCCAGCGAACCAGGATATGCCATTTTGTTCTTCACGATATGCTTCGGCTTGTGGATATGTCCGAGTGCACAGTAGTCAAATCCTGCTTCTGCCATCCGTCTGAAATTGATCGGTATGTGCTTCTCGTCTCCGCCATGCGCCAGCAGAATATTAATCGCATCCTTCATCTGCGGCATGATATCTGCATAGACATCCTCTGTGTATTCTACCTGTCCAAAACTGAATCCGGTCACACAGACATTGATATCATCCAGATATGCATTACTAAAAGTATCTGCCGGCATCAACACTGTATTTGATGTAAATTCATAACTCTCCGCCGGTGAACCTTTTCCGATATAATCATGATTTCCTGCAATCATAACGGTTCTTGTATTTGTAAGCTTTGACAGCTTGTAGTCCAGACTTTTCAACTCCTGCAGAGATGGCGGTGCATGGAACAGATCACCGGCGATCAGCAGCAATTCTACTTTTCTTTCTTCTGCCACAGTCAAAAGGCGGTCAAATGTTGATTCGATCTCGTCTGCCCGCTCTTTGCTCCAGCTTTTATCTTTGTCAGGAACGGCGCCCAGATGGACGTCCGCAATATGAATAAATCTCATAGGATGACCCCTTTTCTGTTTCTCAGCCAGAAAAACCTCTGGCAACTCACCCTTGATTATACCCCACCTGCCCCCTGATTGGCAATGGAATTATGGATATTCCATTATCAAGCCTGTCCTATCTCCACTACTAATTTGGTTCGATTTCTATTCGATTCGCACGCCTATTTGCCAGCAGTCGCCCAAACTCGTCCTACGGACTCAGACAAGGGCTTGATGCTGGCAGCTAGTGCAAATCTCATTACGAAATCTACACCAACGTTTGTAATGGAGATAGAGCAGGCTTGACAATGAAATATTCCTCGCCTTCCAGCCTATACCCAATCCGTTCATGCTCCTGTGCTAACTCGTCCTCTAGGCTCAAACAAGCACCCACATTCACTGGCAGTATGTCCCTCTCTACGAAATGCTCGCTATGTTGTTACAGGACAGACTACGATACACGATGGACATTCAACTTTCCCATAATACAAAATTGCCTGATTGCCGGTTGACTATATGATATTCCATTAACTCGACTTGATTTTTATTCGGTTCGCACGCTGATTTGCCAGCAGCCGCCCTAACTCACCCTCACGGGTTCAAACAAGGGCTTAGTACTGGCAGCTAGTGCAAACCTCATTACAAAATCTCGCCGAATGTTAACGGAACACCATATACCCAACCGGCAATCAGGCACCTTTTATCAACTGTGTTTAGCGACTGCTGTATATCAATGGTCTATTCTGCAGCAACATAGCGAGCATTTCGTCAGGAGGTGTATATTGTCAGCGAATGCGGGTGCTGGTTTAGCAGACATTAAAAATTGGCCGAAAATATGCCCGGTAGTTGGTATTACAATAACATTGTGAGGATTTCGCAATGAGGTTCGCACTAACTGCCAGCACCAAGCCCTTGTCTGAGTCCGTAAGGACGAGTTAGGGCGACTGCTGGCAAATAAGTGTGCGAACCGAATAGAAACCGGAACACGTTAATGTAACACCAACTACCGGGCATTGATCGAGCAATTTTTAATTTTCAGAAAGTCAGTCGGTTGCACCGGAAATGCCACCAACTGCTTCGGCGAGCTTCATCAGGTCGATGGCAGAGCCATCTCTGGCATCCAGAATTACGGCCTGCTCCGGAAGTTCGTGATCTGCAGGGTCTTCGTATTCCGCAAGAATCCAAGCCGGAACATATTCAAATCCGCTTCCATCTTCCTTCTGTTTCAGATAGTAAGACAACGTAATATCGTTAAATGCAATCTGCTTATATGCTGTCGGATATTTGGTATAATACGCTGCTATCGACTCATTTGCTTTCTTAAGCATCTCATCAAAGGATAACAACTCCACCGCCTGCGCACTACCATCGGCTTCCAGATAACTGTTCCATAGAGCATCGATCACACCATTTGCATCTACCTGAATCGTATATTTCTCGATCGGAACATTCACAAATCCATTTGCCTGACGAAGATTATCAGCAGTCCAGACTGCTACATCCGACACTGGCTGATCCATAACCGATCTTATGTATTCAAATGAATATCCATCTACAACCGTCGGCAGATTCTGGTCAGACGAACCATCGTTCCGATACAGCCAGCACAGATCCGATTCACTCTGTAAAATCACATCCGATCCGCCAATCTTTGACAGAAATTCTTCAGCAATCTGCCTTGCCTCATCTACCGACAGTGAACATTCATTAATATCCGATTCCAACTCTCCATATTCATCACCCAAGCCGGTATTGTATTCTTCCAGGCTGGATGTGAATACACCGGTCGCACCTTCCATCGGACGATACTGCAGAAGATCTTCCTTTATCCGAAAAAGAGTATCATTTTCCCCTTCCTGAGGAAAACTTATTCTGTATTCCAGATCACCAACTGTCCCCATATATTCATCTGCGGAATAATCTCCCGCATTTTCTCTCTGCTTTGATGTCGTTTGCAGCAAACGGTTCATACGGTCAATATCCGAATCATAATTCGTTGCATTTGACGGATCTGCCTTTTTCTGCTGCTCGTACAGATCGATATATTCCTGAATATCCTCCTTTGACAGCTTGTCCATATTCTCCATATCATAATAGACATAGACACCCTTATCTGTGTCAAATAACTTTTCTACCAGATTTTTTCGATATTCCGGATCGATCTCTTTCATCTTTACCGGAGCTACATACATTGCACCGGTATTCGGCACAGTAATATCTGAATCTGTCAACCGGATCTCTTTAAGCCCGGTCGATCCTGCGTCAAATGTGGTATCACACGATTCCGGAATACTATATTTACTCTGAACGCTTCCGCCATCTCCATTACCTACATCCACATTATAATCGGTATCTTTTTTTCCACACGCGGACAAAGCTGCAATACATGCAAATGCCGCTGCCATTACCACAAACTTTTTCTTTCTCCATAACTTCTGTCTCATTGTAATCGCCTCCGTTAACTATCTTTTACCCCTTATTCTCGTACATTCTCCTCGTTATATCTATTTTTCATTTTAACCAATCTCATCTGATAACACAAGTAAACTAAAAAAGAGAAGCAATCTTTTTCAAATTGCCTCTCTGCGTCATCATGTCATCTTCTGACTCCATATCTTTTCGCCTTATACCGATCTATGCAAATATTTTTATTCATTGCACCTCTTGTTCTTCCCGTTCATGCAGATATTTCTCTTTCGTTGCCATTCCTCCCCTGATGTGCCGCTCTGCTTTATTCACATCCAAAACGACCCGGATCCTTGCCGCCAGAAATGGATTGATCTTCACCAGCCGTTCCGTCACATCTTTATGTACCGTACTTTTACTTACTCCGAATTTCTTTGCTGTCTGCCGGACAGTCGCTCCGCTTTCCACGATATATTGTCCAATTTCTTCTGCTCTTTCCTCAATATAATCTCTCAAAAAAATTCCCCTGCAAATCTCATTTTTACAATGTATGCAGAGGAATTTTTGTGTATGTCTATCTGATGGAATGAACATAGAATTATTTTTATTCTATTAATGCGCTTAGATCAAGCTTATATAGCATATCTCCCAGTTTTTTTTCCTTATTCAAAAATGTTACCATATAAATAGGATAATATATAATATTGTCTTTTTTATTTACATTACCATTACAGAAAACAAACGCCTCATGAATATTATATCTAGGATTTTTCATGCAATTATTAAGAGCCGCATGTCTTTCATAATCTTTTCCTGATTTTATCTCAATAGGCAATACGCAATCTTCATATTCGATAATAAAATCTAATTCTCCAGATCGATTATCGTTATAATAAAACAAATTAAATCCATGACATTTTAACTCCTGTGCAACAACATTTTCATATATTGCACCATAATTTATATTGAGCTCATTCATCAACATTTTCTTTTGAATTCCATTTGCATACATGGCTGTAAGAAGTCCTACATCTGCAAGAAACAACTTAAATAAATTAGTCGATTTGGATATAAGCAACGGTAACATGGGTTCCGATATACAAAATACCGGAAGCGCAACCCCTGCATCCTTCAGCCATATAAAACTATTCTCATATCTGGAAAGCTTAAAATTTTCATTAAGATTTTTCATAATAAATCGTTTATTCTTATTGTTCAATTCACTTGGAATCAGATCAAATATGTCTTCCAAATATAACTTGCTTTCCGGATCATACTTAGCAATATCTTTTTTATATTGCATTATAATCTGGCTTTGCAAATCAATAACATTCTGAAGATTATTTGTATCAATATATTGCTTAACCACCTCTGGCATTCCGCCAACGATCAAATATAAGCGAAATAATTCCAACATTTTTTCATGTACAACTTCATCTACGACTTTTTTGTTTATAAAGCAATCCTTTAATGAGTCCAATATCCGTTGGCTCACATTGTTTGCCATACAGAACTCTTCAAAATCCATAGGATACATTTCTATAACCTGCAAATATCCGACAGGAATTGATCGAATATCCTTTAATTCAACACCAAGAAGGGAACCACTTAATACATATTTATAATTTCCTTCTTCAACCAAAAATTTTATCGCCGTAACTATCTCCTTACACTCCTGTACCTCATCCAAAAAAATAATCGTTTCACCTTTTATTAATTCACCTTCTGTAAATGCCGATAATCTGAGCAAAAAATCGCGTGTATTTTTAAAATCCGAAAATAATTTTTTTGCCTCTTTATTCTCAATAAAATTGATTTCAACAAAAGAAGCTGTGGTTTCCTTTATACATTCTCTAATTATATATGTTTTACCGATCTGTCTGGCTCCAGTAACAAGCAAAGCCTTCTTTTTTGCATCCTGATTCAAAAAATTCAAAATATCATTTTTTATTTTTCTTCTCATTCTACACCTTCTTTCATATTTTCATATATATTATGCCATATCTTCGTCCGTTTATACAAGTTTATTTTTGCATTTTTGTCCGTTTATACAAGGTTATTTTTATATTTTTGTCCGTTTATACAAGGTTTGTACATTATTTATGAACCATGATATAATGAACGCAAAATTATTTGCTCGCAAGGATGCTGATTTTGCGGAATGCATAGAATGTGCGAAGCACATGATATAATGATGAAAAATCGCTTGCTTGCAAGGGTGCTGATTTTGCGGAATGCATTGAAGAAAGAAGTTTTGATAATGAACAACAAACCAAACAACTACATTCTGGATTTTACACATGTATACTGTGATGAAGATATGAAGAACAACTCGCAGTTTCACTGGATCGACTGCTCTGACATCAATGGCTGTGATCTGTATTGTTCAGATGAAGCTGCTGCCGAGATTCAAAAACGGATCATGCCGTATGGCACTAAAGGTATTCATTTTATTGATTCCGGAAATTTTCATTATATAACAAAGATAACCACCGACCAGATCAAACAACCATTCTCGCTCGTAGTATTCGACCACCATACAGATATGCAGCAGCCACTCGTTAACGAAATGATGAGCTGTGGTGATTGGGCGGGTCTTGTTCTGGATCAGAATCCGAATCTGAAGCAGTTAATTCTGATCGGACCGGATGCAACCGATATTTCTCAGATTGATGTGATACGCAAAGATCGCCTTCTGACTTTTTCCGCTGAAGAATTAAAAAATGGAACTGCCCAAAGGAAATCAACTGACATCCTTTCAGGTGTTCCATTTTATATTTCTATTGATAAAGATGTCCTCTCCACCCGTTTCACGGAAACCAACTGGAATCAGGGCGACATGACGCTCGACATGTTGGAACATCTGCTTGGCATTATCTTAAGCCGTGAAACCATATGCGGCATCGACATCTGCGGTGAATGTCAGCAGGATCTGCCACTACCGGAATATATGAAAGCCGAAGAAAAGAACGAACGGATAAATCATGAATTGGCGGACTTCATCCGATCACATATTTCTACTTATATCCCATCCGCTTCTCATAGTCGATGATATAGTCTCTATTTGCAAGCTCATATTTATTAAATAAAGCGGTATCGTCAAAATCATCCGGATCGATCGTTCCATTGTACCAGCTCTTGGAATTGAAATATGCCCGGTAATCCGGATCATTAAACTTTCTTCCGTGACGAGCATATATTTCATTGAGCGCAAGACGGCATTCATCTGCTGTCAGACCATCCAGATCACTGTCCGATATGTATTCCGAATCACTGTTTGGCAGAATATAGTCATCTGAAGTCTGAATTTCATTTGCACTGTAATCTACATTTGCATTTGAATCATATTCTGCACTTTCTCCGCTGAATGTGCAGGAATCTTCAAGCTCCTGTACCTCTACCATATGATAATAGTAATTGGCACCTGCGATAGAATAAATCTTCGCTGAGACACATAATACGCCATCTTTATTGATATAAGGTACTGCATCCTTGATATTTGAATCTGCGATTGTCTGATTATAAGTCTCATTCAACGCCTCATCTGATTTATTATCTTCGCCATATAATGACCAGAAATACTGATCCAACGCATTTCTTACCGCGCTTTCATATGCCGAGATATCCAGATTTACTGCTCCAAGCAGATCGTCCTCTGATAACATGACATCCTTTTTCAGATTGATGTTGTAGATCGTATATTCCGTCGCATCCCAGTCAAAATCAACCGATACCAGCAGAGATAATATGTCTCCATACACAGCCCATTTATAGCCGATTCCTATACAGACATTTCCATCCTCATTCATATAATTTTTTCCAAGCTTCTCGATCTGCTCATTCACATTGTCACACGCATCTCCCTCATAATTGATATGAGGTAAATGATATACTGCCGTATAGCCCTCATACTGAACCTGGGTAGAAATATTCGAATCTACAACCATATCTGCCGAATATGGCGCTTTCGTATCATCTGACTCCTCCGATACTACACTCTCTGTTGTCACTTCTGTATCCTGCCCGGTTGATACCTGCGTATCTTCCTGCTCCGTCGCTTCCGTGGTCTCTACAGTCTTATCTGCATCTCTTCTATTATCAGATAACTTGCTTTCGACTTTATAAACCACAAATCCTACAATCACTGTTAATACAGCAATCCCCACAACGATCAACAACCATTTCTGCCATCCCGATAAACCACCCGAAGATGGTTTCTGTGGCGGTTGCGGTCGTGAAGGTTGCCCCTGCATCTGTACTGAATTCGGATCATATTGATTCGTTCCCACATTCATCTGTGAAGTCCGCCCCTCTTCTTCTATCCGCATACCACAATTCGGACACACCGACCAACCATCCTGCAATTCACATCCACAATTACTACAAAACATATTTTCACCTGTCCCTTCCATATATAGTCAACCATTCAAATTCCATTTGAATTCCCCAAGTTTATTTATAACAGAATCGGAACCGCGTGTAAAGATTATGCTGAATCAACTACAATACCAACACGAATCTAAAAAGCAACTGTCTAAAAGAATTCATCTATCCCCTCAAATAATTCTTCTCCCCCTTGCCAATAAAATACACCTTATGAAACGGCATAGTCACAAGAAGCGTCACCGCTTCCGCGATCGGTACAGCCAGCCACGCTCCATAGATCTTAAGGAAATGCGGCAGGATCAGAAGACTTAACACCGTAAAGATAAATGTCCGGCTGAATGAAATGATCGCCGACACCTTACCATTTGAAAGGGCAGTGAAGAAGCCGGAGGATGTAATATTCAACCCGCTGAACAGGAAATTGACCGCAAAAATCTTGAATCCGATCTCCGCCAGTTCAAATGTTGCCGGGTCATGTGTGAATACCGTAATGATCCAGGTCGCAAGCACCTCTGCAATAACCGTCAGAATAACCGCCGATACCGCCACAAAAAGGAAAGCAATCTTATAAATACTCCGAAGTTTTTTCTTATCCTTTGCGCCATACTGGAACCCAACGATCGGACTGATCCCGATTGTAAATCCCAAATAGAATGCATTGAATAAAAATTGTCCATACAGCAGAATTGAGATAGCCGCAACTCCGGCTTCTCCTGCAAGCCGCATCAGAACAAGATTGAACAATACCGTTACAACAGAATTTGAAAGCTCTGATACCATCTCTGAAGAACCGTTATAGCAGGCATGTCCAAGCTCCCGCAAGGAAAGCTTGAATCCGGTAAACCGAAGCTCACCTTTGGAGAACATGAAAAATACAAGTCCGGCAATCGCGGGAATGCACTGACCGATTCCTGTTGCAAGTGCCGCACCTGCAACTCCCATATCACAGATCACGATCAATACGTAATCAAGAACAGCATTTACAATACCTGCACCAATCATAAGCAGCAAGCCCATCGTTGGCCGTCCCGCTGTGACCAGATACATCTGAAACAACGTTTGCAGCATACAGGCAGGAATGAATAAGCTCACCATTCCCAGATAACTTTTACAGTCTGCCAGAAGCACTTCATTGGAACCCAGCAGTCTGGATATCTCTGTCAGGAACACCTGACTGATCACCACGATCACAAGACTGACCAGAACACATACCGTGACAAACTGAGTCAGGCTCTCACATGCTCTCCTTTTATTTTCCTCTCCAAGATATTTGCTAATGATCGCATTTCCACCCGATGCCAGCATCATGGCAATGGCGATCGCCACATTTACTACGGGATATACGATATTTAACGATGATAATGCATTACTTCCGACAAAACGGGATACAAAGATACCATCCACGATGGTATACAACGACATAAATACCATCATGATGATTGACGGTGCCGCAAAACTCAGCAGCGACCATGGCGTAATGCGACGATTTAATGATTTACCCATTTTAACAAGTCCTCTCCGTTTTATAACACTTTTCTAATTGACAAAGCCAAGCATATACTATAGGGTAACCCTATAGTCAAGTGTAATTTTGAAAATGAAAGGAAATTCAAATGAATAAAAAGATATATATGACGACCGGCGAGTTCGCCAGGATCATGCGGATAACAAAAGAAACCCTGTTTCATTATGATGAGATCGGTTTATTTCAGCCGGAGCTCACCCAGCCAAATGGTTACCGCTATTATTCGATCTATCAGACTGAGATTCTTGACACCATCCTTCTATTAAAAGACCTAGGTATGCCGTTAAAAGAGATCAAACAGCAGCTTGCCAACCGTGATCCGGCAAAGATGCTCCATATATTAGAAGAACGTGAACATCAGATCAATACGGAGATTGCCAAATTACGCTCCATGGAAAAATGGATCTCGCAGCAAAAGAGCAAGATCCATTTCGCTATGCAGATTGATCCGACAGCCATCTTTATTGCTGACTTCCCGGAACGCTACTATCTCTATGCAGAAGCACCGACCGCTACAGATGCTGAACTGTATCGAAAAACCGATGACCTGATCAATCTTCTGCTAACAGTCGGTTCTACTTTTAAAAATGATTATGATATGGCATATTTCCAGCATGCTTCCCATATCGAATCAGATAAGTACGCTGTCTATGATAATGTCGCCCTGCTGTTAGATAACAAGCCTTACGGGCTTCCTGTCCATACCTTGCCTGCAGGAAAATATCTCACCGCCTACCACACTGGTCACTGGGATACGATCGGCGATACTTACGACCGCCTGATGACCTTTAAACATGAGCACAACATCCATACTTCCTCTGAATATCTGGAGCACAATGTTATAGACAGCTTCACTGCCGAAGACCCGCAAGACTACATTACCGAGATCACTGTAGCCATAGAAGCATGATCCACATTTTTATATAAGGTTCCGCTTAAAACTTCTCAAAGAAATGATATTCGTACAGGTTAGTCAGCTTCTTACCTGTCAGCGCCGCATAGGTACGGAGCATATAATCATAGAACTCTTTCTCCCCGGTATATTCATACATGGCAGCAAAATGCTCCAGAATACCTGCTGTTCCACAGCACTGGCACTGGCAGTTCCAGAAGCCCCAGGAATGTTTCTCCGGCGCACCGGCACGGACGATACCACGCGATAATTCGATCGTCCAGTTCCGGTAGATCTCCTCTCCGGTAATCTCATATAATTCACGAAATGCCAGCGTACTTCCAACCGGGCCATGACATGTACTGAGATAATATTTGTCATACGTCGGACCTGTTACCGGATGATCCTGATATGGAATCAATCGTCCGGTCTCATCTCCTACTGCGATGTTCATTGCGTATGTAAGGCCTTCCTTTGCCAGCTCCAGATATTCCTCTTTCTTTGTATCCTGATATAAGGCTGCGAACATCCTCCCGGTATCCATCCTGTCCTTCCGGCAGAGCTTGCCAGATCCTGCCATACTCCGTCTTAATTGCCAGCGTATCGATCCATTCCGCCGTATCAATCGCCGCTTTTAAATAATCTTCTGCTGTATTCTTCAACTATACTATTAAGTGTCCTTTTCATTACATTTTGTATCGTGTTATATCGTTCTCCCCTTATTTACGAACTCTCATAAGGGAAAATAAGGGAAAGAAAATCTGGTAACAAATTATAGAAATGGCGCTAGAATATTGGAACTTGATATGATAAGATTAACGGAAATACTTTATTTGAAAGAGGTGAGAACGATATGAAATATATCCGAGATAATTACTCAGTACAGTTGATGTAAACTGTTGGCAGATTGTGCTGAGGTGAAAATAAACTTGCTAGCAGTCGTTAACTGTACTGTCCAAATGATTGAACTACAATATATAAAGGAGTACAGTTATGCGCTATATAAAAGAAATTCTAAAGAATAACAGAATATGGGTATTAGCTTACATTGGACTAGGTATATTTAATGCATTTATGGCTAATTACAAGACGGACTATTTTCAGAAGGTTATTGACGGATTGGCGACTGGAACACTTACATTTGCAGGAGTTATAACCTACGGTCTTATTTTGCTGGTAAATTATTGTATGAACTATCTGGATAATTATCCAGAAAAGAAATTGGAGTATGGTATTTATCTGGATTTTAAGCTTTTGTCGCTTAGAAAAATAAGTACAATCGATTATACGGAATATCAGAAAATAGGTACTGGAAAACTTGTTCAAAGGATCGAGAATGGCTCATCCGCAGGCAGAAATGTAGTATTCAATTTCTGGTTACGTTTGATTCGTGATTTACTTCCTACCATTGTTTTTAGTGTATATTTTATTTGGAAGATTGATAAAATAATTACTTACATTTTGTTTGTAGGCTATATGCTTATTTTTATAATAACCAATATTCTACTAAAGTTTCTATACAAAATAAAAGAAAAGATTTTGAATAGTGAGGAGCTATTCAATCATTTTCTGGTCAGGGGCTTTATGGAAATGTTGGTATTCCGTATGAGCAAACAGTTTCCGAGTGAAATAAAGAAAACTCGTAGTGCCAAAGAGAATATTGTATCATCAAAAGTAAAAATGAATATGATTCATGAAGCATTTTTTACAATATTTGCGCTACTTGTGGCAATGTTAGATATTGGTATTTTATTTTACGCATGGAAAACAAAAAATCTTACAGTGGGTTCTATAGTTGCACTCATTGCGCTGATTGAAAATGCTTACACGCCGATCGCTATTTTTAATGTACTTTATGTTCAATATAAATTGGACAAGGCGTCCTATAAGAGATTTGAAGAATTTTTAGATTTAAAAGATGATAATCAATTAAGAAATGGTAACGCAATTAATACGGACATTGGTGAAATAGCAATAAAAAACTTATCGTTCCAATATGAAGAACGGAAAATTATTGATGATTTGAGTCTATTCATAAAAAGGGGACAAAAAATAGCTTTTGTAGGAGAAAGTGGCTCTGGAAAATCCACTGTGATTAAGATATTACTGGGATTACTAAAATACAATCAGGGAGAAATCTGCTTAGGTGATATGAAGTTAAGTGGAATTTGCCTTAATAATTTGTATGACAAAGTTAGCTATATATCGCAGGATGTTCCCGTTTTTGATGGAACAATAAAAGAAAATCTGGTATTTGAAAAGAACGTGTCAGAAGAACAAATGCTGGACGCATTGAGTGAAGTGCAACTATCTCATTTGGTTGAGAATCTTGCGGAAGGCTTAAATACTGAAATTGGTGAGAAAGGTACCTGCTTATCAGGTGGAGAAAAACAAAGACTTGCTTTCGCCCGCTTGTGGTTTGAAAACCCTGAACTTGTCATTTTGGATGAAGCAACATCTGCAATGGATAATTTAACAGAAGAGATTGTAATGAAATCGGTTATGCAAAAAATGAAAGATAAAACGGTCATTGCGATTGCACATAGATTAAATTCCATTGCCGGTTTTGACAGAATTATTCTCTTTAAAGAAGGGAAGATTGTCGGACAAGGGACTTTTGAAGAACTATTACATACAGATTCTTATTTTAAGGAATTGTATAATGCGAATGTGCAATAATAGTATTTGTTACATTTGAATTTGTAAAAAATTTAAAGTGGCTGGCGCTCTTGCATTTTAGTGTTCGAACGACAGCCACCCAACAAAAATTCACACTATTTTAAGCGAATAGTTTTTGCTTTTGTAGATATTTGAATTGCCTTTGTACTCATATTTTTCACAGATGCATTATCTAGTTGATCATCCCCTGTAATGAATATCAGTGAGATTTCCGTAATAAAATACAGCTTGCCAGCATATGTGGGCGCATGTTTGAGCCGAAGGCGAGTTTGCGCAGGAGCATATGCGAGTCAGGCAAACTACCGCTCATCCTCCAGCATCTCCCTGTCCTTCTCCATCTCCTGCACAACCCCAAACGCCGACAGCTCATCCGCAAATTCTTCCATATAATCTTGATAATGCTCCATCAGCTCTGCCTGAACCGCATCCACGCCCTTCTGTTTACCCAAATGACGCTTCTTATCCACACCATGCTTCCGGCTTTGGCGCATCCCCGGATATACCTGATCTGCAGTCCTGTTTCTTCTATTAAATAACATATCCCATTCCTCTTTTCATACAAAAAGAAACCACCATGCATATAAGCCATTCCAGTTTCCTTTCTTTATAAAAGAGTATCGACATCCAGAGAGCGATTTATACCATTCCGTC
Organism: Clostridium sp. AF15-41; assembly: GCF_003604095.1. Lineage (NCBI taxonomy): Bacteria > Bacillati > Bacillota > Clostridia > Eubacteriales > Clostridiaceae > Clostridium > Clostridium sp. AF15-41. The sequence continues at coordinate 15,994 of NZ_QTMQ01000012.1, forward strand.
TGCTGTATCAATTAAACATAAATAAAAACCTGGGGGAAATTGAAATTATGTATAGAAACATCATAAATAAAAATTTTTAGGGAAATTAATTATAGAAAGGGCTTGAGCCCCAGTAATTAATACTGAGGCTCATTCTTAAAGGAGAGGTCATGGAGGATTCCAAAAAGGGGGGGTTTGGGGGGGTTTGGGGGTTATGGGGTACATTACATCGTAATATAGGGATTATACGAATTCGTGCATTGGGAATCCTCCATCATATCTATTCAAATGTTAAGTAATTGTCTTTTTTTAACTTACTACACTGTAGTAACTTCTTTCAAGATGTTCGTTTTTATTTCCTGTCCATCTCTTATGGTGCTATAATAACAAATCATTTCATATTTGTAAATATTGCATAATAAATAAAGTTTTCGGGGTTTTATGGTTCTTTTTGCACAAATTTTACTAAAAATGAATTATTTATGAATATTTTGACCGATTCTGCCTGTCTTGTTTTGTTAAATTTACTACTTCTTTACTTATTCAATCAAATTCAATCACAGCACTTTCATTTTGCGTACGACGTTTTTCGACATTTAACGACCCGGCGCATCCGATTTTTTGTGAATTTATTGTGAAAAATGCCATTTTTAAAAAATTTTTGAATATATGTATCGCGTAGCGTTTTCTTTTTTATTTTAACAATATCTATCCGGCATAGAATTTCGTCAAAAAGTTTTTTATCAATCGAAAAAAGGAGCTCAAATCTGAGCTCCCCATTCTTCGAACTTTATACTATGCAAAATTAAGACGTCTGTCACAATCTTACTGACCCCGTGTTCGGAATCCTCTTCTATCGCGCCAGACGCTTTACACAATATATACGTTTCATTCTGTTTTGTCAAGAATAATTTTAAAAAGTTAAGATTCTCTCTACAAATCTCTCTTTACAAATATACCCAATAATTTTATCATTCTACATAGAATTCAAAGCACACGTCACACCGGAACAGGAGGAACAGCAGCATGAACACCGATTTCTTATTACAGGGTCATTTAAATGATCTGGCAAACAAAGCCTACCAAAAGAACATTTATACATTTACTAATTTTTTATCTGCATCCGACCTGGATATTTTTTATAGTATGCTACCGGATATTTCTCATATTCCATATGAGATTTTCGGTGGAAGAGACAGCTGCGACCGCGTAATGATACGATTCGGTTCCGAGGACACAACAGGGTATGATTTGCCCTTTCCTATCACGATTTTACAAATTACTCCATTGATGGACAAATTCTCAGATGAATTATCTCATCGTGATGTCCTTGGCTCTCTGATGAATCTTGGTATTGAACGTGAGATGACCGGAGATATCATCATGAAAGCATCATCCAGAAGCGGCATCCGAAACACAGCCTATGTCTTCTGTGTGTCTTCTATCGCTGACTATATTTCCGAGAATCTGACCCGCATTAAACATACATCCGTGCGCTGTATCCCATGTCCGGACTCAGATCTACCTGACATCACCTCTACTCTTGAAGAATGTCAATGCATCGCTGCATCCGAGCGAATCGACGCTGTGATTGCAGCTGTTACCAAGTTATCCAGAAGCCAGACCGTTATCCTGTTTCGGGAGAAAAAAGTCTTTCTCAACAACCGTGTTCTGGAAAATAACAGTTACACACTAAAACCGGACGACACTTTCTCCATCCGCGGCTACGGCAAATTCATCTATAAAGGCTGTGGCAAAGAGACACGGAAAGGACGCATCTACATCACTCTGGAAAGATATGTGTAGCCACATATATAATAAGCAGTACAGTCCGTATAACACAGCCTGTACTGCCCATTTTGACATCTTATGAATTTTTAATTTTACATCCTGTCAAATCCATTCTTATCTTCCCATATCCGGCGCCTGAATACCGGAATTACAAATGTCCGACAGCTGTTATCTGTATATGTCTCGCTACCCTCCTTTTCATCTGTTTTCTTCGACAGCCTTTCATATCTGCCGACACCCACACTATACACAAAAAAGGAGCATTTTTATCACAAATGTAATAAATGGTATGTCTCAATGTAACTTTTGGTAAGTAAGCTCCAAAATTATCATTACTATGTACTCGCAATTCGTCCTTTTTATATCCATCGTTCCATTATAATAAGCAACAATTTCCCTCATGATATGCAGTCCGATTCCATGCATTTCAGAATTTGCCACTCCATTTTTTATACCCGGAACAAACGACTCTCCACATCCGTCAGAAGATCCGGAATCTGTTGATCTGTTTTCACATTCATCCACGGTATTTTTACAATGGATCAGAAGATTTTGCCGATCATAAACCATCTTGATCCAAATCTGTCCTCCTTGTCCGGTATGACGAATCGCATTATCCAGTATATTTCCAAGCAACATATTCAGATGATAGTCACTGATTGCAAGATCTGTCGGTATTGAAGTCTCCACCGTAAGTCCGATCTGCCGCTGATCCGCTTCCGAACGCTTACAGGAAAGAATGGCATCTGTCATAACATGACCACTTATAACCTCGCGCGACGAAGTAATCTGGATCACGCGGTCATATTCCTGTTCCAGCTTTTCATATTCGCCCCGTTCCAGATAAATCCGTTCTAACATATACTGCTTCTTCAGATCATGCCGAAAACGCCTGTTTCTTTCCCAAGCTTCTCCAAGCGAATGACAATAAGCACGATACTGTTCTGCCTGTCTCTGAATATTCCAGACAAATACTGTCGAACTTCTCTCATTTCTTGTTCTCATATAGAGATCCTGCGCCATCAAATTAATACTGTAGACAGCCATGGTCATCCAGACTATCCGACACCTTGTATTATCCATAAAAAAAGCGCCTATAACCACCATGGACATACATGGGATCAACACAGCCTCCAGCCAATCAGAAAAATACAGATGATGATCCAGACGATCTGCTTCTATAAATAATTTTTTTGTTTCAATTTTTTGAAATCTGTTATTATATCGATTAAGTAAGAATTTGTAGATTAGAATATAGATCTTTATAAACAGACACACCAGCAAATTTGAAAGAATAATGCGATACATCTCTATCGGGACAGCCGGTCTTCCCTTCATCTTTTCAAGCCATCCATGTTCTGCAAATACAACATGGATGAATATCTTTGCAATAACCTGCATTAATACAAGATAAACCGAGGTCAATAAAGCTTTTTTCTCTGCACTATCAAAAAGTAATTTAAAAAATAAAAAGTACAAAAAAAACAAACTTACAAATACCAGATTTTTATATATTGATATCATATGGGAAATAACGCAGTAGACACACAACCATATCATTTCCAGCATGATCTCTGTTGTACTTTTATATTTCGACCGATGATATAACGCATGCCCCAAAGATCTTATATTCCAAAGATAGAACAGATCAGACGCCAGCGTGATCATCCGGATCAAAAATTCATTCCTTCCAGCCACTTTGTATAGTACTCACGCACCCGGCTTCTTTTATCCCGGCTGATCATCAATTCCACGCCATTACTCATACCTACGCAAGTATAGGAAATCGTTCGAATATGATTCGTATTTACGAGAAAAGACCGATGAATCCGAACAAACCTCTGCTGTCTTGTTCCAAGATACTCCTCCAGATGTTCCAGCTTGTCATAAAATTCATATGTCCCGGAAGTGCAAAAAGCTGTTATCATACGCTTGTTGCTTTCCAGATAAACAATATCACCAATTTTGATAGAATAATAAACTCGATTCTGACAAAATGTTAGAAGCTCCGTGTCATTGACAACACGCTCTAAAACCTGATCTAATGTTAAAAGAAGCCTGTCTGCCGCAACCGGCTTATCAAGAAACTGAAAAGGCTGAACATCAAAAGCCGCCTTATAATATTCACTATACGCAGATATAAAGACAAGAATAATGGATGGGTATTTCTCCCGTAGTATTCCCGCTACCCGAATCCCATCCATTCTTGTTAATTCAATATCCAGAAAAACAATATGAAACATTCCGGCATCTTCCGTTCCCAGCAATAATGCTTCTCCATTTTGATAAGAATATAGCTGATAATTAAGATTTTTCTGTTCCATATGTTGTGTAATTACACTCTGCATCTCTGTGAGCATAACTGCATCATCATCACAAATTGCTATTTGTATCATTTGTCCCCCCCAATTATATTTATCTGATTACCGACTATTTGGTTATATCCATAAGCATGATCAGCTTATCAAGAACCGCCAGTAACTGTTCTGTCTTTGCAGTACCAAACCGCTGAAAAGATACATATTTCTCCAGTTCTCCGCCTTCGACCTTATAGTCATAGCTTATACTATCCTGAAGATAATAATCTGCGGGAACATCAAATGCATTCACCAGCTTTACAAAACAGTCCAGGGAAACATCTGCTTTTCCTGTCTCAATCCTGCTGATATATTTATCTGCAAGACCGGTCTTTTCTCCAAGTTCAGCCTGAGTCATCCCATGTTTCTTTCGGATCTCTCTAAGACGTTGACCAAACATCTCTTTATCGATTCCTGCCAAGTTGTCCACTCCAATTATGTTTATTCTATAATGTGTACAAAAGCTACTCTTGTATTCTGTCAAAAAAAGTCACATTATAGAACAACCTGACAGGGCAATTTCTAACTGAACATGGAATTTATTTCGTATTTTTCTATCTGTTTTTATAAAGTTTCCGCGCGCTGTTTGATATTTTTCTTGAAATTGATAACCTTATGGTCATATTCCTGATCCATATATTTGGAATTGATCATAAAATCAGCAGTTGATTTATTATTTGCGATCGGAATATCATATACCTGTGCAATACGAAGCAGCGCTTTTACATCCGGATCATGTGGTTGTGCTGTCAGAGGATCCGAAAAGAAGATCACCATGTCGATCCTGCCCTCTACGATCTTGGCACCGATCTGCTGATCACCGCCTAATGGTCCGCTGTTGTAACCTCGCACCGGCAGTCCTGTCTTATCTGCGATCATCCGGGCTGTTGTTCCGGTTCCGCAAAGAAAATGATTCTTCAGTATGTCCTTATTGTCATTGCACCACTCGATCATCTCAGCCTTTTTGCTGTCATGTGCGATCAGTGCGATATTCTTCTGTCTTTCAATCGTAAGTGTCACAAAATCATCTGTCATATTAGGTCTCCTTTCTGTCCAAACCTGCAGCTTACCTGCCGGAAATTGTTACTGTATTACCGGCCATCAGATTTTCAGCAAGTCTCTGTTATTTTGTTATACCAAGCTTATGTGCTTCATCCGCAACTGCCTTGGCAACCACCTTTGCTACTCTGTCATCAAATGCACCCGGAATAATATATTCTTCATTTAATTCTTCATCGGTTACAATTGATGCGATTGCTTTTGCTGCTGCCATCTTCATTTCTTCTGTAATACCTGTTGCCTTCGCATCCAGTGCTCCACGAAAGATACCGGGAAATACCAGAACATTGTTGATCTGATTTGGATAGTCGGAACGTCCTGTCGCCATAACACGAACGCCGCCCTTCTTTGCTTCCTCCGGCATAATCTCCGGTGTCGGATTCGCCATAGCAAATACAATTGGATCTATGGCCATGGATGCTACCATCTCTGCCGTTACGATATTCGGAGCCGATACACCGATAAATACATCCTTGCCCTTCATGATCTCCGCAAGATTTCCAGTCTGTCTGTCTTTATTTGTAATCTCTGCCATATCTGCCTGTGCCGGATTCATCCATTCCTGACCCGGACAGAGAGCACCCTGCTTATCAACCAGAACTACGTTTCCGATACCTAGCTGAAGAAGCAGCTTGCAGATAGAGATACCCGCTGAACCTGCACCATTAATTACAACATTTGCTTTATCGAAATCCTTACCTACCAGCTTCAGTGCATTGATCAGACCTGCGGATACAACGATAGCTGTTCCGTGCTGATCGTCATGGAATACAGGGATATCCAGTTCTTCCTTTAATCTTCTCTCAATCTCAAAACATCTCGGTGCTGATATATCCTCCAGATTGATACCGCCAAATACAGGAGCGATCCGTTTTACGGTTTCTACAATCTCATCTACATCCTTTGTATCAAGACAGATTGGGAATGCATCCACTCCACCGAATTCTTTGAACAGGATCGCTTTGCCTTCCATAACAGGAATCGCAGCTTCCGGTCCGATATCGCCAAGTCCGAGAACTGCAGTTCCATCGGAAACAACCGCTACCATATTGCCCTTACATGTATATTTGTATACATCAGCCTTATTGTCACGGATCTTTCTGCATGGCTCTGCAACACCCGGTGTATATGCTGTACTTAAGTCGTCTCTATCTTTGACTTTAACCTTTGAGATAACCTCAACCTTTCCTTTATTCTCCTCATGCATCTTTAAGCTCAGGCTATTGTAATCCATTTGCGTAACTCCTTTATTCATTGATTATTATATCTGAAGCCATCTTCTATATGGCTGCATATATTCTGGTTTTTGTGAATATATTATATAGATATAATAACATAAATTGCTGGCATATAACAGCAATTAATACCACAAAATAATATGGAGGATTTCAATGAATCAGTCTGTTAAACACAACTTTTTTATCTGGAGTGTTTTCTCTTCCATCTGTATTGTGATACTTGGAAGCGGCTGGCATTTTCTATATGTCATCTTAGAGAAAAGTAATCTGGTCGCCTGGTGCACCCCGATCAATGAAAGTGTCTGGGAGCATCTGAAGCTTACCCTGTATCCGGTGCTCATCGTTATGCTGATCCTTTATGGTCTGCATTTTATTCCCTGTGGACCTTCGATCCATAAAGTGATCCTGATGATCTCAGCCAGCGTCTGCATCTCAGATCTGATCATTGTCAGCATCTATTATGTGTTCTCCGGCGGATTCGGACTTACCGGAATGTCTATCGACCTTACAGCCTATGGCATCGGTATTCTGGCAGGACAGTTTCTAAGTGTGATTCACCTGCTTTCGCTCCACCAGATTCCAAAATGGGTATATAGTATTGGTTATATTCTTCTGATCGGACTTATCATTATTACAGCTGTATTCTCTTATAATATCCCAGATCTCCCTCTCTTTGTTCCGCCTGATCAGACGGTATGAAAAAAAGGTGACAGTCAACCCACAGCAGGTGAATGGTCAATTGACTCATTTCGATTTCTATTTGATGCACATGCCTGATTCGTAAAGGCTCCTGTGCCAACTCGTCCTTTGGACTCAAACAAGCACCCGCCTTTACTGGCAATGTGCTTCAAATAACGAAATCACCATTAATGTCAATTGACCATCCACCTGCTGTGGGTTGACTGCCACCTTTTTTATACAAATACATACAAAAACCCAGATGCATAAGCACCTGGGTCTTTGTATGTATTTAATTTTAGATTATTATCGAAGTATTCTGTAAATATTCGAGGTTTCCACACCTGCCATATAAAACGCCATTTTATATAAAATCTATAAATAAATTCTACTGAAGGATGAGCAATTATGTATGCTCCCGATGCAACTGCATCATTCAAATCTTAGATGTATGGTACAATATTTCAAAAGATGTGAAATGTTATACCGCAATGGTACATATTATATAAACTCCTGCTTATAACGAATCTAAACAAGTGGCATCTGTAACAGTCACTGCCTGAACAGATACTATGTTGTACCAATCCTTCCAACAATTTCTAAGCGTCTATGTGATATAGCCTAATGCCCTTGAAACACTACCTATATCTTGTGTTTTTGAACAATCCTAGCAGAACATAACCGGTAATCTAATACCTACGTCCCGATACTTCAATCTATGCCGAACCGGCATCCGTGTGGGGACTTGTTTCAAGTTATATCGATAAGGCATCCCGTGTGGAAACAACTTCCCAATCATGTATGCTGCTACGATAAAACTGTTCTTCAATTGTATCCAACGGAATCTCCTCCTTCCTTGAACTTCCGGAAAACATCTTTTACTTTTGACCAGTTTCCGTGTACCGGACCTCGATCTGTTTATCCGGGTGGCATCTGTTTGATGACCGTTCTTTAATGTATCTTTATTATATGTGATAATACCCATTTTGTCAACATTATTTTTTGACAATTTAATCATTTTATTGTATTTATTTTGTCTTTTTGTGTTCGTTTATTGCATTGTGGTATTAATTGCATATATTGTATATTTAATTAAGGTTCTGTCGAACAATTCACATCTATTTGCATTATAAACCAATAAATATACCATTCAATTCCAGTTGATATATGCCTGCGTTTATTATCCATTTTCATCTGCTACACACATTTGACCGTCCGAAAAATTTGCATGAAAATTAAGTTGACTTTTTCCCTGTGCAGTGCTAGACTTTTAGAAAAATCAAAGGCTATGACAGGAAGGAGTACTTAAGCAAGTGTTACTTCAGAGAGCAGGCGGCTGGTGTGAGCCTGTAGAACATCTTAAGGAAGCAGTCCCCGAGCTGTGATTGCGAAATAGGTTTTAGATTAGCAGTCAACGGAAGGTTCCACGTTACAGGAACAATGGTTAAGAGATCTGGCCGTACAGAGTGCAGGAAGTTTTTCCTGAAGTTAGGTGGTAACACGGACTATAAAATGATAAGTTCGCCCTAAGCAAAATTTATTTGCTTGGGCTTTTTTATTGTCATCTTATAAAGTCCGGCAGATTCCCATAACAACAGTTTCCTGTACAAGAATGGATTCTTAAGGTTGCTTAACTTCCGGTTTTGGGAGCCGGATAAATTCTTATAAAGAGAGGTATATCGCATGAGAACATACGAAAAATCAACGAAACTCGATAACGTTTGTTATGACATAAGAGGTCCTGTTATGGACGAAGCAAACCGCATGCAGGCAGCGGGCATTGATGTTCTGAAACTGAATATCGGAAACCCTGCACCATTTGGTTTTCACGCACCGGATGAAGTCATTAAAGACATGTCTTACAATCTGAGAGACACCGAAGGATATTCCGATTCCAAGGGCTTATTCTCCGCAAGAAAGGCTATCATGCAGTATTGCCAGTTAAAGCATATTCCAAATGTCGGAATTGACGATATCTATACCGGAAATGGTGTAAGTGAACTGATCACCATGTCTATGCAGGGACTTTTAAATAATGGAGATGAGATTCTGGTTCCTTCTCCTGATTACCCATTATGGACAGCTTCTGTCACACTGGCAGGCGGTACTGCTGTTCACTATATCTGTGATGAACAGAGTGACTGGTATCCGGATATCGATGATATGAGAAGTAAGATCACTCCAAATACAAAGGGTATCGTTGTGATCAATCCAAATAACCCAACAGGTGCCTTATATCCAAAGGAGATTCTGGAACAGATCGTTGATCTTGCAAGAGAATTTGACCTGATCCTGTTTGCAGATGAGATCTACGACAGACTGGTTATGGATGGCAGAAAGCATGTTGCACTCGCATCTCTGGCACCGGATGTATTCACGATCAGCTTCAATGGTCTGTCCAAATCCCATCGTGTAGCCGGTTATCGTATCGGATGGATGTGTCTGTGCGGCAGAAAGGATCATGTAAAAGGCTACATCGAAGGTCTGAATCTTCTGTCTTCAATGCGTCTTTGTTCAAATGTTCCTGCACAGAGTATCGTTCAGACTTCTCTGGGCGGTTATCAGAGTGCCGATGAACTTCTGCTTCCGGGCGGACGAATCTACGAACAGCGTGAATATATCTACAACGCCCTCTGTGACATTCCCGGTGTATCCGTTGTAAAGCCAAAGGCTGCTTTCTACATATTCCCGAAACTGGATCAGGAGAAGTTCCATATCAAGGATGATGAGAAGTTTGCCCTTGATCTTCTCCGTGAGAAGAAGATCCTGATCACCTGTGGTACCGGCTTCAACTGTATAGACCCGGATCATTTCCGTATCGTATATCTGCCGAATATCGTGCAGCTTAAAACCGCTATGGGAAGAATTGCCGACTTCTTAAGCTACTACCACCAGTAAATCGACAGATTACACATAAAAATGAAAGAGATTATTACATATTATTCCGTAAGACGCTCGCGCTCTAATCCTCGTGCAGCGGTACATAAGGTTGCAAAAGACGCAACCTAAGTACCGGCCTCGGATAAGGCTTACTTCATAATAGTAATAATCTCTTTCATTTTGATTCTATACCAGCTTTTGGGGTTATAGATCTGTTTGGTAATCATATCAGAACAAATGCCGAACATACCTTTGTGTAGCAAACCTATTCGAACGCCGGTTCTTAACGAACTGCATAAGCAGTGAGTTTAGCACCGCTGCGTGAGAATCGAACGCAAGTGTTTTGCGTAACAAATGGTATGTTCGGCATTTGTTTGTACGGTATAACACCTTATATAAAGTCGAAGGTTGCCTGCTGGTAGGTGATGTCCTGATATTCCAGTTCCTCCTGCGAGGTCTTGCTGGTGTAATCGACAACAACCGTCTGCTGGCGGTTACCGACCATCTGCTGGCCAAGAACGTAGTTCACATCAAATTTGCCGGTGATCGCCGGAGTTGCGCCACGGGCAGGAACGATCAACTGCACATGATTAGCTGCAAGCATGGCAAAGATCGGCTCCCAGATATATACATCCTTTGCCGCACCAAACGGATTATCGATAAAGATCGTCTTTGTAGAGATCTCGCCCTCTGCACCATAGGAATACATACCTGCAATATAGTTGATGATCGCAACCAGAAACTGAATGTAGATACCCTGTGACTGTCCGGTACTACCAACCGCTTCTTCATAACGAAGATACCGGCTCTGCTCCTTGATACGCTCTCTCTTATATAGTTTCAGCTTGATCGCATTCATGTCTGTGACCATTACGCCAAATAACCGCTTCAATGCAAGGCAGTCACGGATATAGCGAACACGCTTCCGCTCATCCTCATAGGCATCTGCGCCTTTTACGATATCGTCAATATAATCAGACATGCGCTGTGCAAGAAATTCTTCTTTTACATAAGGAATCGTCAGATCGACCATACGGATGACTTCTTCTCCGACGGTGATCTTCGATAATTTTGGAAGCTTCTCAAGCTCAGTCTTTACATCCATACAACGCTGTAAACACTGACTGCAGAAATTCTCCTTGATCGCAACCATATCTTCAATTCCCTTTTCCACTCTTTCCTTTTCCAGATCGATATAGGAAATGATCTGTAACAGGCTTTCAAGCAACGCCTTTGCATCATAGTAGTTTTCGGGTATGATGACATCTCTGCGGATCGTTTCTGCCATCTCGAATACACCCATTTCGCTGAGTGCTTCCGCTGTCTGTCCCTTGAACCGCATCAGTTCATTTCTTGTCTTTTCCAAATTCTTGCGGCTTCTGTCATATCGTAACAGACTGGTCTCAAATGCCTGTCGCAGCTCCTCTTTTCCGGCTTCTAACAGCTTACCGTTTTCTACATTAATGTCATTTGTATCTACGATACGTTTTACATCTTTATAAAGCTCGATCATATAGCCCTGCTCTTTGTTACAGGTCTCATATTCCTCTGCTGTCTTCTTATAACTCTGTTCCAGCTCGGCAAGGATCTGATCGCCCTGTGCGATCGCCTGCTCTGCTTCACTTAGAGAAATCTGTTCTTCTGCATATGCATCTTCACCATAAGTCTTTTTCAGACTGGCAACCGCATATTCGATATTTCCTTCCAATCTGCCGGAAGCCTTTGATACATTCTTCAGTTCTTCCGCCATGGATGCTGATACCAGTTCCAGACGCATCAATTCATCAGAAAGTGCCTGTAACTGCTGCTCGGATGTGGCAAATAACTGTGTCTGTGCTTCCAGATCCGAAAGCTTCACGCCACGCTTCTCGATCGTATGCAAGATACGATCCATTGACTGTGACAATGCCTGAACCAGCTTCTTCTTATCCTCTATATCCGGTGCATTTTTATTTGCTACTGCATACATCGCCATAAATTCTGTCTCCAGCACTTCATCAGAGATCGTAAGGATCTCGATATCCCGTCTGGATACATCTTCCGTTTCCTGTCCAAGTGCCACCTGAATCTTCTGCTTTGGATCCAGTGACACATACACTTTTCCATCCTCCGGGTAATAAGGTTTGAAATAATTCTGCCATTTATCCTGTATATCCTGAATACTGTTTGCAATCGCAAGCATCCGTGCCTCCGTCTCGCTCATAGTTGTATTCCATCTGACTGCATCCCGCTTCAGTTCCTCGATCTGTCCTGTGATCCGCTGTTCTTTCTGAACATTCTCCGTATAACGGGCTTCTTCCTCAACTGCCAGATCAGAAAGCTCCTTAATACGAAGCAGGATTGATTTGTCTTCCTCCAGCTCATGCAGTTTTTCTTTTACGGATACCTCATCTTCTTTCTGATGCGCGATCCGGCTTGTCCGTTCTGCTATGCGATCCTGAAGCTCACGAATCTCATCCTTTTTATTTAACAGCTCCTGATTCAGCTTTCGTTCGATATCCGCCGCATCCAAGTGCCTCTCATCTGCCAGATGACTGACAAATGCCAGATCTTCCCGGTAGGTTGCAAGCTTCTCATCGATCATGGATATCTCATCCTCAAGGCCACGGATCTGGATCGTCAGTTCTTCTTTTAACGATTTCAGAATCTCATCATCTGTAAAATATTCGCCTTTTCTGCAGACCATAACGGCATTTTCGTTTAAGGTAACTGCCTTTTCGGACAGGTCATCCATATCGTAGATCAAAACCATTTCATTGTCCGTCTGAATCGAATCCAGATTGATATCTTCGGCTATATCAGCGAAATTCTTCACGACTACTCCATACGGAAGTGCTCTGTTTTTCTTCAAGATCTCCGTCCGCTGCTCCGGCTTAAGTGCTGCCAGATAATCAGCTCCGTGCATCGCCATATGTCCATGTCTGGTCACGATATAATCAATAACTGCCGATGCTCCTGCACTCGGTCCGAATAAACGTCCGGATTCCAGATATTTGCGTCTTTCGAGCAAACGGTCAATCTCCTGTTTTCTGGTGATCGTCTCGGTCAGCGTTCCTGTGATCCTTGCATTGATCGCATCTATGATTTCTTCTGCTTTCTCTACACTATATACCGCCATAATGCTTTCTAACTTCTTAGCTGCCTGACGATATTCCTCTGCATCCAGATGGCTCGTCTCATATTCTTTTTCCAGTGTTTCCAGACTGTTTTCCGCAAGTGACAACCGGTAACGGTCTTCAAATACCTGCTCCTGATCTTCCCGGATGCTCTCTGCAAGTGCCCGTAAGGATGCCTCTAGTTCTTCTGCCTTTTCTTCGGATGCTTCTATCACGTTTGCCGCATCCGACACAACAAGCAGGGCAACCTGTGAGGTCAGCTCGGATATCTTGTTATTTAAGGACTGTAATTTGTCCGAAGCTGCCCTCCGGTTGTCTCCGGATACGGCCAGCTCGATCTCGCCCTCTTTAATGCATTTTGTGCAGTAATCAGCCTCTTTCACCGCATGTTCATGCGACTGTTCGACCTCCTCCTTTGCCAGAAGAAGCTCTTTCAAATGTGCATCATCCCTGAGCTTTCTGTTATAGGCATAGACCGTCATCTTCTCGCGGTCTGCACCGGTATTCTGTAAGATATGATCGATGATCTTCTGGTTCTCGGATAACTGTTTCTTATCTTCCAGATAACCCAGATAATCATTGATACTTTCTTTCATATTCATATCCTGCTTTAATGCCGATACCTGTCGTTCATTTTCAGCAAGATTTGCATTTAACTGCTCTGACTTATCCCGAAGCTCTTGCAGACGGAAACCATCTCTGGTGATCTTCAGATTCTCCAACCGCTTCTTCTGACTTTCCTTCTGTTCAAATGCAGTCTGTTTTGCTACAAGCAGTTCTTCCAGATGTTCATTTTCCCTCGATGTCAGTTCTTTTCCCGTCACATAGATATCCGCAAGCTGCCTTGTGATATCTTCGTGTGCCTCGTACTGGTTGATACAGGAATTGACCTTTGCCTGCAGGACATTGATCAGCTCGATCTGATGATCGAAGTTCGCAATATCCCTCTTCTTCTGTGCCAATACGTTCAATTTATCCTTAATGTCAAGCAGAGTTTCTGCCATTGTGCTCTCATCCCCATCCCTACCGGTACGGGTCAGAAATGCTTTCTCTATGATCTCCTCGATCAGCAGATCCTCTACTACTTTTCTGGTCGTCTTATAATTCGTCTCAAAATAAGTACGGACATGACCCTCTGTCTTATTGATTCCACGGATGATCTCCCAGTGGCTCTCATGCAGACCATATTCGCTGATGAACCGCTGGTACTCCCCTTTCCGCTCAAACAGACGCACTTCAAGGCTCATATCCTTATGTCCAAGCTCCTTAATGTAGGATTTTAGACCACTGTATGTAATTCTTTCATTACCATTTGACAATGGAAGATTAATGATATCGTTCTTATTGTAATCCCGATAGAAAATGCAGTAATTGAAATATTCGATCGCCGCCGTCTGTCCGTCCTGTGATGCTCCTTCATCGGATTCCTTTGCTTTTCTAGCACAGAAACCGGTCGTCATGTAGCGGTATCCGTCCTTGATATCCGCATCGTCTAATTTCCATTCGATCAGGGAATGAATAGTCGTATTGCCGCCGCCATTCCGGAATAATTTCTCGATCGGCTGCTTATCATCTAACGTACAGTTCGGTATCAGATTCTGAAGCAGAAGAAGCATCAGCACACTCTTTCCTCCACCATTTGCAAGGTCATAAAGCGTGTTCTTGCCATACATCCGCATCGAAAAATCATCGTACTGCTGTGTACCAAAATTGTATTTTACATTATTCACTCGTATTCGGTTAATGCACGGCATCCTCTTCACCTCCAAGCAGCTGATACAGACGTCCTCTGTATTCTTCAAAGTAATTCTCACATAACGCCTTGAACCGATCGGTCGGATAGTAGCGTTCTTCGTTCTCGACAAATAATTTCTGGCTGACCATAAAGTTAAATGTCAGCTTCACATAACCGGATTTGGATGCCTTTGACGCCTTCGTCTTTTCTCCGTCATAGACTGCATGACTGACTGCCGGAAGCTCATCCCACAGCAGTCCAACCGCTTTAAAGCTCTCTGCCCCGACATCCTCTGCGGAAAATACAGACAACCGCTTCGTCACATCTGCCAGATATTTGTCCGCCTCTTCGATCACCTTTTCCGGCTTGATAAATTCACGGAACTGATAGCTTCCGGAATCTTTATAAAAATACAGCAGGATCACATACATGAGGAAATAGCATAGGAATAATTCTTTATTCAGCCGCAGTCCAAGTATGCGCTTCATATCGTCATTTGTATAACCAAATACCCGGTTGCCTTCACCCGGAGTGATATAAAGTGCTTCATTGTATTCGTAAATACTCAGATTCAGTTTCTTTAACAGATTGCCTACAATCTCGTAGACCTCTGCATTTCCATAATAATCTTCGTACAGAGCACTGTTTTCTCTGCTTGCTTTCGCGATCGTTTCGCCCTGTATCAGTCTGGCGTAGATCTCAATCGCCTTATCCAAATTTCTGCTGTCCATCTTTTTTCCTCACATGTATTTTTATCATTGATATTTGAACAAAATATCTATTCATATATTTGTCTGTATATATTGACTTTGTCAATCAGGGGACGCTTTCGCTCGTTGAGTCCTGCAGCGGTACTAAGATGCCACTCATGTGCCATCAAGTACCGGCGGACTCAAATGCCCCTGTATTAACAAATCAATATTTACAGACAATATACATACTATTTTTTTGTTCAAATATCATCTATCGCACTTCAAACAGGATGTTCGTTACATACATATCCACTCCAACCGGGATCTCCTCAGTGCTGTCAAAGGTCAGCGTGAAGCGCATATCTTTGTATGGCTCAAATGAGATGTCCGGAGCATAAGCATCTTCCGAATAAATGTCCGGTACGCTTACGGTTGAAATGCTGTCGGCTGTAGCCTGTGGTATCTGCTGCTCTCCGATGCTGTCCCGCACCTTCTGATATTCCCGGATGCTGTCAACTACCAGCTTTTCAAGCATGGTATCCTGCTTCTTTAACATCCGGCTGATATCATATTCCTTCTTCTGTGCCAGATGGGTAAGGAATGCGTAATAATCGGCATTCTCATAGATTTCTTTTCCAAATCGTATCTCAAGGAATCCGTTGAATTCTTTCAGGCTGAGTTTCTTCCAGCGGACAAGTACATCCATCAGTTCAAAAAATAACTTACCGTAGTTCCTGCCGGAGCGTTCTTCCTCGATCTCATCCTCATAGCGGAAGTTTGCATTTACATCTTCTTTCTTTGCTGTCACCATCTTCGCCTCATCCTCTGATTTGAGCGTAAGAAGATTGTCGATCGATGTCATCGAAAATGACTTCGCGATTGCCGGTGCAAATAAAGGAGCAAGGATCATGCCCATCTTATCCGGCCGATCCTCCCTGATCATCTTCTGTAATTCCTTTTCAAAATCAAATACCGGACGCAGACGCTTTAACTTCGCCTTCTGAATAATGTTGTCCGATATATTCTGTAATTCCATGGTGCTGTTGATCAGATTTCCATGCTTTAATATGGTCTTCTTCAGTTCCAGCTCCAACTGACTGATCTCATCCAACAACGTAGAACCTTTTGTCAGATGGTCAAAGTTCGCTTTCGCAACTGCCTTATCGACCAGTGCCTTGTTCTTCGCAAATAATTTCTGTTCCTCGGAAAACCATTTTCCAACCGTCTTCATATATTTCTCATAAGCTTCTGCCCCGGCAAATACATCGTAAGAAAGCAGATCTACGATATCGTCTTTTTCTCTTACAAGCCGGTTCACTTCGCTGTTGATCCGCTTGACAACCTCGATACCTCCCTTGAAATTCTCTCCGGTGATCATCTTCTCAAGCAAAACCTGTTCTACATTGATCTTGCTCTCGTCCTTGATCTCCTTGGTATCAAGATAGAATTCTATCCCATCCGCAGTTATGTAATAAAGCACTTTTCCATCCGTGATCCGGCTGTCGATCAGTCTGACACGTCCAGTCTTCTTCTGCTTCTTACCCGGATCGTAAAATGTAAATTCAAATGCTTTTCCGTCATTTCTGATCTTGTCAAATATATATAAGATCAGGTCTGCCATATCCTCATCCTCGATCTCAATATCGAAATCACGGATCAGTAGCTCTTTTATAAATGCTTCACACTGAGGATATGTGATGTCCCTCTCGTTGAAGTTGTTTTCCTCAATAAAAAAACGCAGTACCGCCATGGTGATATATCCCATATCCAAACTGTTATATCGTCCATCCTTGTACTGTGTAAATGCAGTTTCCGATAACACAAAAAACGGGTAGTATTTTCTTAAGTTATACATTCTCGCATTATGTTCTTCGATTATGTCATTGATCATCACGTACTGCTTTGCCACTGTTTCTACTCCCTGTTTTGTGTGCTTTATTTTCTGTTTTTCTTAAAAAATCACGGACACATAACATGCCCGTGATTTTTCAATACCTATTCGCCCATCATCTGTTTAAAAAATAATTACCTGAATCAGTCCTGCTTTGCAAGATTTTCTTTGTCTACTTTGTAAACCATAAGACGAAGAAGATAGTATGGCATTCTTCTATTTCCAAGTTCCCAGTCCTGTACAGTTCTATACGGTATCTCGAAATACTCAGCAAATTCGCGTCTGTTCATTCCTGTAGACTTTCTTAATTCTAATAATTCTTCACCTGATGTCATAGTCTGCGTCCCTCCTGTATCATTCCTATGTGCATTCTTTCTGAAAAAAAAAGAATGCTTTCATTCAATATTATTTCAAAATTCAGCACAAAATAAATTCTACAAGAATCCAACCCTAACCTCATGTATATTCTACAATATAACAGTCGGCATGACAATAGGATTTGTTAACACAATAAAAAAAATTTTTATATGCGTGTTCTTCTCGATTTGATATTTAATGCATTTTGTCCATTGACTTTATGATATAACCGGAAAATAATAAAATTAATTTTTTATATTATACATTAATATGCATGGGATACCTTTAACATTACCAATCAGGGGACGCTTCCGCTCGTTTTCCCGCTGTGTAACTTCGAACTAACCTCGGATAAACCTCGGTAAGGTCTCAGTTAGGTCTGCAACGGTACTAAGATGCCGCTAATGCGCCATCTAAGGACCGGCGACCTCAAATGCCCCTGTATTGGTAAGTTAAGATATCCCAACGCATAATTCACACAATATAAAAAATTAATCTCATTATTACACAGGGGGTGTTATGTATGTTGAATAATCGAATTATAAAGGAAAAGCCATCAGACGAGGAAATGAAGACACGGTTAAAGGCTTTGCAGGAAAAGCTGGCGACGCAGACGCTGGCCGTCCGGGAACACAAGCTTCCGGTCATCGTTCTGGTAGAAGGCTGGGGTACTTCCGGCAAAGGCAGTCTGGTCGGACGGATCATCAACAATATCGATCCACGTTTTTACCGGGTTGCATCGCTGGAAAAGGTCAGAGAAGAAGACAGACGGAAACCATTTCTCTGGCGATTTGTAAAAGAGATACCGGAAGCCGGCAATTTTGTCTTTATGGATTCCGGCTGGATGGATCAGCTTACGCGTGAATACGCACACAAAGAATTGACAAAAAAAGACTATGAGCTTCGAATTGCCAATGTTCGGAGATTTGAACGACAGCTGACCGATAACGGCTATCTGGTTGTCAAATTCTTCCTGAACATATCGAAGAAAGAACAGAAGAAACGGATCCGGACGCTTGCCGATGATCCTGCAACCAAATGGAGAGTGACCGATACCGACCTTGCACAGAACAAGCATTATGACAAATACATGGATATCTTTGACAAATTCTTAGATGCTACCGATTCTTCCCGCGCACCATGGTATATCATCGATGGCAGCTCCAAGAAATGGGCAGAGCTTCAGGTTCTGGAAATCCTGACCGAGGGAATCGATGTTGCCCTACAGAATCATTCACTGGCAGTTCCGATCCCACAGAATGTATTCCCTCTTATGGACATGCCGAAGCTGTCGGATATCTCTTTACAGGACAAGACGGTATCTGATGAAGAATATTCCAAACGTCTGAAAGAATTACAGGGAAAGCTTCGAGAGCTGCACAACAGCATTTACCACAAAAAGATTCCTGTCATCATTGCATACGAAGGTTGGGATGCTGCCGGAAAAGGCGGCAATATCAAGCGTGTAACGGAAGCATTAGATCCTCGCGGTTACGAAGTATTCCCAATCGCAAGTCCTCTTCCGTATGAAAAATCCCGACATTTCCTCTGGCGTTTCTTCACCAGGCTTCCACGCTCCGGTCATGTAGCTATCTTCGACCGAACATGGTATGGCAGAGTCATGGTAGAACGGATCGAAGGATTTTGCAGTGAAAATGACTGGAAACGTGCTTACAACGAAATCAACGAATTTGAAAAAGAACTGTATGACTGGGGTGCTGTGATCATCAAATTCTGGATACAGATTGATAAAGACACCCAGCTTGAACGATTCACGCTGCGTCAGAATACACCGGAAAAACAATGGAAGATCACAGATGAGGACTGGCGGAACCGTGAAAAATGGGATCAATACGAAACAGCCGTCAATGAAATGCTGCAAAAAACAAGCACCACCTATGCTCCATGGCACATCATCGAATCAGTCGATAAAAAATATGCCCGGTTAAAAACCCTGGAGATCATAGTTGATGCTATAGAAAAAGCTATATCTTAATGAATCTTTGTCTTCTGGTAGTCGATCATGACATCATAGATCCGTTCACAGTTGTCATGGTCGTCAAACCGGAAGAAATCATCGGCACGTCTGCGGTACTCCGGTTTCATCTCGCAGTTATTCTGCATATAAGAGATCAGAACATCGATCAATTCGTCGTTGTCCTCACAGATCTCGCCAAATCCCATCGTATCATAGTGGAAAGTTCCTTCCTCATAATGCTTCGGTATATCGTGATGGTGCAGGTAGACCACCGGCTTACGCATATAAGCAAAATCGAACTGAACACCGGAGAAATCCGAAACCATCAGACTGGATTCCCTGAACACCTTCTCATAATTGACACCGGAATGTCCATGAACGGCAACCGCCGGAATGATCTCTACCGAAGGATTCTTATCAAAATCATCGATCTGCGGGCTGACGATCGGATGCAGTACATAGACGATCTTATAATTATATTTCTGTGCCGCAGCGATCAGACGCTCATCATTAATAAGGCTGTTATATACCTGATAATAGGTTGTCTCCTTAAAAAGTGGATTGTAGTCACGGCTCACACCCTCATTCTTTGTAACCGGAACTGCTGCCTGCATCCGCCAGGTCGGGGATAACAGGATCTGCCGTTTATCTTCATTTATAAGTCCATCATAACGCGGTACTCCGGTCAGCTTCAATGCATCATAACCCTCATAGCCGTAGATCGGCTTCGACAGATTTTCAATCTCATATTTGGATGCACAGAAATACAACCGTGTATTATCTCTCAACCGGTTCTGCGCAACTGCGATCTTCTGGATAGACATACCATGCTGGACACAGGCTACATGGAAGTTCATCAGATCACGGATCAGTGCCGAATTGATCGTACCGAAATCATTAAATGCGTAGACGGTAGAGTTTGACACGATCACCATATCCGCATACAAAAATGCATACCGGTGCTTGACGCTTCTCCGTTTGACCGGCTTCATACCTTCGCGTTCCAGACGTGCGTAATCTTCCGATGCCCCATCTGCCAGATAATAGCATTTGATGCCATCCTTCTTGCTTCTTGCATATTTGTACATATATTCAGCAGAGTCCCCCGCCTTATATATCTTATCAAAAAAGAGCCAGATCGGACGATGCTTTAAAACCGGCTTTGCCTTTAAGAACGCCCGGACAATGATAAACTTAATAACCTTCTTCTGTCCGGTTGCAAACATATCCCGCCATAACGTCAGTTCTCTGCCTGCAATCTTCCCATGCTTTACCGGATCAACTTTCATGATATTAGCTTCTGTCTTATACATATACAGCTTCTTATTGATCTTCCAATAGCTGTGACGGAAACGGTCGCACAAACGGCTGAAATGAGAATCGAATTCCAGAGTGACCGGAAGATCCTCTACCGACATTCCCATCGTTTCACCATTTTCAAAGACATCCGTCCGGACTCTTGTTACATAAGCCAGTTCTGTTTCCTGTCCATATGGAAGTTCCACCCGGATCGTAAACGCCCGAAGCTTGAAGATCGACATGCCAAATGCTTTTGTATGTGCATACCGCTCATTATATTCTGCCGGATAGAAGCGGTCACCGACCAGAACACCAAACTCTGCTCCATTCATCAAAAGAATAGGCGATAACCGTCCTTCGATCGTAAGCTCTGTGTGATCCTCCATATCTTTATTATCCATAAACTGAATGTCCGCCGTCGGCTTCGTAAGTTCTCCGATCTGAATATCATTATAGCTGTAGCAGCCATCCGCAAAATCAAATTCCAGACCGGTGTCCTTATACTTTAAGATCAGCAATACCCATACCAGACAGTCTTCATTCTTCATATCCACATGGTATCCCTGATTCTCACAAATGATCGAATCATCTATATAAGAGAGCACTTCCCCAAGCCTCCACAAAAAAGCCTCGCCGTCGGTCTCTTCAAATAAATGCTTGTTCAGGTTATCGAGATTTGCCTGGATCATATATTTTACAATGAACAGTGCATGCTGCATAACAAGCATTTGCAGGGTTTCCTGATGGATGGACATTTCCTTTAACCATTCGATCAGCTGATCAACGGTATCCTTATACCATGCCCGGTCATAGATTCCTTCAAAAAAGGTCTTATCCCCTTCAAAGCTGTTTTTCAAAGTATAGTCAACACCATCGATATAATAGAACTTCTCATCCAGACAGGCTCTTGCCTGAACCGCAAGTAGCCATTTTAATACCGGAAATGATCCCTTTACCAGAACGTCCTCCAATGTGTGTGCAGGGCTTCCGAATGTCACATTTGCATCCTGCCCGGCATTCTGTATTCCGGCAGAACTACTCTGTATTCCGGCATCTGCAATCTCCATCAACTGATTTAACAGACTTCCCTTAAATATCATACCGAATGGTGTAAATCCGTGCAGGAATCTTAAAATCTCCGTAGAGATCACACCATTTGCAAGCTGCTCATAGACACCATGAAATTCCTGATCTCTGTCCAGCTTCTGTGCAAGCCAGGGCGCATGCTTTCCTTTCTCGCGATATGCGGAAAACGGCGCATACATAATTCCCTTCTTGCTGTTCCTGCTCAGTCCGTATTTCTTCGGCAACAGAAAGATATCTCCGTTCCTGTGGTCATCAACAAAGGTCACGATACGCGCAAAATCCTCATCTGAAAGGATATCGCCCTCTTCCATCAAAAGGAACATCCCCTGCTCATCAAATTTTCCATGTATACTGAAGCTGTCCGCTCCGACTACGATCCTGTTTACCAACTGTCACTTCCTCCTGTTTTCTTTATCCCAGACTTTCCTGTAATGCAAATAACTGCTGCTACCATAGAACAGGTCGTCCCCTGCAGCAGCAGCAGTTTCTGTTTATTTCTTTCCGAACTTTATCTTGTATACTCCATGCTCTTCATCATACGGGTATACATTTCCTCAAGACCGATCACCGGCTTCCAGCCAAGTGCCTGAAGTTTATCTGAATTCAATCGCATATTTACATCCGGTGCATAGCCAAATGTCATGGCACTTTCCGGTATGTCAAATACGACCTTGATCTCATTATTTGCCAGTTTCTCTGCAACCATCTTTGCCATATCTCCGATCGTGATGTGTGCTTCCGGATGTGCTACGGTATAGGCTTCACCATCATTTCCTTTTACAAGAAGGAGTAAGATACCCATTACGGCATCTCTGGTATAGCAGTAGTTACCAACGGATTTTCCGGCTGTGTGCAGAACGATATCTGTCTTATTCATAGCAGCCTTTGCAAACTGTGCAAATACACGGTTCTCCTCATAGCTGATGCCTGCGCCAAATGTCTGTGACAGTCTTGCGATACGAACCGGCAGCTTATACTCACTTGCGTAAGAAGAACACATACATTCGCAGAGACGTTTGCCCTCCGGATAACAGCTTCTTGGATTGTGGATATCGATGTATCCCAGATCATCTTCCTTTACATATGGCTTTTCAGGATCCGGTGCGCCAAATGCTTCCATCGATGATATATATACAACACCCTCGGACTGCTTCTCCTTACCAAGGTCTAACATATTCTTTGTACCATTTACCGCAGTCATGATCGTCTCTACCGGATAGTCCACAAAGAACTTAGATGCTGTAGGACTTGCCGCATGGATGATGTAGTTGATCTGTACTTCTGAGATTTTCTTGCCATTTGACAGGGTTACAGTCTCATCGGTAACCGGATCTCCGACATCACCGATCACATACACCAGCTTATCCTTTGCAAATTCATCATAGATCTTGTCTGCCTTTTCTGCATTTCTGACAAATGCATAGATCGTGATATCAGCATTCTTTACTTCGTTCATCTTAAGCAGTGCCTTTACGATCTGTGAACCAACCAGTCCGGTTGCTCCTGTGATCAAGATGGATTTGCCGTATAATTTCTCATAATCTCCACCTGCATTTGCAATATACAACAAATCTTCTTCTAAAATCTTATCTTTCATTATTATTTCCTCCTGCAATATTTTTTCTAAATATCTGTACGAATTGTTATCCTGTCATGGAAAGCACTTTCGGCATATTGTGCTATGCCCGCTGTGCAAATATCTATTATTCTTCCACCTGATACATTTTGATAATGTGAGCTTTCCGGTCTTCTTCCGGCGGAAGCTTCATATAGTCACCGTAAAGGGATGTCAAATAGTAATCGGTACAACCCGGTGCGATCAGCTCCCGTCCGCCAAATGTCACTTTCATTGGTTTTACATATTCTTCCCTTGGCATCTTCTCCTGCGGACCATAGCCACAGGCAATGCCTCCTACATATTTGCACGATTCAAAATCATACTGCGTACATAACCGTATCAGCTTCTTCACCGTCCGCTTCTTGCCCCAGATCAGATGTGCGAATGGCTTTAAGATCGGCTTCACGATCTTCTTGACCAGATTACCGCCGCGCCCGGTCTTCATCTTCAGATACTGAATGACTCTGCGGTACCAGAGTGCTTTTTTATAGATCTTCTCAATCTCTGCATCATCATCCGGCAGTCCGTCCATCGGGAAAATATCCATCCATAGATAGATGTCGTATTTGTCTTTCGTATAATATTTGTCCAGCCTTGTCCTCGTATCCGCAAGCTTCGTATATGGCTCATCCAGATTGCCAAGGCTTGTTGACAGGAACTTATGCTCCGGCAGAAACGGCTGCTCTTTGATCACTTCCTGTAATCTCTCATAATCCGGTCGTGGCATCAGAATGTCGATATCATCATCCCACGGAATAAAATCCTGATGTCTGACTGCTCCAAGCAGCGTGCCGCCGCACAGATAATACCGCAGCCCATGCTTCTCACACAGATCATGGAACATGAACACCATTGTTTTCTCACGCTCATGGATATCCTCAAGCGTCAATAATTTTCTCACGTTTTCGTCTCCTCTTTTATGGTATATGCCTGCATTTGCCTTCTATATACCCTTAATATCCTTATGAATACCCATTAAAAGTCTCCTTATAATATCAAAAGGGCCTCTGTCTGATCTCCCTTACAATGTCAGGAGCTCTTCCGGGCGGCTGATGATATATTCCGCGCCGGCTTTTTCAAATTCCTCACGATTTCCATATCCATACAGAACACCGACCGTATCAATTCCGCAGGCATGTCCGCCATCAATGTCAAACATCCGGTCACCGATCATCACGGCATCCTTTTCATGTATCTGTGTCTTAACCTCTGGCTTGGAATCGTCCATCATGACTGCCTCTTCCCGGTCTGCCGGTGGCATATCCGTACCTTCCGCATCGGCTTCCTTCAACCGCTTCAGGCACTCTGCGATCAGCACCTGCTTGTCCGAGCCGGTTCCATCCGGATTGCTTCCTACCACAACATCAAAGTACTGTGCCAGATCGAATTTCGCCAGTATCTTCTCCGTTGGTTCTGTCGGTTTAGAGGTCGCCACTCCGATCTTCGTGCCTTTTTCTTTTAAATCCTTGAGTGTCTGTGGAATGCCATCATAGATAGATGTTTCATACAGACCTGTCACATTGTATCGTTCTCTGTATTTGTCCACCAGCCAGAGTGCCTGATCGTGGTCAACATGACATTTGGATGTAAAGGAATCGTACAACGATGGTCCGATAAATGTCTTTAACACTTTCTCCGATGGCTCCGGCAGTCCGGCTGCATCCAGAGCATAGCGGATGCAGTTGAGAATGCCCGGCTCGGACTGGCTTATTGTGCCGTCCAGGTCAAATAAATAGTATTTATACATAGTGTTGCCTTTCTATCCGTTCAAAATTCACGCCACCATTGTAGCATAGATTGTTTTTTCCCTCAACAACATTGATGTAATCTTGGGTTATGGGGGGATAAACAGCAAAAATTACCGAAAGTTACATCCAGACATACCATTTGTTACATTTGCAGTCTTTTTCCTCTTTTTTCTGCTATGCTGTTCCTGTCGACAAAACAGGAGCCGGAAATCATGAGGAATAAAATTTATGTATAACCAAAACAACAATCATCACCTTAACAATCAACCGATATCAAACGAAAAAATTACCAACCATAACCATGCCAGTCAGCCAGCTAATGATTCTCCAATAGACATCCACCAGCTCTTTCCTACTCGCACGGAAAAGGAATGTCTTGCGGAGCTTCGAAAGCATCCGCGAAGCTACTTTGCATATCAGAACATGTCGCCAGAATGGAAGAACCGTTTTCTGGGATTTATGGAGGGTAAAAAAACTCTGCCTTTAACTTATGATCCATTTTTCAAGAAGCTGTTCAACCCGGACATCTATCCGGAACGATTATCCAGTCTGATCAGCAGTATCATCGGAACAAGGGTGACGGTTCAGTGTATCCTGTCAAATGAAGACAGCATGCTGCCGTCCACCTCGCTCCTGCTTCTGGATATCCTTGTCCAGTTGGAAGATGGCTCGATCGCAAATGTCGAGATCCAGAAGATTCCATACGCTTTTCCGGGTGAACGTATGTCCTGCTACTCCTCCGATCTCATGCTGCGTCAGTATACAAGAGTGAAAAGCCTGAAAGGAAACGCCTTTACCTACAAGGATCTGAAAACGGTTTACACGATCGTGATGTTTGAAAACAGTCCTAATGAATGCAAAGAGACACAGTCAGCTGATATTTATCTGCATCATGGAAAAACTGTTTTTGATACCGGCATCAAACTGAATCTTTTGCAGGAATTCTATGTGGTTGCCCTTGACGTTTTCCGTGAAAGTAAGTATGCTAAAGATATCAATGAACTTAATGCATGGCTGTCATTACTGACTGCCCAGTCGGTTGACGACCTTGCTGCACTGGTATCTGACTATCCCTGGATGGAAGCCATCTGTAAGGATATGTCTGAATATATGTATGATCCGGAGGAGGTGATCACCATGTTTTCAGAAGCACTTCGAATGTTAGATGAGAATACGGTTCACTATATGATCGATGAACTACAAAAGGAACGAGATGACGCAATTACGGCTTTGAACGAGAAAGAAAACGAGATGACTTTAGTGATATCCGAAAAAGACGCTGAAATTGCTACAGTTCTTTCTGAGAAGAACGCAATGATTTCTGAGATCGCGGCTTTAAAAGCACAGCTTGCCGCCCTCAATAAATAAACTATTTTATAACAATAACACATAAAGCAAAAACGCCTGCTGGCTGTATCCATGGAATATACGATATTCCTTAGGTACAACCAGCAGGCGTTATTCTTTAAACACATCCTACCTGTTTCCAGCTCTATGGCTAGTGGCAGGTGAATTGAAACATTAGTGGAACTTTCGTTATGAGGTTTGCACTAGCTGTCAGCACCAAGCCCTTGTCTGAGTCCGTAAGGACGAGTTTGGGCGACTGCTGACAAATCAGCGTGCGAACCAAATAGAAAGTGGAACGCGTTTCAAACCACCTGCCAGTAGCCATAGAGCTGGATACAGATGTAGTTTCCTTCTATTTTATTATTTCAGCTTCCATGTCTTGACATATCTGATGAAGCTCTTTTTTCAGATTTTCTGTGTATGTTTCTGCCAGACTCTGTACATACTAGTGGCATAAAACTATGATTTGAGGGTTGTATATGAAACAATTTAAACCATATATTCCGGCAGACAAGGTGATGCCGGAGCTTACACCTACTTCTGTGATTCTCGGCATTATCCTGGCGGTCGTGTTCGGCGGTGCAAATGCCTATCTGGGCTTACGAGTCGGTATGACCGTCTCCGCTTCCATCCCTGCTGCCGTTCTTTCTATGGGTATTGTGCGCATAATCATGCGCCGCGATTCTATTCTGGAAAACAATATGGTTCAGACGATCGGTTCTGCCGGAGAATCTCTGGCTGCCGGAGCTATCTTTACGCTGCCAGCCCTGTTCATGTGGGCAGATGAAAATCCCGATATAAAACCTCCATCTTTTCTGATGATTGCATTTGTCGCCATCTGTGGCGGACTGATCGGTGTTCTGTTCATGATCCCACTTCGTACCGCTCTGATCGTAGAAGAACATGGTACACTTCCATTTCCGGAAGGAACTGCCTGCGCTGAAGTACTGCTCGCCGGAGAAACCGGCGGTCACAAATCCATGCAGGTATTTTCCGGGCTTGGCATCTCTGCTGTCTATAAATTTATCGCTGATGGTCTGCATTTGTTTCCAAGTGAGATCACATGGACGATTTCCTCTTATAAAGGATCGGGCTTCGGTATGGATGTCCTCCCTGCGCTGGTCGGTGTCGGCTATATTTGTGGTGCAAAGGTTGCTTCGTATCTGTTAAGCGGTGCTGTGCTTGGATGGTTTGTTATCATGCCTTTGCTCGTTCTTATTGGAGGTGACAACATCCTGTTCCCCGCTTCCGTTCCGATCCGCGAACTGTCAGTCGATCAGTTATGGGGAAATTATGTACGGTATATCGGCGCAGGCGCGGTGGCAGCCGGCGGCATCTTCAGCCTGCTAAAATCATTTCCGCTGATCGCATCCACATTTGCCAAAGCCCTGAAAGGCTTCGGACATACAGATGGAAATTCGCGAACATCTAAAGACATTCCGCTTCCTTATGCGATCGGCGGTATCCTGATCGTAGCATTTGGTCTGAGTGCATTTCCTGATATTCCGATCAATCCGGTCACATCCATTCTGATCATTATTTTCGGATTTTTCTTTGCAACCGTATCTGCAAGAATGGTCGGTGTCGTCGGCTCGTCGAATAACCCCGTGTCCGGTATGGCGATCGCAACCCTGTTATTTGCAACGATCCTGTTAAAGCAAGCCGGCATAACAGGATACCGGGGTATGACATCTGCCATCTGCATCGGTACTGTTATCTGCATAATTGCAGCCATGGCCGGAGACACCTCGCAGGATCTGAAAACGGGGTATATCGTCGGTGCAACCCCATATCTGCAGCAGATCGGCGAACTGATCGGATCGATCGCTTCCGGTCTTGCAATCGGTGGTGTTCTCTATCTGCTAAATACCGCATGGGGATATGGTTCTACCGAGCTTCCTGCTCCGCAGGCAACCCTTATGAAAATGGTCGTTGAAGGTGTTATGAATGGAAATCTTCCATGGGGGCTTGTTATTGTCGGCATTTGCATTGCTGTCGTTGTCGAGATCTTAGGTATCCCGGTTCTACCATTTGCCATCGGACTGTATCTGCCGATTTACCTGACAGTTCCGATCATGATCGGTGGTCTGATCCGCCTTTTCATAGAGAAACGTCGATTTGCCGATGAAGTTTCCCGCGAAACCGTCCGCAATAATGGTATCCTTTTTTCCTCCGGTATGATCGCAGGTGAAGGGCTGGTTGGAATCCTGCTTGCCGTCCTTGCCGTATTCGGTGTAAGTGATCGGATCAATCTGGAACTTATGGGATTCCATCTGGGAAAATGGGGCGGCTGTCTGTTCTTCCTTGCCCTGCTTTTCAGTATGATCTACATGATCCATAAAACGAAGGATAAACAATCATCCAATAACACACTTTAATATATTCTCCCGGAAAGGATTTATTTTCTCATGCAAAAATATAATATACAAAATGTCATTGCAAAACAGAACCATAATCGTAAAGATACCCTCTCGCAATTTTTTATTAAAAGATCAAAATCCGGTTTTCTTTCCCATACTGCAAACTATATGGACAAAATCCCCTGCATCAATCTGAATTATACATGGGAACAGTCGCCCGATGGAATTATTGTGATCGAGATGCCGCATACCGGTTTTTATCACAAGATCGCCCAGAAATATTTTCACAAACCAAAGAAAAGCCATATCAGGCTTGACCGATATGGCAGTACCTTATGGGTTCATATAAATGGCGACAACACGGTATTCAATCTGGTATCCATCATGGAAGAACAGTTCCCCGAAGAAGCTCCTGATATGTTAAAACGTGTTATCGCCTTTCTTGAAACGCTGGAGAGAGTAAGGTTTATATATTTTTAGTATTATTGTGTGTAGTCTTCCTAACTTTTCCTAATAAATCATAGAAACAGCCATGCATAAACAAGAGCTTCCATCAACTCTCATTCATATATGGCTGTTTCAATACAATGTTCCTATCATTCAAATATTTTTGTAATATCACGATAACGATTAACGACACGATATATTTCGACATATTCATCTCCTACCTTGTAGATGATTACATAATCTTCCCATACAGCATACTTATAATCAGTCTGAAAACTAACTCTTTTGGAAAGCTCTGCGCCTATCCCTGGAAACATTTGAAGGTTTTCAAATTTGTTATAAATCTCCTGTACTGTCCGTGCTGCATACTCCTTATTATCTTCTGCAATATACTCTCGAATTTCTTTCAAATCCTTAACAACAATCGGATTGATCCGTAATTTTAACATTTCATTCCCCCATTTGTTCTTTTAGTTCTTCCAGGCTAAGCCAGCCTTCACCATCCTTTACCGCTTCTTCTGCTTCCTGAAGTTTCATCAAGAGCTTCTTTTCTGCTCGATCACGTTCATAATCTTCAATATCCATAACCACAAAAC
This sequence comes from Clostridium sp. AF15-41, assembly GCF_003604095.1. Classification (NCBI taxonomy): domain Bacteria; kingdom Bacillati; phylum Bacillota; class Clostridia; order Eubacteriales; family Clostridiaceae; genus Clostridium; species Clostridium sp. AF15-41. The sequence continues at coordinate 46,246 of NZ_QTMQ01000012.1, forward strand.
GTCCTCTACCATTCTTAGTCAGATACACAGGCTCTCCTTTGTGACAATTTTTCAGAACTTCATTATAATTTCTCAAATCTGAAACTGGTAAAATGTTAGCCATATACTTTCAACTCCTTCCTTTATGTATTGCTCATTTCTACTAATAGTATATGCAAAAAAGCTGTAAAATTCAACGTAAATTTTTACAGCTTTCTGCATTTATACAGGTTTCATCGTATCCAAAACATCTTACTATTTACTGTAACCCTGTGCTGAAATATCCATTTTCCTTATCTACATTATAAATGGCATAGCAGTCAAGGGCATCCGGTATCGGGACATTGTAATAATGAAAGCCCAGCCAATTCTTCATTCCATCCGGCATATCTGCTGTCGGTGCACCCGGAAGATACACCGTAAAGGTAGTACCCCCGGCAATTCCATACAGCTCTGTGAAAGTAGTTGTATAGCCATTGTCATCTGTTGTTTCTTTGCCAAGCTCATCATCATAGTTCAGGGTATCCAGCTCCATGGTATATGTATATTTGTCAATCTGCGTAATATTCTTAAAGGATCCGGATCCACTGGAAACTCCCCTGCCACTATAATTACTGTCGTGAAACGAAGCTGTAAAGGTTCCATCCGGTTTGATATCCATACTGGAGCCCCATGCACCAACTCCGCTTGACATAAGAAAGCTTTCCGGGAGATCCTCCGGTAATGTCATCTTTACTTCTCCTGCATTTCCGGCAGATATCTCTTTTCCGTCTTTAGAAGCCCTCTGATTTTTGTCCGCCTTATCTGTTTCTTTTTGTGTGATCGTTCCAAGATATTCCATAGCCTCATCATAAGTCATAGCGGTATCATCCAGCGTACCAAGAACCTCCTTGGCTTTATCCTTGCCCTGTCCATTATACATTAATAACGTATCAAAATTCTTCTGCAGCTTCTCTACCTGAGCATTATACTTATCCTCTGTGATCTCAGAACCATTCTTTTGACATGTGACAACAGTTGCTGAATAATCGTCATTCGGACCTTTCCTTCTTGTCCAGGTTGTTGACTTCTGAAGCATGCCGGAATCATCTACCGTGAATTTGATATAACTGTCTGTATAACTCTCATCTCCGAACCCACTATATGCATATAAGGTTCCCTTCTTAGTCGTAAACAGATAATAACTGGTTCCGGAAGCGGCATTTATATCCCAGCCACCATATTCTTCCATATCCGTTCCAAAGATTCTCTTTGCTTTTGTTCCGTCAAAGCTATAAATATCCATCTGTGCAATTGAAGCTTCGTTCTGTTCTGATCTTACCAGGATCATCTCCGGCACACCATCACCTGTAACATCGGCAAATACGATCGGCGTCTGTTCTTCTTTTGCAGCCTTTGTGGAATAATCATATTCATACTGCCAGTAATAATTGTCGATCTGTGTCTTATAGGATTCAAGTACCTCTTTGTATGCTGCTTTATAAAGACTTTCATCGATAGCTGACTCTGTAGTTATCTCCGTTGACGCTTCTGTCGTTGAAGCATCTGCTTCACCGGTGGTCGTCTGATCTGATGTATCATCGGTTGCTTCTGTTGCTTCCTTTTTATCGGTAGCTTTTGCCTTATCCTGTGAATACTTATAGGCGATTGTACCGCCTGCGACTCCGCCTACAATCGCGATCGAAGCGGCTGCGATCGCAATCTTTCCTGTCATGGTCTTTATAAACGCCTGTTTACCAACTGTAGCTGCTACAGTTTTTCCGGTTTCTACTGCACCCGCAGCCGATCCGGCAGTTCCTGCCTGTGTGGCTCCTCCGGCTACCTGTCCGGTAGTTCCTGCCTGTGTAATTCCTCCTGCTACCTGTCCGGCGGCTCCTGCCTGTGCAGCCCCACCTGTAACATTGCCTGCCATCTGCATAGCACCACCATGAATGATGCCGGCTGCAATATTTCCACCAAGACCTGCCATCTGCTCAAATACATGCGTAACGATCATATTTCCACGTTCTGCCATAAGCAGATATACAAGAAGACACATCGGTGTGTAGCTGTAAAGCTTGTAGCCCTTCTTCTGAAGCTCCTCTGCCTTTGCCTTGATATTCTTACGTCCATAATTCAGTCTGGACTTTACGGTGTTCTCGGAACAGTTCAATACTGTGGCAATATCCTTGATACTGTAACCCTCCAGATGGAACATAAGCACACAGATTCTCTGTTCATCCGACAGGGAATTGATCAGCTCCCGCACCATATCCTGTGTCTCCTGCACGGTACATGCCATCTCCGGCTGTGTGCTCATGTTTTCATCTTCCAGAGTATACTCAAAGACATCCCCTTCATCATTTTCATTCTGCAGATCAGAAAACAAGACTGCCTTTTTCTTCTGAAGTGCATTGATCGCAGTATTTACCACGATCGTACTCATCCATCCCGGAAATGCATTTGCATCCTGTAAACTATCTAATCTGGCAAATGCCTTTATATAGGCATCCTGAAGGACATCCATTGCATCCTGCTCATTCTTCATATACTTCATTGCAATGTAAAGTTTATTCCGATATGTATTCTCATATAAGAACGTAAATCCTTCTTCACGCCCTGCCTTTGCCTGTTCCACTGCCTGTGTATAATCCACACAGCTTCCGCAAAACGGACAGTTGTATTCATTTCCCTGTAAATCATTTCCGCATGTTCTGCACTTCATGTTATCCTGCTCCTCCTGCTTTTTATCTTATTTCTGTAATTTATATATTTTCTTTATACCTTTATTTATCTGGACTGCCTGTCATGCTCGATCCGGTCAAATAATTCTTTCTTGCGTTCCGGATCATCCGGCAGCTCCTTTCGTTCTTTTCTTAACAATGCAACAAACGCGCACACTGCCTTCCACACATCCATATATCTCACCTCCTGTTTATTGGACAGATCAGGTGGATAAAAAGTTTTAAGCTTTTGGATATTTTTTGCATTATTATAACATACCACAAAATCAGGATAACATTATATTCTATTTCTTTATCTTTACAGTCTTGTATTTGCTCCATGCAGAATAACATTTCTTCTCGCGGGAACCTGCCTTTACATAAGAACGGACACGGACATAATAAGTCTTGCCCTTTTTCAGATCCCAGAATGTACAGTTATTGTAATTCTTAAATGGCGCATCATATACTTTCTTATTCTTTTTGAATTTCTTATCCGTTGCGATCTGGATCTGATATCCGGTCGCCTTGCTCTTGCACTTCCATGTTACCTTTAACTTTCCGGATGAAAGATTCTTTACCTTGTTTACAGTGGTCTTCGGAACATCTGTAAATGTCGTCTTAAATGTATACATTCCGGCATAATTTGGATCAACACTATATGGCCAGCCTTTGGTCATCGTGATGTAGTAGGTTCCCTTTGGCAGGAAAAATGTGTATTTTCTGGTTCCCGGTGTAACACCCGTCTGAATATAGTGAATGTCACCATTTGTATTCTCGATCACAACATTCATTTCCTTGATCTTGCTGTTGATCTGAATGTTCATGTACCGGTTCTTTGTCATCTTCATCTTATAGATATCTGTTGTCTCGTTAAATGCAAACTGTCCTTTATAGGTCGTACCTGCCTTATAGGTAAATGCCATCGTTTTCTCATCGTTCTGTGACAGCCATGCCTCGAAACGTGTTTCGCCGGATGCCTTATAAGATGCCGTAAATGTGAATTTACAGCCGGTATAAAAACCTGCACACAGTGATAATTTATAATCACCTGCTAATAATTCTGCCTTATAGCTGCCTTTTCCTTCTTTGACTGATGCTGTATAGATCTCATTATCATACATATCACTGACTTTTATATAATTAAGCCCGGTATGTGTCTTTCCAATTCCCTCCGTCACAATCGCAAGAGAAAATGTACCGGATTTCTTCATCGTAAATGTATACTCATATGTATTCTGTGCATCCTCCAGCTCACCACTGTAACTCTGACCCCATACGATCTGCTGTGGACTGTTTAACACCTCTGCGGATACCTTTCGTGCAGGACTTACTGCACACATCATCACCATTAAAATTACTGCTAACATGATCTGTTTCATTTTTCTACTCATAATAATCTATCCTCTCTTTCTACCTTCTTTTTATTCAACTGTTTCAGCATCCATCATCTGCTCTTTATATGCCTTACGGATCGGAATGATCGGCAGTCCGATAAAGACCATGATCGAGATGAAGAAGGATACCATACCTGTAACGATGTCATATGGAAATGGTACGATGAGCCAGCCCCATTTTGCTATCTTGCCTGCCATTCTCACCGCAGTTCCAAACCCTCCGAAGAAGTAGGAAACAATACCTGCCATAACTCCATACCCCATCATGGACATCGGGATCCTTCCACCAAAAATACCGGAAAGGACAAATCCTAAAACGGTTAAACAGGTTGCTCCCAATGCGATGTACTGTGCGATTTCGATTCTTCTCATTTTCTTCATTTTTTTATTCTCCTTTTCTTTATCTGAGGAGCATTTCATCCGGAAATTCATCCATAAAAAATGCAACCTCTGTATCGTTTCACCTATATGACACAGAGGTTGCAAAAAAGTTTTATATTTTTTGAAATTTTTTTAAATTAATTTTTTAATGCTGTAATCGGCACAACATATACGCCATCCGGTCGTTTATATGCTGCATTAGACAAACCACAAATAACACACAATATTTTTGCAGGCTTTCCTTTGGGATCTTTTTCAATCTTTTTGTTTATATCTAATAAACTCTTCGCAGCGTCATCAATCTGATTTGCACCTAATTTAATTTCAAATGCGCACCATTCACCATTACTAAGTTCAACAACTGCATCTATTTCTTTATTATCATAATCCTGATAATGATATAATGAGGCACCAAACGATTCTGCATATATTTTCAAATCCCGTTCACAAAGAGACTCGAATAAAAATCCAAGTGTTTGCAGGTCATTGACCAACATCTCCGGTGTCGCATTCAACAAAGCGCAGGCAAGAGAAGGATCACAAAAATGCCGTTTCTCCGCTTGCTTTATTCTAACAGATGATCGGATATTTGTTGAAAATGGCATTTGATTATCTATAATAAAAAGTCGTTTGAATATATCCAGATAATCAGCAATAGTATCCTTATCAAGATCAGTATCATCCATTTCTTTCACATCTCTTGCAAGTGAAGTATTGGTAACTGTAGTTGCTTCGTTTCTCGCCAAAGATCGAAGTAACAGTTTCATTTTCTCCTTATTACGTTTTACACCATCCATTCTATATACATCATCGTCAATTATGGCATCAATATATTGAATTGGTAAAAGTGCTGCCTGTTCAACAGGTATGTCTATATTACCAGGCCATCCTCCCCGAATAATATACTTAATTAAGTTTTGCAGATTTACTTCACCAGTCATAACCGGAATTATATTATCATTACATAACTCTTTTAATGAAATTTCGCCAGAGGAATCACCAGATTCGTAAAGGGACATTGGATGCATCTTTATTCTTGCAATTCTTCCTGCACCACTATGCATGATTCCCTTATGATTAGGAGTTGCCGATCCTGTTAATATAAACTGTCCCTTTTCTCCTGTTTGATCAACCTTATATCTAACTGCATCCCACAACGGCGGAACTTCCTGCCATTCATCAATTAATCTTGGCTTGTCACCATTCAATACCAAATCCGGCGACATTTGTGCCAGCGTTCTATTTTGAAAATTACCTGCAGGATCTCCCATATAAATTTCACTATTACTATGGTAAGAAGAAGTCCATGTTTTACCACACCACTTTGGTCCTTCTATACATACAGCACCAAAGCTCTCCAAAAACTGTTCAATTCTATTATCAATTATTCTTGGTTTATAAGCATCTTTTATCATATTTTTATTATCACCTCTAATACGGATTATATACCAATCGGAGAGTTTTGGAAAGTATAATCGGAGAGATTCGTAGTTTTCAATCGGAGAGTTTTGGAAAATGCAACCGGAGAAATTTTGAAAATTCAATCGGAGAGTTTCGGGACTTTCAATCGGAGAGATTTGACATTTTCAACCGGAGAAATTTTTTGTAGAATGAACTTTTTCTTATAAAGTAAAAATGCCTTTGACTGATCCTCATAAACAGCCAAAGGCACTCTAATAATTTTTTATTATTTGCTCTCTTTAAAACATTTCAATGCATCTGCATAAGACATTTCCCAATAGTTTGATCCAGCATTCCAGCCTGCAATCACATTTCCTGATGAATCACGCTGAATATCTGCCACCTGATCATATAAACCATTTGGAACCCTTGATGCCATATTCTGTAAAATCACGCCATTCTTTCCATGGTGTATTTCCTCTCGTTTTTCTTGATATTCTTCCCAGCTCACAGATATACCGTCCCGTTCTGCAAGCAGTGCTGATTCTTCATCCCCCACTTGTTCTGCATGACAGGTCCAGACAATCGGCTGCAGATAATCTCCACTAGATGAAGCCACATCGAATTCTATCATCTTATCTATGACCCCAATCTCCGTATTATCACTCTGTCCATCGCTGCAAAGTATATACATCCGGCATCCATTTTCTGAAACTTCTCTAGTGCAAACTAATACATATGGCGTTCCTTCTGCTCCCCATTTGTCCCGGTTCTCATCTGACCTTGTATCAAGTTCTCCACTATAGACCTGTATTGCTTCATTATCTATATATGTATATATATGAAGATCAGCTTTATTCGGATCTGATTCATCCTGTGCAGCAAAGATCAGTTCCGGAGTATCGTCCCCCATGATGTTAATAACAGAGATTGCTCTGGGTTCTTCTGTCATTGTCGGTTCATTCTCCCTAAATTGTGAATTCTTCCAGCTATAATTCTCAATTTCCTGCCTGTATTCTTTTATTATTTCGGTATATGCATCCTGCCAGGTATTCTTATTGTGATTATAGATTGCTACTCCGGCTGCTCCACCTGCTACTGCCACTCCGGCTGCCGCCATCGTGATCTTACCGGCTACTGTCTTTAAAAAGGTCTGTTTTGCCGCTGTAGCTGCCGCAGTCTTTCCTCCTGCCGCTGCACCTGTTCCGACTGCCGATCCTGCAGCCCCGGTCGCTCCGGCACTTCCGGCTGTGACTGTACCACCGGCTGTGGCTGCACTTCCAGCGGCAGATAACGCACCTACTGCTCCACCATGGATCAGTCCGGCACCAACTACACTTCCAACACCTGCCAGCTTGTCGAAGGTTCCTGCTACCAGCATAGTTCCTCGTTCTGCCATGAGCAGGTAAGTAAGAAGTGCCATAGGTGTGTAGCTGTACAGCTTGTATCCCTTCTTCTGAAGTTCCTCTGCCTTTGCCTTGATATTCTTACGTCCATAATTCAATCTGGACTTTACTGTATTCTCTGAACATCCAAGAACGGTCGCAATATCTTTTATGCTGTATCCTTCAATGTGGAACATCAGCACACACATTCTCTGTTCATCAGACAATGATCCGATCAGCTCCTGTACCATTTCCTGTGTTTCTTTTGTTGTACATGCCATCTCCGGCTGGGCTGTCATATTCTCATCTGCGATCGAATATTCAAATGCCTCCCCATCCTGATCTTCTCTCTGCATATCCGAAAAATTCACTGTATGGCGATCTCTCAATGTATTCCTTGCGGTATTTGCAACGATGGTACTGAGCCATCCCGGAAATGAATTTGCATCCTGAAGACTGGAAAGCCGTTCAAATGCTTTCACATAAGAATCATGGAGAACATCCATTGCTTCATCTTCATTCTTCATGTATTTCATCGCAATATACAGTTTATTTCGATATGTCATCTCATACAGATAGGAAAAGCCTTCTTCTTTTCCGGCTTTTGCCTGCTCCACCGCCTCTGTATAATCGACTGCCGCCCCACAAAACGGACAGTTATATTCATTTCCCTGCAGATCATTCCCACATGTTTTGCAAATCATTTGTAGCCTCCCACACGCCTGTTGTTTCTCATTTTTTGTATACTTTTAATAGAAATATGTCAGATCCGTTTTTTCTGTTTAGCCTATTATAGCTTTTACTGTACTAACGTTCAGATTTGTTATCTCGACAATCTGATCCAAAGAATAGCCTTTCTTATGCATATTCAGTACAATCTCTGTTCTTGCCTTCTCTTCACCTTTGGCTTCGCTTTCTTCCTTGATACCCTGACTTAAATTACACATAATACTCACTTCCTTTTCTACATTATTTCCCTTAACAGGAATATCATACTCCGTACTGACCCGTTGCAGTTTTTCTTCTGCAGATAATTTTTCCGACAACAATGTGCCAAGCAAACGATGCAGTTCGTATTTTTCATCCTGCTCTGGAATCTCCTTGCCCAGTCCAATCATAATAATATTAGGAATATCAAGATCACCTTTCCATTGTTTTGCATCAATAAGATCGTCCTGAACCAAATGAATATGACACATACTGTTTTCCTGCATATTCATACATATCCAGATAGAATATACCGGTTCTATATCATCATAATTCATGCCGGTAAACTCCCGTTCCTTCTGTGAAGAAATCATTCGTCCCACATAAAAAATAGCACGATTAATAATCCGATATTTATCTGGTTCTTTCCTCTGAGCTTCTACATTAATAATGATCTTTGATCTTCCATTCCTCATCCGTACATAGAAAATTATATCAAAAAATGTAGTGCCTTCATTCATCTCTGCATTTTCTGTATTCATTCCTGTAATACGTGTACTGCCATACTCTATTTTCCGGTTTGTTGCGCCTGGTTCTACAGGTACCTGCCCAATGTACGGTTCTCCTTCGATCAAAAGAACAACTTCATCTGCTGTCATTCCTTTAAACTCATCGATTGTACGGATAAGAATATGTGCCAGTATGACTTTCTCTCCCAACAGGCATTTTGCCGCTGCATCATACTGTGCCTCTTTTTCTGTTTTGGTGAGCGTTTGTCTCAATTCTGTAATCACGTCTAATCATCTCCTTTCATGATTAAACGGATCTACATATTTCTACCACGTCTCACCGTCTCTCCAGCTTTTATTGTAACGTAGTTCACAAGGGATAGCAAGATTAAGAAAATAAAGGCAACAAAAAAACTGGCATACAGATCAGGTATCTTTTCTTCCGAAAATATGATGATCCGTATGTCAGTTTTTTGTACTTATTTATGTAGGGTTGTATTATTTCACATAAACCTTCTTAACTGTACTCCAGCCAGAGTAATAATAACGTGTTTTATAATAACCATTTATTCTTACATCCTGTGTTTTATAAGCACGTACACGAACATAATATGTTCCTTTTTTTAATCCATATGCACTTACATTCTCACTCTTACCATGAGAAAATGATTTCTTTCCTTTTTTAAACTTCTTATCTCTTGCAACCTGGATCTGGTAACCCTGCATATCTGAATTTCTTTTAAATGTAGCTGTAATTCCTTTTCCAGTATCCTTTACTTTTTTAATCTTAACAGTTGGCATTACTTTTGAAGAAGTCTTAAAGGAATAAGTACCTGTACCACCCACTCTCTCAAAGGTAATATAGTATGTTCCCTTCGGCAGAAAATATTTATATTTATGGACACCGGCTGTAATATTATACTCTCCAATAGTTACATCTCCGGCAGTGTTTTCTATAGTAATCTTCATCTGCTTTATCTTGCTGGATAATGTCAGATTCAAATACAGATTCTTTGGTACCTTTACTTTGTAAATATCAACTTTATCGCCACAAGCTAACTGAGCTTTGATTCGGCTTCCAATCTTATAAGGAGTTGCCATTCCAATCTCATTGTTCTTTGCCATAGAATGTTCTGACTTTGTTTCTCCTGCTGACTTGAATGATGGCACAAATGAGAACGATGCTCCTGTTCCTGTTCCCCAATGTCCTACTATCTCCAAAGTATAATTTCCAGCTAACAAATCGATCCATACGTTCGTCTTGCCTTCTGAAACTCTGGTAGAACCTACTACCGATCCACTCTCATCCAGGAAATTCATCTCCTCAATCTGTGTCCATGCACATTCACTTACAGAATCCACATTAAATGCAAGCGTTACCCGACCAGACTGTTTCAATGAAAAATTATAACTGTAATATTCCCCTCTGTATGTGATTACTCCACTATACGAACTGCCCCATTTCAGTTTTGTTCCCTCTGTTGTTCCTGCTGCAGATGCCTTCTGCACTGGCATCACTAACATTACGAATGCTGCTGCCAGCATTACAATTAACCCTTTCCATAAGCTCTTGTTTTTCATCATTTTTCTTCTCCTTTTCATTTTTTGATATTTTTATATTACAACAAATATTTACAGCTGCAAGAGAAACATTCTATTTTCCTGCCTTCTAATAAGTAAGACAGGGCGAAGTTGAAAAAGGTTTTATATTTTTTTAAATTTTTTCAAAGAACGCCGTCTGTGATATTTTTACCACAAACGGCGTCCATTGCTTTTACTGTTATTTTGTTATTTTGTTACCTTAACCTTGGAAGATAAGCCTTTACTCTTAAACAACTTCTGATAAGAAGAAACCTTCTTCTTCGGTACTTTAATTGTAGTAACCTTCGTGATGCCCTTAAATGCATTCTTGGAAAGCTTCTTGGATGTGATCTTTGAAGATTTGATCGTAATTGTCTTCAGCTTCTTGCATCCGCTAAATGCCTGATCACCAATCTTCGTTGTCTTCGCCGGAAGCGTAATACCGGTAAGAACTTTACAGCCCTTAAATGCATATGCTCCGACCTCCGTTACGTTCTGTCCCATAGTAACGGTTTTAAGTTTTACCGCTCCGCTGAAAGCATTCTTGGAAATCTTACTAACATTGCTTCCGATTGTAACCTTTGTTACCTTCTTATTATTCTTGAAAGCACCCTCTGCAATCTGTGTTACTTTGTATTTCTTACCTCTGATCTTCACGGTTGCCGGAATGCTGACAGTCTTAGCCTTTTTATTTACAGGTGCTTTATATGCAACTGTTTTCTTGGATGTGCTTATAACCTGAACCTTTGCAGCTTTACTGTCATCAGAAACCACATCCCCCTTCTTGATCGGTTTTACTGTCGGTTTTTCCGGTGCCGTTGGGGTCACCGGTGTTGGATTCGCCGGTGCCGGCTCCTCAAGTTTTGCAATTGACTCTGTCTTTGTCTTTTTACAGACGCTGCAGGTATATGTCTTTACACCCTCTGTCTTTGTAGTCGGCTGTGTTGTAACCTGTCCTTCATCCCATCTATGTCCAGTTGCTTTCAGTTCTTCTGTATCCACAATCTCATTACACTCGGTACATCTATATGTGATAGAACCATTTTTCTCACAGGTTGGCTCAACTCGTGTTCCATTATCTTTGATATGTTGCGTATGTGGTGCCTTAACCTTGATTATTACTACATATTCGTCAGATGTATATGCTCTTTCTTCTGTATAGGATGTTACTGTAATTGTAGTCTCACCGCATCCCGTTATAGTAACTTTACCGGTCTCATCTACAGCAGCAACCTCCGGATCAGCCGAAACATACCGTAATGCAGAGAGCTTGGATTCAAGCGCTGTATCCTTTAAATCCACATCCAGTGTAAATGCGCTATCGCCAAATACCTTCTCATAAGTCTCCGTACCGGTTAATTCAAGTCTGGTAGTTGGAAGAACCGTTACCGCAATCCTCTTTGTTGTAGCACCCTTACCTGTACTTGCAGTGATAATGGTCGATCCCTTGCCTAACGCAGAAATGGTAATTCCATCACAAGCAGCTATCTCTTCGCCGCCTTCTGCGACCTTATAGTCAATAACATCTGTTGATCCATCGTTAAGTTTGGCATCGATCCAGATCTTTTCGCCCTTATAAAGCGTCACCTTATATTCACCGGCTGATGCATCCCACGCAAAATCATCAGAATCGGAAGTGATCGTAATATTGGTTCCCTTTACATACTTTGTTAATGTAACATTTATGGAATGTGATAATTCAGAATCTGCATAGTAGTTTACTGCACTATCCTTAATTGTTACATTAACAGCGATTTCTGCTGTTCCTGCCTTTGAATAGGATGTATCATAAGCAGTCGTGATAACTCCGTTTGATACATTTGCCACGATATTTGACTGATCGGATATCTTCTTATAAGATACAGTATATTCATCTGCTGCAAGGCCTTCGATCTCGCCAAATTCTATCTGAAGCTCATGCTTCACATCATTCTGAACTGTAAATTCATTTGATCTTACAAGTGCATCTATATTCTTAAGCTTCGCTTTTGCAATTGTAAATGTTTCTTCCTTACTGTTTGTAGTATGAATACCATCACCCTTGATAATAAGTCTACCGGTACCGGCATTCACATTCTCACCATACTCTACCGTATACTGATCGTCCGGAACAACTGCGCCATCGATTGTAACTTCGATATTTTCCTTATCCGGTGTCTGCTGTGTTCCATCATAGGTATATTCGCCATTTACTGCTACTGCTGCCTCTGCAAGATCATAGTATAAGGTTGGCTGTGTGATCACTATTGTATACTGGATCACTACTGTTTTCGCTTTATCTACATATATATCTGCTACATATGTTGCCTCAACCGCATTCTGTCCGACTACTTCACTTGATACAAAATCAATCTGACCAACTGAATTGGTAAATCCCTGTACCTGAAGACGGATCTTATCCTTCAGTGCTGAGATATCACCGACATTCTTATCTAATGCAAACTTAACAACATGCTCCGCATTATCTACATCTGTAGCAACAAATGATTCGCCGCCCGCAGTAAGTGTGGTCTTTCCCTTATTTAAGCCTGCAAAATCAAATACAGTTATTTCATAAGATGCTGTAATATCATCACTGTATCTGTCATCTGCAATATACTGAAGTGTTACCGTCTGTGCAGAAACGCTGTTCATATCATAACCTGTAACCTTCAGCTCTTTATCAATATCAACCGGTGCAGTCTTCTTATTCTTATATGTCTTTACTACCTTCAGACCATTCAGATCAAACTCTGCCCCTTTGGCAAATGCTGTCTTATTTGGGAAACGTTCGATGCTGATCGATTCTACGGTTGATTTTGCTTTTACTGCAAATTTTATCGTCTCACCACGATATTCAGATACCGATAATACTACATTGTACTCTCCTGTTTCCTGATTCTTTGTAACATAACTGCTGTCATTTATAATGGACTTGCCATCCAACAGGATATCTGTGATCTGGAAACCGTCATGCGCAACAATGTTATTAATTGCATATGTACCGGTAGTAGTATCCTCCAGGCTGGACTCATCGATGATCAACTGGTTCTCTGCAAGATTTCCCTTTGCATTGTAGGTTACACCATCATCAATATCCAGTTCAAGGTATACTGCAATCTCCCCTTCCTCCGGAGTCTGATTCTTTCCCTTTGTGATAACACCATTTCCGGTATATTTACCATTCATAAAGAACTTACCATAAATATTAGCATTTTCTTCCAGATTAAGAGAACCGTTCAATACAATGATACCATATTCGGAATCCATCGCCATTGTTCCCTTAACTGTTAAAGTACCATTGATGATCAACTGTGCATCACTGTCAGCTGCCCAGACAAGCGCACCCGGAAGTACATCATCATGCTGTGGATCAACTACAAGTTCAACGTCCTTAGGAATGATCAGCTTGGATGATGACGGTAATTCTAATGTTGTTCCTGCTTTAATATGTGTACTCTTGCGAATGGTTGCTGTTCCATAAACCTCATATGTCTTTCCTACGAACAGAACAGAGTTAGAAACAGTTCCCAGAACAGGAACATCCTCTGCCTTTGCTCCACAGATATTATCACCGATAATTGTAATATCAGAAGCAGATGAGCCATTCAGTGCTCCTACTGCAATACCATTTTCAGCACTGAGGTTGACTGTTGCATCTGTTAAGACATTTACGTTCTTAACATCTCCTGCATAAGCACCGATTGCCGGACCATTTGCAGCAATAACTATAAGCTTTCCTTTTGTCTCAACGACCTCGCCGATAATATTAATATCCCTTGTCTCTGAATTCAGACCGGCTCCGATACCGGCTCCATTTCCTCTTGCTCTGATACTAATAAAACCTGTATTTGAAATATTAATATTTGTTGCCTCTGATACAGTATCTGTTGCTCCGGAACCAATACCGGCTCCGTTTTCTGTACCATCGACAGTCAGATTTCCTGCATACTCTAAATAAATATTGATATTATCAACGGATGCATTCTTACCGGAACCGATACCGGCTCCGTCTGTTCCTGCTGTTACCGTTACAGCTACATTTCCTGAAATGTAAATATCGGAGGCTGCACCTGCCAGACCGGAACCGATACCTGCTCCATTTGCTCCACCAACTGCTGTTACAGTTCCACCTGATATCATAATATACGATACCTTTGCATTTGCTCCCGAGCCAACACCGGCTGCATCTGTGCCGCCTGTTGCTTTTTTTACAACACCGCCTGTTACCTTAATCTCTGTTGCTTCTACATCAGATCCGGAACCGATACCGGCTCCGCCGTCTCCACCGGTCGCTATTACAGTTCCTCCTGAAATGGTAATACCGGAAGCAAGCTTTGCTTCATCATTTATGTAAGCACCGGAACCAATACCGGCTCCGCCAATATTTTTAGAACCGATCGTTCCACTTCCCGCTGTTGCATTTACGATTCCGCCTGCAATCTCGATATTGGCAGCATCAGCATTTGCACCGGAACCGATACCGGCTGCTCCGTTTGCACCAATTGCTGTTACGTCTGCATTTTCTGAGATCCGGATGCCATCAACCGGCATATTGTACTGAGAACCGATACCGGCTGCTCCATATGCTGCATAGCTTTCATTTGATGGCTGTGATCCCCTTGCTTTTATAATTACATTTCCATTTATCTCAATATTTGAAACAACCTTTAAGGTTTTGTCTGTACCACCACCGATACCGGCTGCTCCATATGTCGCATTGTTACCGGCAGTTGCATTTATAGTACCTTTTGTCGTAGAAGTCAGTACCAGCTTACCGCTTCCATTCTTCTGGATCGCTGCATAAGCTCCCGATGATGTCAGATTGTTTGTTCCGTAAGCAGTGATCGTCACGGTCTTACCCTCTGCCGGATTTACTGTGATCGCTGCCCCCTGAGTATTCCGTGTGATCGTCAGACTACGGATCGCAAGATTCACATCAATATCCCCTGCTGCCTTGATCTGACCCTTCATAACCTTACCGGATTTTGTTCCGAACAGGATCATCTCCTTATCAGATTTGATCGTAAGTCCATCTGTCTCCGAATAAGAATAGTCATCTTTTGTTGCTGTTTCCGCTGTGCTCTTTACTCCAAGCCAGAGTCCATCCTCCAGCTTCGTGTATTTGTCATAGCCATATGGATCAGCGATCGTATTTGTAAATGTACCATATGCTGTCTCCATACCGGATTTTGACACCGCATATTTTGTAGTATTACTTCCTACCTGATACATACCGGTATTATCATATGAGATCGATACGCCGGATGTCTTTGACTCTACATATCCTCTATGATATTCACCATCAAAATTAAGCCTTATATCATTTGGAATCACATAAGGTGCTCTCTTACAATAAAGATAAATATATGCACCTCCGGCATTTTTATTGAGATCTCCATCAATCTTGTTCCAGTTGCTGTCAACCTCCTGCTGATATTCACTTGTAAGACCGCTTCCTGAGTTTCCTCCGGCATACTGCAGTTTTCTATCATCGGTATTCCAGATACCAAGTGATGAGATTGGATCTCCTGCATTTCTGTCCTTTGTTGCATAGACGTAGATATAACCGGACTTTGAACCTACACCATCATTCAGGTCCCCCGTCTTTCTCTCAACGCTATATCCGTCAAGACTGCTTGATGTACCTGAATTATTCTGCCATACAGACCATATTCTTGTATATGCCTGTGCCGGATCTGTGGTCGTCTTTACCCAGATATAATCATTGGATCCTTTTCCACATCCCCTGTTTACATTTCCCGCATTTCTATCAATAGACAGTCTTGTATATCCTGCATAATTGGCACTAAATCCCCCAGATTTAATATCACAGATATACAGCGTCTGGCGTGCTGCCGCTTCCGATTTTATATTCGGAAAAAAGTCACCAATGCCTGTAACCATTGCAAACACCATAGTTGCAGCCACTACCACTGACATGAAACGCTTCACAAATTTAATTTTCTGTTTCAATCTTATTTCCTCCTTTTTATTTTTCTATATAAAAGAGCCAAATGCTCTTATATATTAAAGCGTCTGTTTTATAACAGACCAATCTCCCGACCGCGTTCGACTGCCTCCTGACGCGTCGGAACCTGCAGCTTACGAAAGATATTACAGCTATGGAACTTCACAGTTCCCGTCTTTTTGCCCAGTTGTCGTGCAATATCATCATTACTTAAGCCCTGTGCCATCAAACGAAAGACTTTTTCTTCCATCTGAGTCAGAGGTTCATAATATTCATATGGAGATTTTAAATAATCAGGGAAATAAGTACCGACCGAATATGCAAATTCCTTAATCTCACTTATGAAGGAATCTTCTTCATATTCTTTCTGATAAATTGCCAGCATTTGTACCATACAATTGCCTGTGTCCGCAAGCAGTCTGATATAACCACACCTTTTTGCAAGCGCAATGGCCTTGGAAAGCTCCTCACACATGCCTTCCATATTCTTCATCTTATAATATATGATAGCTGACAACATATAGCATTCACACAAATCCATATAACGTCTGCCCGGAATCAACAATGCAATAAGCTGGTGTGTCAATACATAGGCAGCCATATATTTGCCTGTCTGTATATAACATCGCACCTTAACCATCCATGCATACATATCCATCATGAAGATGCCCTTATTCTCATCCGGTGCTATATCATCTAACCAACGCTCTACATCCTGTAGTCGCCCATCATAACAGGCACCAAGACATTCGATCGCATTCAGACTTGAAGTTAATTCATCCCATCCCGTAATCTGTATCCGTTTCCGAATCTTTTCCACCAAAGGACGTGCAGCTTTTGTCTGTCCATTTACCAAAAGGATCTTCATCTGAAGTGCAAGTGCCACAAACAGACAACGCATATCCTTCTCCTGCTCGATCAACGGAATCGTTCCGGTCACAAGAATCAGTGCCTCAAAACAATTATTGTTCTGATAATACCACTCTGCCAGCATGATCTCATACACTTTCTGTCCAACACTTCCACCATATAATCGGCATGCGGCTTCTGTTATCCCGTCCTTACTTTTTTTCAGATATTTGCCATATCTTGTAAAGTCGCGAAAACCATTCAGTATACTTGGTCTGCATGCTGAAAGTGTAAGACCCATCACGGGCACCAGTTCTTCTTCAATTAGAAAACTTACGATCCGAAAAAACATTGCATCACTTATATATGGCATGACAAGTTCTGTTTTGATACGACAAATGTCCATCATATCATATGTATCCATTTTCACCAGCCGCGGTGTCTTCCCCATAAACTGTACATATGCTTTTGCCTGACTCAAGTCCCCATCCATAGCAGATAGCAATGCAAGATGAGTAAACAGAACCGGATGTGCTGACAGCTCTTCTTTTTTCAGCCCGTAGAAATATGCCCGGCACCCCCAAAGTACCGGCATGGAAAATGGTTTCTTCACAAACTCATCAAAAATAATCTCTAGCAGATGGCCTTCTTTTTTTGCTGTCGCTAAAATCAGCAACACTTCTTCTTCCGATCGTGGATAAATTATCTCGTTATTCATTTGTTTCATACATACCCCCATAACCCTGACGCTTATAGATTATATTATTTATTCCTGTTTTTGTATAGCAAACCTTTCAGACACAAAAACCAAACTTTTACCCAAACCCATGTGGTTTTGATGCCCGGTAATATAAATATTTACATATCTTTATTATACAATAAACGGATCCATCTTATGATGAATCCGCTTATGTATTGTTACACTCTTCAGTTCCCAATTAATAAGGTTTAAGAAGTTTAAAAACTTATAAATTTGAAAACTATTTTAGTAATCCTCTTTCCTTTAATTCATTAAGAGACCGCTCATATCCATCCAGATTCATATCCTGTCCGCATACCCAATCAGCAAATTTCTCAATTCCTTCAGAAAAATCAACTTTAGTTCTAAACCCTAAAAGTTTTTCTGTTTTTGTCATATCTGCATAATTATTACGGATATCGCCAACACGAAACATGCCTGATATATGTACCGGAACGGTCTTTTTATAACACCGCATTAATTCATTTACAACCGTTTCAACTGTTACCATCTTGCCTGTTCCTACATTGAAACTTTCGTGCATATAGCGATCCGATTCAATTCCCGCGATAAGGGCTGCAACTATATCATCAATATAGACAAAATCCCGTGATTCCTGACCATCTTCAAAAATATTGATATCCTTTCCCTGTCGAATTCTTGTTGAAAAGATAGATAAAATACCCGTATATGGATTTGATAAAGATTGTCCCGGACCATATACATTCTGAAAACGATATGCCAATGCCGGTATACCCAGATTTTTACACAATGTAAGAACCAATTCTTCCTGAACCTGCTTTGTAATACCATATACACTTACAGGATGTAAAAGAGCATCTTCTTTTGTGGCCACAACAGAAACGCTTTCTCCACATATCGGACACTTCATTCCAAAATCTTTTGCTTCCAGATCTTCCTCTGTTCTAAATTCCGGATATACAATTCCATGTTTTAGGCAATTATAAGCTCCCTCTCCATAAATGGCTCTGGAAGATGCAACCAACACTTTTTTAATTGAATGCTTTTCATTTGTTAATATATCAATTAACTTGGCAGTTCCACCTATATTCGTATCAGTATAATGATATACTTCATACATAGACTGCCCAGTACCCGTTTCAGCTGCCAGATGAACAACAACATCCATTCCTGATAATGCTTTTCTCCAATCCTCTGTATTTCTTACATCCCCAAGGATGAATTCAACTCTTTCATCTAATTCAGCTGGTATCTTCGCATTTTTTCCATGTACCTGTTCTGATAAGTTATCAAGAACTCTGACTGTATATCCTCTCTTTATCAACTCATTTGCAAGGTGTGAGCCAATAAATCCCGCACCACCTGTTATCAATATCTTTTTCATTTTTATTTTCCTTCTACTATTGTTTTTGTTTTCTGCTAATTAACTTACCAACGCCTTTATTGATGTAATGATCTACATCAAACAGTATCTTGGATAAAATTGCAATTACGACACAGAATCCAAGGAAAATCAAATAACTTTCAACATGTGTAATTGCATATAAATTAAATGTCATCATAACATAATAAATTACAATATGATGTACTAAGAAAATCGCATATGAATATTTGCTAACCCACTGACATATCTCCTGTATTCTCTGGCTTCTTACCCATTGTGAAATATACACTAATACAAGAAATGCAGCGATTCCTACATATGTAGTCTGCAAATCAGTTGGCAGATCCGGTTTAAAAAACTGATTAAATAATAATACTCCTAAGCCGACAATTGCCACAGGCAATTTTACTTTCTTTATATATTTTATAAAATACATCCCAAATAATAACTCCGGTAATCGCACAAGCAGGTTTTTAGAAGATGCAAATTGAATCGGATACCATTTTAGTAATATAACATATACTGCTAACGAAATTACGGCCAAAACCACCGGACATTTATTGATCATCCACCTGAGTAATGGGAAAACAAAATAAAATATGACTATAAATCCCAAAAACCATTCTCCAACCAGATAAAATGTTGGCATAACATCTGCAAGATAACCATCCATTCCGATTACAGAAAGAAGTAATTTTCCCTTTGGAATAGTTGTATATTTCCATGCCCCTTTCCATACATATATAACAAGGAATGCAATAATATATGCAATCCAAAACATTGGGTACAATGTTTTAAATCGTTTCAAATAAAATTTTTTCAGATTACATGCCTGACCATAAACATACATTAATGCTGCACCTGAAATAATTAAAAACAACGATACTCCAAATCCACCAATATATATATTAAAAATAAACGCATGTATCACATAACAATTATTTATCTGCGGATTGGCATATAAAAATATAGCATTATAATGTGTAATTACAATTGAGATAGCTGCCAGAGCCCTCACAAAATCCAAATAAAATAATCTCTCTTTTCCCATTTCCGTATTACTCCCTTAATCCGGATCCTTTAATCCGTGAGGTCCAAAAATTGCTCGTTTTATCTTAATTAAAAA
The DNA here is from genome assembly GCF_003604095.1 of Clostridium sp. AF15-41. Taxonomy (NCBI): domain Bacteria; kingdom Bacillati; phylum Bacillota; class Clostridia; order Eubacteriales; family Clostridiaceae; genus Clostridium; species Clostridium sp. AF15-41. The sequence continues at coordinate 66,538 of NZ_QTMQ01000012.1, forward strand.
TTTATATAACCATTTTGGTAATATCTTTCGCATTTTCGAATCAAATTTCATGCAACTTGGTCCATCCAATGCAATAACCTGTTTTGCTCCCTGCTTCAAACGCTGAAGAACCATGTTAAACAATCCGTATTCCATATATCCCTTGTCAATCATAACACGATTTAATTCCCGGACATAATATCTCAGGTTTGTTACCTCTATGGCTGCATACTGATCAGACATTAACAATCCAGGATAATATCCTGCCTGTTGAACACAGATTGGATATAGCCGTTCAATCGCATGTAATATGGTTCCATCAAAATTATTAGGTTCCTCCGGAAACTCTTCATACTGCCAGTCATGATCAAATAAAACCTTTAATGCCGTTGGTCTGAACCAGAAAAAAGTACCATAAGGTGCAAGTGCTTCCTTATCCTCTGACATTGGGATTGTAATGCCAAGCTTATCAGCTACTTCTCTTGACTTTTCAAAATTGCATCCCCATTCATTTCCTAATGTCTGATAAAACGGACCATGATTTGGTTCTGGTGGAGATAAAATTCCCAAACGCTCATTATCCTCAAAAGTCTGCAATACATTGCATACAAACTCTTTATTATATAATGTATTATTCCAACATTTGTAGCCAAAAGAATCACCTACAGAGCCTGGTTTCGCCTGAGCAGTCTTCTTATCATGTACAAAACACGCATAATCATAATTCTGAATAACGTCTTTCACGCCGACCAATATACTACTGACATCTCTTCCTCTGTTTACAATTACACGGACCTCCAAATGATTACATGGAAGATTTTTAAATACTTTCAGTATTGCTTCTTTCTTTTCCACCGTGTCCGTTGTAATATATACATCTGTTTCCTTTGGAACATTGGACGCCCACTGGAAAGAGTCTTCCACAAGGTCCGGGAAATATAAGTGCATGACTAATGCAAGCTTTCTCTTCTTTAAAATCTCATCCATTTTATTCTGATCATAAGAAGATGAAGAAAGAATATAGTTTAAATGAAGATTTTTTACAAAATCTGCCTGATGACAGGTTCTTAAAATATTATCCCATATCAGATTTACATCATATAAACCTGTTGATTTCAAATAATCATATAATTCTTTTCCGGGTTGTCCCAGAGTGTTGAAAATTTCGTACTCATATGGCTGAAAAAACATTCTCCGTTTAAAAATAGGACATCTTTTATCACGAATTAATTCCTTCGCATAATTCATTAATGGATAATCTGTTTTATTTGAAATGTCATCTGTTTTAACATAAACATCCCATTTATAACCAAGATCTGCAAAATGCTTTGTGAAAATGGATTCGAAATTACCAATTGAATCCTCGTATCCTTTAATCATTGGCATTTCATCCCAGAAGCTCTGAAAATCTTCAGATTTTACAAGAGACTGTCTGAATACCATAAAATGAGACTGGATATGCTCCGGTAAATATCCATATCGATTATTATGAAATGGATCATATTCATTCTTATAATGTTTGGTCATTCCCCAGAAATCCAAATTCTCTTTTGACATAGCTTCAAAAGTCTCTTTCAATGTATAAACCGGACCCATGATCGTACAATTGACAAAACAGATCTCATCATACTGAACTAATTTTTCCCATCCTAACGATTCCATCGCTGTCTTATATGCCCAAACATCCAGGCCCTTATTCTCACGGACAATAACAGATTTCGTATACTGTTCAAAAAACTTATGCCCTTCTTCATTGAGCTGTCCATTACAGACAACGACCATATCTGTGACCTGTTTCACATAGTCCTTAAAAAAATATTTTACATAAGAATCTACTATTCCTTCTTTTTCATAGAAAAAATATATTCCTAATCTTTTTACCTGCTCATTGTTTATCTTCATTATTTTCCTCTCACTTTATCAATTTTCTGAAGCATTCTTCTTGTTTTAGAGTTCTCGATATCATTACGATATTCTACTAATGCATTTCTTTCATTTGTTAAATAGCCATTTATTTCATATAATTGTTTCTGTTCTTCCTTTAGCTTTTTATTTTCTTCTCTGACCTCTTTAAGACGCTGCTCCTGAAGTGCAATAACAGCTTTTTTATTTATAAGATCATTCTGGTAATCCTGCAACGATAATCGCATATCTGCAAGCTGTCTCTCTTTATACTGAATATTACCAATAATAGAATCCATACCATGTCCCAAATAACCATAGGATATTTCATCAAAACATATTTTTATTGAAGCTACCTCATTCAATGTTCCGTTCAAGTATATTGCTGAATCCGAACCATGTAATATTGAATATTTATCATCCTTATACATAAAATTATCTATAATACTTATACCATCAATTTCACATCTTAATCCATCGAATATTACATACATATCTTCATTAAAAATAAGCTTGATATTCTTTACTTTTCGAGGTACCGGTATGCATATTTGCCCTTTTCCATTATCCAAATACTCTACTGCTACTTTCTTCTGATAAACTGAAGCAAATCCCTGACCATAATCATATGCTGCAATACAAGTAAGTTCGTTCTGTAAGCACTCCAGTTTCTTACACATCTGAGGGAAACTCATAGAAGTATTCTGTACAGCCGCATTAATTTCATCATTCATCACATCATTACTATCAATCTGTATACCCGCCAACTGTTTATTATACGATCTTGCTGTATAGTATCCCATTGACTGTGCACACAGGCTCAGAACAGAAGTAAAAACAAAACATGGATCTGTCTGTGCCAATAACCACTTTCTGACATCGACATTCTCTGTCAGATTTTGCAGAACCTGACTTCTACACCAGAAACATCCTGTATATTGTCCTATACTTCCCCTGACTTTTGCTATATTCAAATGTATATCACTGTCCTCTAATATCTGTTGGATCTCGCAGGAAATTAATTCACGTTCTTTATACTGTCTTGAATAATATAAACTTTGACTTGAATTCGGAGGATAAACCAAACCAATTCCTGAATTATCATTTAAACAAGACACTATATTCCCTAACGATACGCCTTTGCCTAAAATACTGTTTTCAATGATCCAGCCTGTATGTCCATTGTCCAGATTTTCAGCAATATAACTTCGATCTTCATTTACCAGAAAACAGATATATTCATACTCCTTAGCAAATGCTCCAACAGCATAATATACTTCTGCAAAATTACCTGTCGTACATTCAAGAAGATGCATTTCCTCCCAATTTTTTTTCTGATGAAAGCTTTCCTCACTTCCCCAATAATATAGATCTGCATGTGTTTCTAAATCATCTATATCCGGTTGATGCTGCAGGTAAAAATCTTCATCAATAACAACAGCTATCTTTTCTGCGATTCTTTCACATTCTGAATCAGGAATTACATTTAATCCTAATCCGTCAACAATATCCTGCATTGGAGCAGTACGGATAAGGTTCTTTAAAATCAATGTTTCATCATATGGTGTTTCCTGCTTAATAAATTGATAAAATACTCGGGAAATATAACTACTGGAATCTACTATTTTTTCTTTCATTGGATAAAAGAATAATTTTCTTTTGAAAAATGGGCAATGATAATCCATCACCATCTGAATCGGTGCCATAAAAAGAGGATACGGATTAGCTATCACATTTTCCTCAGGGTTACAATATGCTTTCCACTTAAATCCGCAATTTGAAAAATGTTGTGTAAATATTGCCTCATGAAAAGCTACTGCCTCTTCATAACAGGTTATCATAGGTCTGGTCTTCCAATATGTTTCAAATTCTACACTTGCAAGCATATGTTTACGAACCGCAATAAAATGCGACTGTAAATGATCAGGGAGCTTATGATCAGGAAGTATCCCCCATGGATCAAATGGAACACCATGATATAAAGTAAGGCCCCAAAAATCTACATTCTTCGCATCCATAGTTTTAAACATTCTGTCCAGATCCTGTTCATACACCGGCCCCATCAATGTATAATTAAACATGATCAATTCATCAATATCTTTTATCTCTTCCCATCCGATGTGTTCCATGGCTTCCTTATATGCCCAAACATCAAATCCTTTATTTTCGCGGACAAACACCCGGATCCTGTCAATGGATTCTAATTTTTTCCGTCCTTCTGATGAAAGTATCCCATTGCAGACCACTGTAATCTTATCAAAATACTGGTTCATACTCTGCAGCATATAAACTATATATTCATCTACACATCCCTGTTCATCATATAATAAAAAAATACCCTGTCTCTTCATATAAATAATCCTATCTGTCCCTTATTTTTATTGTCTGATCTGTAATGATCATCCGGCTAAAACTTCCACTGGTGTTCCATCCGGAACATTCCCCGTTCTTCTACATCAGCATATACGTCAAACTGACAAATACGTTCAAATGAATTAATAAGATGTCCCTCTTCCGTATAGAATGAAAAATCAATCATATAATGTCCTAATAAAAGCTGTACTTTTCTTAACTTTAACTGTATTTTCCCTTCTCCTTCAAGAAGTACTGTTCCCTTTTCAGCATCTGTTCTTCTCTCATAACACATCATATAATCTGATCTGAAAACAGTAAATTGAATAGCCACCTTCCGTGGGGATTTTATTTTATAATATAATGTTATATTTATATCATCATCAATACTAAATGCAACTCTCGACTCCCCGGCATTATTCTTACATTCCACCTTTGTTATCGATAAATCCAGATTTTTAGCTTCTTCCATCAACTGGCGTTCTTTTTCAGATCGTTCTGCTCTGGCCTGCCCCATAAATTCCATATATAATTTATGAACATACTGTGGGGTTCCATCTGAAACAATCTTTCCTTTATCCAGCCATATACATCTGTCACATAATTCCTCAATCTGTCCCATGGAATGCGAAACAATTACTATCGTAATCCCTTCTTTTTTCAGTTCCTGCATTTTATTCGCACATTTCAACTGAAAATTAGAATCTCCAACCGCAAGTATTTCATCTATTAACAAAATATCTGCATTTACATTAATTGCAACCGAAAATGCAAGCCGCATATACATTCCGGAAGAATATGTCCGGACAGGATTATCAATAAATTCTTCCAATTCTGAAAACTCTATGATCTCATCTAATCGTTCATCAATCTCTTTTTTTGTTAATCCAAAAATAGAAGCATTTGTATATATATTTTCTCTTCCGGTCATATCCGGATGAAATCCTGCTCCCAGCTCTAATAAACTGGATACTCTTCCATCAATACTAATTTCTCCTGAATCAGGATAAATAATACGGGTCAATAATTTCAAAGTCGTGCTCTTTCCACATCCATTATGACCTATAAGACCTACTGCTTCACCCTTTTCTATTGTAAAACTCACATCATCCAATACCTGATGAATTTCATATTTATCTTTCTTTGCAAATATGATTTTATCCTTTAATGTTTTACTTTTATCATAACTAATCTTAAAAGATTTAGATATATGCTGTACTTCAATTGCAACATCCTGGTTCATACTACAGTTCCTCCGCAAAGTGCTTATTTAATTTTCTAAACACAACGAGTCCAATTATCAAAACAATTATACTTTCCAGCAATCCCAATATAATATTTGAAAATTCCGGAACCTGTTTATAATAAAAAATATCTCTGTATGCAACGATCACTCTTGTAATCGGATTTATCATATAAAATGGTCTGTATTTTTCAGGAACCAGTTCAAGCGTATATATAATTGGAGATGCATACATTAAAATCAGCGATAATGCTCCCAGTATCTGCTGCATATCTCGAAAATATACGGTGACGGCACTAAAAAACAAGGTCATTCCCAATGCAAGTATATATTCTATGATCACAACTACAGGGAATAACAATAACGCTTTTCCACAAAAACCATATCCTGACGCTCCAAGAACAACAAATACAATAATGAATGATAGCAGCATATTAATAAACTGTGCCGAAACAAATGCTATCGGCAACACTTCTCTTGGAAAATATATTTTCTTTATCATATCCTGCTGACCGGCAACACACATACATCCCCCTGTTAAACAGGATGAGATCATCAGCCAAGGTACCAATGCAACAAATAAACAAATATGGAAAAATGGAATATTTGTCGGTAAGATTATTTTAAATAAAAATGTATATACCGCCAGCTGAATCAGCGGATCGATAAACGACCATAAAAAACCAAGAACCGACCTTTTATATCTTCCGATCAGATCCCGCTTTGTCAAACTTACGATCATGGTCCGATAATCATATATCTCTTTAAACATATTATGCTCCAACATTCTCCATTATTTTGCTTATAATAGTATTATCTCCATATTCAATCTTTGAATCATATGGACGTTCAGGAAAGACTCCGTACTGCAGGGATATATCTAACCCTTTTTCCTTTATGAACTGTTCAACCCGATCTCCAAGTGATACCGGCTTTCCGGAACATACATTTATAATTCCTGTATACTTATCCTGTGTACTTGCAGCTACTATCTGTTTTGCAAGTTCATCGACCTGAATAAAATCATATTTTGCTTTTCCTGTAGTAAATGGGAATTCCTTTTTACCGGCTTCAGCAGCAGCCAGTAACTTTGCAAATATAGAATTATTCTTTTTGTCATCGCCAAGAATATAATATGCTCTAAGCCAAAATATATTTACATCTTTATCTTTTGTATAAGTAAGAAGTGCCTGTCGCAATGCGTTTTTTGCAATTCCATACTGGGACAATGGATTGCATGGAGTATTTTCATCAATTTTTCCCTCGTAAAATCCTATTTCATGCATCGTACCCATCACGCTAATATTCTTGCATCCGGCATCAACTAAATTACGAAGGAACTTATAATGGGAAGAAAGATTGTCCATATGAGCATTAGAATTGTGTACAAATCCATCCTTCCACGCCAGATGAATTACGCTGTCAGGGCAGCCCATCTTCTCATATACATCAGGCTCTCCTGAAAAAATATTCACATCACAAATCTTTGCTCTTTCATCAATTCCCTGATGTACAAAATCAATTGCAACAACCTCATGTCCCTGATCTACCAACGTTTTTACAACAAATCTACCAATATATCCTCCCGCTCCTGTTACCGCTACTTTCATAACCTTTACCACACTACTTTAATAATTAGTGCAACTCCTTTCTTCATCTACATTTATTCTTATACATTTAAGTACATTTTTCTACAATATCAGCCACATTTTATCACAATCACTTTTATAAGGCAATAATCACACCCTGCCTAACAACATCAAAAGGCGAATTGTGATCTCTGAGGATATTGCCGGTCTCCAGCGTTTAGGATAAAATGCCTTTTTTAATGACTGCCTGAGTGAATACTTTTCCTGTGTGAACATTGCCAATGTCCGTATATCTTTATCTGACATCATATTTTTAAAGCAACGTTCAAATTCACATGACCGTTTCTTTATCTCTGAAGTTTCGCATAAATTCTTTTTCAACCATTTTAATCTTGTCTTTATATTAAATGTTGTCACATTATCGCCGTGCACCCGGTGCTCTGCTTCTGTCTTAACATCAGAAAATGACTTTCCAAATGCCTGTGCAATCATTGCTGCCCACCAGTCATGATATCCGATCTGGTCACGATCACCCTGCAGCATCATTTCACGCATTTTTCGGTTAATAACCATTGAGAAACCGGAAAAATGGTTTTCAGTAATACTTCTTCGAAAATCATATCCTGCATCAGGAAAATAAAAATGCCCTACCTTTTTTCCCCTTTCTACAAGATCATATGCACTATGATACAAAAGTGGGATCGAATCATATGAATTCTGCTTTTGAAACCACTGTTCTGCTATTTCCAGTTTTGATTCTGACCAAATATCATCCTGATCTGAAAAAGCATATAGATCCGCATCATCAACAGCAGCAAGCAACTCCATAAAGCTTTTTAAAAATCCAATATTTTTCTCCTTTAATAATTTAAAATCATACTTTTTTTGAAGTCCACAAAGTAACTCTACAAATTCTTTCTCTGAGCCATCATCTCTGATATAAAGTGTAAAATCCACATTTTTCTGTTTGCAGATACTGTCAATCTGTTCTTCTATATATTCATATCCATTATATGACGATAATAAAACGGCTATTTTGTTCATCTGTTGCTCCATCATATTTATATTTTTCCAATCAACATTAAGGCTCTCAGTATAAACTCCACACTTAGACTCATATTCCACCTTTTCGGATAAAAAGTCTTTTTTACAGCGGTTTTTAAGCTATATTTTTCATTAATAAATAATGTGCATATTTCTTTTTGACCATCATCCATTTCAGACAAAAAAAGTCGATCAAATTCTCTTGCGTTTCTTGTATAAAAATTATCTCCTCGAAGCAACCGAATCCCATCGGGAATTTTTTTTAAAAAATATAATGGAGACGCATTATTTTCATGCTGCCTGTGAACAGCTTCTATTTCTTCCGAAAATACATATTTTCCAAAAGCGGATACTATGATCGCCGCAAACCAATCATGATATTTTATCTGATCAAAATCTGCACGTATAAGTCGATCATATAATTCCCGGTTAATCACCATGGCAAATCCAAAAAAAATATTAGATGTAAAAGCTTTCTGAAAATTATAATTATAGTTTTCATATTTATAGGGAACTATTTCTGACAGATCACTATTTCCAATTGCAATTTTGCTCTGATATAACAAAGGAATATCGTTTTTCTGTGTTTGCATCCATTTCACTGCATTTGACAACTTATTCGGATACCAGACATCATCCTGATCACAAAATGCCCAATACTCCCCTGAATCTGCCATCTGCATTAATAAATGAAAGCTTTTCGAAAATCCGATATTCTCTCCTGTTGCAACTGTATATTTATCACTAAGTTCATTTTCCCGAATATATCGATTCACTAATTCAACTGTATGATCCGTCGATCCATCATCACGAACGTAAACATGAACATTCGAATATGTCTGACAATCTATACTTTTTAACTGTTCCTCTATATATTTTTCTCCATTATATGTCGATACCAAGACATTAATCTGTTCCATTTTTGTCCCCAATAGTTTCTTTCTTTTCATCCGCTGCCTGCTTCTCATTAATTGCGATCTGCTGCGTCAGATCCTTGAATTTATTCTCCAGACTGGATAGTTCTATCGTCATCATAAATGTTTTGATCAATAGTATTGCTATAATAAAGAGGTACACCACATTTGCCGGCGACATCATGCCCATCTTTCCGGTGATCCAGTATACAATCTGTGGAAATACAGACATAATGATCATCAGAACTGCCATAATGATCCAAAACAATGCATATTCAATCTGCATCTTGGAATTACGGATTCTCCATATTACATAAAACGAACTGATCACCGACATTGCAATCAGTAATACTCTTAACATTATAGACATAGCTGCTTATACCCCTCTTTTCATAATGATATGCTTACTGTCTCTTTTACGAAAGCTCTGGATCAGCAGGATTGATATCAGCATACGGAACATATACATTGCTGATCTGGAAAAATTCAGATAACTTTTTCCGGCAGTTCTTTCATCCATTTCCACCTGCACCTCTGCGATGCTCGCTCCCTGCTTTAACAGATAAGAAATCGTATCCGGTTCCGGTCCATAATTCATGTTGACTGCAAATTCCTTTACCATTGCTTTATTAAACATACGCATCCCAGAGGTTGGATCTGATATCCGTTTTCCGGTGGTCAGACGAATCGCTGATGTAAGCAGTCGTGAACCAAGCATTCTCATGCTTTTTTCTTTCTTTTTCGTCACAAAACGCGAACCAATTACAATATCATATCCCTGTTCCATTTTCTCAAGCATAGCCTCGATATATTCCGGCTTATGTTGTCCGTCCGCATCAAACTGTAATACACAGTCATAGTTTTTATAATATGCATATTTCAGTCCCGTCTGGAAAGCACCGGCAAGTCCCAGATTCACCGGAAGATCTATGATCTCAAATCCATGCTTGTGGCATCTTCTGGAAGTATGATCCGTCGATCCGTCATTTACCACTATATAATCATATTCCGGATATTTCTCTTTAATTGTATTTACCACACCCACGATATTATCTTCCTCATTATACGCAGGTATAACCATCAGTAACTTCATATACAGATCTCCATTCTTCTGTGAAACAGTCTTACAGACTATATTTCATTTCCCTTCTCGCTTGTACCATAAGCCCCTGCCAGGATCCGTGCGATCCACTTCGGCCAGAACTTACAAAACACTTCAAAATCCTCCTGCCCTCTCTCATGATCCCGGATCGTTGCACTCGTTTCACTATCCTCATGAATACGATGTGCCATCAAACATTCGGGAATATATACGAATTCTCCTTCTTTCCTGCTCAGCCATTCCCAGGTCTGCCAGTCCAGATTGCTTCGGAAATGTTTCAGAAATAAATCTACTCTTTTTTCCTGTCTCAGATATTCACATATAACTGTTTTATGATATGTGACAGCCGGACAACAGATTGCATTTCCAAATCTGAGCACAGCCCGTTTCCTCCATCTGCGCCCCTGCTTCTTTTCATTTTTTAACGGACCAAGCAGAATCCTTTTTATCTTCAGATTCTTACGATCCGAATACTTTCTGTCATCTATCAGCTCTCTGTAATCAGAAAATAATAAGAGCGTTTTTCTTGCTTCTGTATCTTTCTGATCCGCTATCTTCAATATCTCCTCTGTATACGCAGCCTCATAGATATCATCCTGATGTGCGATCGTTACATATTCTGTATCTGCCACAGATAGAGCAAAATTCCAATCATCCGCGATATTAGATCTTCCATCACGGATATAATAGGCTATATCATATTTTTCACATATATTTTTTAAATAATCACTTGGCGTTGATGTTGCCAGACAAATGGCACTTGCAACCGTCTGCTTCTTCAAAGACCGGATGCACGCTTCCAGATATGGACTTTCCTTATATGCACATATAACAAATGTATGCTTCTTTTCAGCCATTTTTCTTCTCCATTTATCTCGCCATTTTTATATCCGGGCAGTTTCTCCAGCCTACATTGCTCCGACGACAATCTGCAATACGATCAATATCTCAGTCGCTATCACAGTCATCCAGACCTTCCTGCACTTCTCCTCACTTACATTAACGAGTGATGTCGTGGTTGCCAAATAAAGTAACGGAGCAATACACAGAAAATACCTTCCCTGTACGCCACTGATCTTACTTGATGATATCGATGTAAATGCAACCAGCATCGACAGCAGGATCAATACAAGCGATATCAGGAATACCGCAAACATATATATGCGTTCCTTTTTATTTCCGCAATATTTATCACCCTCAACATTTGCAAACAATACCAGACTGAATACCAACACCAACAGCAATACCCAACTGATCTTTATATCAAGCCATGATAAAAGGCCGCCAAAGAATCCACGCAACAGCGTTTCTCCTCCGTTAATCAATGTATTCCAATACAGATAAACAACATTAAGCGGATGACGGAGCAGATATCCGAGTGAATATAATGTATCCTCTGTTACAGCTGTATCCTGTCCCGCAAACAGCTGTTTTATAACCGGAAAATAATAATATAATGCCCCGCAGAAAACAATTATAATTCCGCAAATCACTGCTGTTATAAGTATTCCCTTTTTGTGCTTCGGCATTACTTTCAGAGAATGTTCCTTCCTTTTTGCATGTATCAACAAAAATACCAGCAATAATAACGGAAGATATACACCGCCTTTTACGACAGCGGTCAGGATACCACAAAGCACCAACAGGACTACCTGCCACTTCTTATATGTTTTCTCCAACGAAAGACTCATGCATAAGGCGATAAATACATATATAATTCCATTTATCATTGCGTCATAGGACGCAGATGCCCCCTGTTGAAGCGCGATCGGAAGAAAACCAAGCGCAGCAAGCATATTCTTCCCAACCGGAAGTATCCGTATGGCGAATCCTGTCAATAATACAAATACCAACAGGTTCATAAATCTTCCGATCAATAACATTAGCATGGTTGAAAGTCCAAGCAGTCGTCCGATCGTAATTCCAAATGCCATCGGTATAAAGAAAATACCCGGTACAATATTACTGGAATCTACATACGGAACTGCTATCAGCTCCTGATCATCCGGTCTTTCAAATGTATGATGTGCCAGCTGGTAATAGGAATTACTCTCTACTCCATTTGCAAGCATATCCTCCATTTTTACATCACAGGTACGCTTATATATTGTTCCCTCAATGCCCGTGTTACCTGCAAACATTATCTTATTCGAATACTTATATGCCGTATCTATATGCCATGGTTCATCCGGTACACCATGCGGCGCGATCACCACATTCATGATCATTCCAAGTAGCAGCGCCATCGGAATATAGAACTTCGATACCGGAAGCTTCTTAACAACGATAAGCATATACATGAGTTCAAAAAATATCAAAAGTGCAAGGCACAATACTGTATACATACTGCGAAGTTTCCAGCAGCTTGCATATTTCATTCCCGATATGACATTCGTCTTATTTGCCGGATCTCCTCCAAACATAGCAACAAGTCCCGGCTTTTGATCTGCATTCACATAGAATACAGTATCACCCGGATTCTGAAGCTCCATCGTAAGCACAAGCCGTTTTCCCTCAGACTCTTTAAATACCGGATCATCCCATATTCCTACGCGGATCCTTTTTTTCTTATTTTTCTTTGCAGCCCCTTTTGCCGGCCGGTCTTTCTCATAATAAATCTTTCCCGTATCTGCATCAGAGACTGTGATATGAAGCATTGCATCCGGATTTGATATCACACCAACCGTTTCAACATATAATACCTGAAGATCAGGCACTGTACATTCAAAGGCTTCTACAATAACAGGATTATTTGCGGACATTTCTACCTGTCCGTTATCTTTATGTTCTATCTTAAGTGTAGAAAATACCGGCTTTGTAAATTTATCTGCAAGCTGTGCTTTATACACCAATGCAAAAACAAAGCATAGAGCCAGTCCCAAAATAACTGCCCATAATATCTGTTTTTTATTCCATGTCTGCCCTGTCTGCTTCATAACAACCTCATATTATTTATTACATAATATCTACATCTGCGCTGTAATCAACGCCATCGATCTTAAATCCGAACATCTTATAGAATTCATCCCAATATCCATCGATATCGGCAAGTTCCTTAACGTTCTCACTGGTTACGGCATCCCAGTTCTTAGCAACTGCTTCCTGAATATCATCTGCCATTTCCCAGTCGTCCATACGGACAAATCCGTTTTCGTCTGTCTCAACTTCACCGGCCATCTTATCAAGGAAAAGTCTTGCCATCTGCTCGATACAGCCCTCATGAACACCCTTTGCTTTCATCTGCTTATAGAGCAGGGTAATATAAAGCGGAACAACAGGAATTGCTGCACTGGACTGTGTAACAAGTGCCTTGTTGATTGCTATATATGATGATACATTTACGAACTTCTCATTAATAATGTCGCTCGACTTATACAGATCCTTCTTTGCCATACCGATCGAACCCTCGGCATAGATCGGGAATGTGATCTTTGGTCCTATATATGAATATGCAACTGTTGTTACATGATCTGCCAGAACACCTGCATCTGATAATGCCTGCATCCAGTCGATCCAGTCCTCGCCGCCCATAACTTTGATAGTGTTCTCGATCTCTTCCTCTGTTGCAGCAGGAATATGTGCCATTGTAACTGTATTGTCTTTTAGAACCAGAGTCTTATTTGTATATTCTTCTCCGACTGTCTTAAGAACAGAAGTATACTTGTGTCCATCCGGTGTTACACGTCTCGGTGCTGCAAGGCTGTAAATAACCATATCAACTTTTCCCATATCCGCTTTGATTGTGTCGATCACCTGCTGTTTGATCTCCAATGAGAATGCATCTCCGTTGATGGATTTAGCATATAAGCCATCTTTCTTTGCTTCTTCTTCAAATGCTCTTGTGTTATAGAAGCCTGCGGTTGCGGTTCTTCTTCCATTTGACTCTTTCTCGAACATTACACCAAGTGTATCTGCGCCATAACCAAATGCAACCGCGATCCTGGAAGCAAGTCCATATCCGGTAGATGCTCCGATCACCAGTACCTTCTTCGGTCCGTCAACCTTTGGCTGTGCCTTTACATATTTGATCTGATTCTTAATATTCTCTGCGCATCCAACCGGGTGAGCGGTGGTACAGATATAATCTTTTACTCTTGGTTCTACTACCATTTTAATTTTCTCCTCTAATCATCCGATCTGTCCGGACTTTCTTTCTCAATTTATATTTATACATTTTGTATCAATATCTGGTCATATGCGGCTTACATCTGCGGGCGCTCTTTGTTTGCAAACTTCGTGTAATCCTGCATCCATACAAGATCAACCGATCCGGTCGCGCCCTTTCTCTGTTTTGCTATAATAATCTCTGCAATACCCTTCTTCTCGGTATCCGGATTGTAATAATCATCACGGTAAATGAACATTACAACGTCCGAATCCTGCTCGATCGCACCGGACTCTCGCAGATCGGCAAGTACCGGCTTGTGATCCGGTCTGGAGTCAACCGCACGGTTCAACTGCGACAACGCAATAACAGGAACATTAAGCTCTCTTGCAAGCACCTTTAACGCTCGCGATGTATCTGAAATGAACTGCTGTCTGGATTCTACATGCTTATTCGTACTCATCAGCTGTAAGTAGTCGATGATGATAAGTCCCAGATCATTGTTCTGTTTTAATTTTCTACACTTCGAACGAAGATCGGCTACAGTGATCGCCGAATTATCATCTACGAAGATCGGCGCATCCGCGATTACCTCCGTACTCTCCATGATCTTATCCCATTCATCGTCCACCAGCTGTCCGGTCTGGATCTTCTGGGAATTTACCAGAGAATCAAGGGCGATCATACGTGTTACCAGCTGCTCCTTTGACATTTCCAGACTAAAAATAGCAACAGGGATCCTCTTTTTTACAGCTACATGGTGTGCAATATTAAGTACAAATGCTGTCTTACCCATAGCAGGACGTGCTGCTACCAGAATCAATTCCGATCCATGCAGACCCGTTAGCATATTATCCAGATCGATGAATCCGGTCGGCACACCGGTAACTCGTGTATTCTGTCTGGATGCCGCCTCGATCTGATCGATTACATCAAGTACGATCGAATCGATCGGTGCAAAATCATTTGCGCCGTTTCTCTGCTGAACGATCTTGTAAATCCCGCTCTCTGCCGTTTCAAGTAATCCGTCTACATCGTCCGTGTCAAGATAACAGTCCTTTTCGACATCCTCACACATCTTGATCATACGGCGAAGCACTGCCTTATCCGCTACAATCTTCGCATAATACTTCGCATTTGCCGATGTCGGAACTGCGGCTATGATATCAGCTATGTAGCTCATACCGGCAACATCCTCCGGAACATTCTTCTCCCGAAGCCTGTTGTTCAGCGTGATCAGATCGACTGCCATTCCTTCCTTAAACAGCTCGATCATATTCTCATACAGGATCGCATTCTGCGCACTGTAAAAGTCATCCTTTGTCAGTATATCCGACACATCTACTATGGCATCACGATCCATGATCATAGAGCCGATAACCGACTGTTCTGCATCCAGGTTATATGGTTGTTTTTTCCTGATAAATGCATCTTCCATTAGTCAGCCTCTTCTACCTTTACTGTAAGCTCTGCCTGTACCTGTGGATGCAGCTTGATCTTTACAGTAAATGATCCCATCGCTTTGATCGCATCCTTCAGCACGATTTTCTTCTTATCAATATCATAATGTAACTGGCTCTTGATCGCATCCGAGATCTCCTTTGACGATACAGAGCCAAATGCCCTACCGCCTTCGCCGACCTTTATGCCGACTGTTACAGATGCCTTTTCAAGCTCTGCTGCGAGAGCCCTGGCTGCTGCAAGATTCTCTGCCGCAACTTTTTCTTCATGTGCCTTCTTTAATTTATAATCATTCAGATTCTTTGGTGTTGCCTCAAGCCCAAGTTTTCTCGGTATAATATAATTTCTGGCATGTCCGTCACTGACATTTACCAGCTCACCTTTTTTCCCAAGACTCTTTACATCCTCCAGTAATATAACCTTCATATCAAATATCTCCTTCCTTGTACATCTCCTCAAGCAGGTTAACAAGCTGTTTCTTTACTTTTTCCTTTGTCGTATTCTTAAACTGCGCGGCCGCGATATTCGCATGTCCGCCTCCACCCATACGCTCCATAATGATCTGGACATTCACATCATCGATAGAGCGGGCAGATATCTTTACATTTTCTCCCAACTGTGCGATTACAAAGGAAGCACGTACACCTGCAATATTCAACATCTCATTTGCCACCTTGGCTGTCAGTACAGTCGGTGATTCAGGTCCTTCTTTCGGCTCAAATACCGATACTGCAAACATCCCAAGGACCATCTCTGCGTTTCTGACGCCATCTGCTTTTTGTCTGTATGTGTCAATATCGCTTCTGAACATCTTTCTGACACGCATAACATCCGCGCCGCTTCTTCTCAAATAAGCAGCAGCCTCAAATGTACGAACACCTGTCTTTGTCAGGAAGTTATCTGTATCGATCAGAATACCTGCATACATCGCATCTGCCTCAGACGGACGAAGCTTGATCTTCTCATCCATGTACTGTAACATCTCCGCGATCATTTCGCACGCTGACGAAGCAAATGGTTCTACATAGGAAAGGGTCGCATTCGCGATCACATCCTTTGTCTGTCTGTGATGATCGAACACAACCACCGTCTTTGCATAGGAAATAAGCTCCTCACACTCAGTCAGACTCGGATTATTCACATCTACGACTACCAGCATCGTATCCGCATTTATCATCTCGATCGCCTGTTCATTGTTGATGATCATGTCATCACCATACATACTGTTTGCTGTAAAATTGCCATAGATCGGACTGATCGCCGATGACACTTCATTGATAACGATATGTGCCTCTTTATTCATAGAATTCACCATACGATACACACCGATTGCAGATCCGAATGCATCCATATCCGGATCCTTGTGTGCCATGATGATCACCTTTTCTTTTGTCTCTAACAGCTCCTTAAATGCCAGTGTCTTAACACGAGCTTTTACACGGGTAGATTTCTCTGTACCCTGACTTCTTCCACCATAATAAGTAATCTTATCATTGGATTTCAGGACAACCTGATCCCCACCACGTCCGAGTGCAAGTTCCATTGCGGAACGAGCCGCTTCAAAATCAGCCAGAAAGCTGGAATATTCCGTTCCAAGACTTATAGATAACGTAAGTGGCAGATCATTTCCGATATTGATCGCCTTTACCTCATCCAGCAATGCAAATTTATTCTCCTGAAGCTGCGGAAGATATTTCTTCGGCATAACGAACATATACTTATCCTTTTCAAAGGAACGTACAATCGCATCTACATTTGCCATATATTTATTGATCTTTCGATCTACAAGTGCAACTAACAGTGAATGACGGACTTCCTCCAGATCATCGAATATCTCATCATAATTATCGATATATATCAGACCGGTAACCAGCTTCTGCTCCTCATTCTCCTTCGCCAGTTTGTTCTGCTCCGTCATATCAAACAGATACATGGCAATAAATGTGGTAACACCGTCTGTATGTTTCTTTCTCTTCGAGGTACGTGTCTTTTTATTCTCCTCCTGTAAACCTGTATCCTGTAGTACGATCTCCAGTGCTTCTGCACTTTCCGGTGCTTCCGGTTCAGCAACCGCATCTACCGGGCCATTCGGATTTACCCTGACACGCTTGATCTCTACTTTATATTCTCTTTCATTATATTCGATATCTGCATGAACCGTATCTTCACCCTCAGCCGGTATCATCTCATGTGTTAAGCCCTCAAACACCTGCATAGCTGTAAGCCGCATCAGCTTACGCTTACTTGTATTCGTGATATGTGCAAATTCATCATTTACCCATGCAAGTCTTCCCGTCTTGTCTAAGATAGCGTATGGTATAGGGAATTCCCGGATCAGATCCTTCTGAACTCTACCATTTTCCATCGCCTGATTTGCAAATAATGCGTCACTTGATACACGTGAAGATATATAAAGGACGATAGTCATAGCCGCATAAACAGCAGTAATAATGATACCTACCACACCTGCTGCCACACTGATCGTAAACATCCAGATATCAAACACCACAAACAATGCAATCATATAGAGCGGCATCTGTGTATAAAAATCATGTCTTTTATTTGTATGTTTATTTTCGTTCATGACGAATCTGTCCTTTCCGGATAATCTGTATCCTGTTTATTTTAGTTGTGTTTTCTGTCTGTTCATCCGTGCGATCCAATGGATCAGGATCATACCGAATGCCACAGAAACAAATGTCAGACCTACAATGTATGCAAATCCTGTCCAATACGATACATCCGGGAAGATATAACGGACAGTTGCCCGCGCCGGGCTCTGGCAAAGATAGATAAACAAGCTCATCTCTCCCAGGAATTTACTTACTTTATTATCAAAAACACCTGATATTGCCGACTGCTTACTGGCAGTGATCGATATCGCAAACAACAGCAAAATGTTATTATAAAATACACAGGTCTTTCCACCTTCATGCATCATAAAGATCGCAAGCAGATACAGCAGAAGCTCTGCGATTCCGAGAAGCCGTTTTACTGACGGACGAAATTCTTTCTTCTTCAGATATTCTGCAAACATATATACCAGACATCCTATATTCAAGCCTACAAAGGCACGCAAGATGCCATGCGTGATAACACCTTCAAACTTCGTAAAGCCATTATATCCGACAGTATTATAAAAATATCCTGATATCAAAAGCGCGGTAACAGGAGCAATGATCAGTGTATAAGTGTCCTTATACTTTCGTAATAATGGATAGATCACCAGCATGGCGATAAGCATAGCCGAAATATACCAAGTGATCATCACAACCTGAGTTCCCTGCACGCCTGACATGGACAGCAGTAAAAAGTTCGGAATCATCTTCACAATCGCAATAAATAATCCGATAATTCCTTCCTTTAGATATACATATCGGCCAACTTCCACAAACCATACACAAAGCCCCAGTGCATAGCAATACAAATATGCCGGTAAGATCCGTCGGATCTTATGAAGGGCAAAGCCGAATGTCTCTTTTCCGAGAGAAATACCTGTATGCCGTTCTTCTGCTTTTGCAGCTGACACACACATGAAATATCCGGATACGATAAAGAACATCTCAACCGCATATCGTCCCCATTCCAACAGATATCCATGCTTGCCGCCATATACCTCACCTACATGGAATACAAGTATCACCAGGCAAAACACAAATTTCCAGAAGTCGAGGGCTCCATTGTATTTTTTATTCATTTCTATTTCTCGCTTTTCTTCTTATACTGGCTCATTCTTGTATCAATCTTATTCGTGATGCCAAGTCCGAAAGCCTGTTCATTTTCTTTATACTGTAACAACGCACGGAACATATATACATCTTCCGGTGTCGTAACCTTGATATTTCCTCTGTTGCCTTCAACAATATGTGCCACAATATTCTGACTTCTGATAATGGTACATGCATCAACCATTCCTTCATATCCGGTTGGAGTTGCACGGACAACATCATGAGCGGCAATGATATCCTTCAGGTAGAAGGACTGCGGTGCCTGTGCTGAATATGTGTCTTTTCTAGGTGGTACCGAATCGATCTCGACACCATTCTCACTGATCATGATCGTCTCATAGCAGGCAGTCGATGTGATCGCATTACCGTACTTTTTAACGCTCTCTATATTGTTGGAAATAACATCATATGAAACATATGGTCGAACACCATCATGGATCAGAACAATAGAATCCTCCGGGCATTCAGACTCTGCCATTTTAAGTGCATTGTAAATAGAATCCTGAGAAGTTGCTCCACCGGCCAATACATGTTTTACCTTTGTCAGATGATACTCTTCTGCCAGATCTTCTACATAAGGAATATAATCCTCGAGAACCGAGATGTAGATCGCATCGATCTGATCATGATACTGGAATAACTGTAATGTATGAACCAGGATTGGTTTTCCGTTGATCTCAAGGAACTGCTTTGGAATTCCCGCTCCCATTCTTACTCCACTGCCGCCTGCAAAAATAATTGCTATATTCATCTACTGTTTCTCCTTTTTTCTGTTTATTTTAAATTTTTCACTTCTTTGCCGCAATTGTGCGATACAGAATGCTATATAGACTTTCCCCATTCTGCATAGATATATTAATTTTATAACGAAATCAAGAAAAATTCAACTTATATTTGACTTGATGCATTGTGTGTTATTTGTTTTATCGTTTTCAATATTCTCTCCGTTGCCTTACCATCACACATCGACATATGATAAGCAAAGCACTTTTCGATCTCTGCAGGATCCCGCTCGGACAGTTCATACTCGATTGCCGCAGGAAGCCCCGCTCCATCCGTAACCACCTTACACGGGAAGGAATCATATGGAACATAGAAGCCTCTGGCATGGTCAAACGAATCAAAGTCCGGTGCAAAAAATAAAAACGGCTTCTTATATGCCATATAGTCAAATAATATCGAAGAATAATCTGTGATGAGCAGATCTGCAACCGCAAATATTTTCTCGGACGGCAGATCGCAATTCGACTTCATTCCCTTTTCTTCCAGATGTGGATGCAACTTGATCACCCAGTAATAACGATCTTCTGTTTCTTTCATAACTCTCTGTATCTCTTCCATTCCACAGAGTGTCGGCATAGCCGCATTTCCCCGAAATGTAGGAGCCCAGAGAATTACTTTTTTCCCTTTTGCTTCCGGATATTTCCGATAAAATTCCTCATAGTTTGCCTGATTCCACGCATCATCATAATAATAGTCCGACCGACTGATCCCGGTCGCCTGTACAACTCCCGAAGCAAGCCGCATTGTCTTTGTAAACACCGGTACACAACATGGTGCGCTGACTGTCAGCAGATCATAGTTTTTGTAAACCGAATCGCCTTTATACATCTTCGGAATATCTTCCGTCGTGTCATATCCGCTTTTCTTAAGCAGCCCGCCGGAATGCCAGAGCTGTACCACCTTTGTCTCCGGACGTTTCTCACAGGCCGATACAGGAAGAAAATTATCACAGATAAATACATATTCTGCGACAGCATACCGCTTCATAAACTGCCTCAGCCACTTTAACAGACTGCCATATCCCATCTTTCCAAAATCAGTGACCCAAGTTTCGTTCTTATACTCCGGATCCCATTGCAGTGTTTCATACATTTTTTTCATAGAAAAAGGCAGTTCCTCATGATGTGCATCGGCGAAGATCACCAGCCCCTTTTCAACCGGCTTTCCGGCATACCGTTTATAGAGCAGCGGCAGATAAATCTGCTGCATCGCCATTTTCAATACCTGTTTTATATAAAATACCATCTTCATATAATTACAAATAAACCTTTCGAACATTATCGAAAACCGGCGGCATCCGCGTTTTCATGCGTATGCCGCCGGCTTATCATCATTTTCTATCTAAATTATTAACCATTGATTCTGGAAAGAAGCTCCTTACCAAGTTCCTCATTACCAGGCTTACCAAGTAATGCGAACATGTTCTTCTTATAGCTTTCTACACCTGGCTGGTTAAATGGATTTACTCCAAGAGTGTATCCGCTGATACCACATGCAAACTCAAATGTGTAGAACAGCTCACCTAATGTGAACTCATCGATCTTGTCAATATTGATCTGGATGATTGGAATTCCGCCATCAACATGTGCAAGAATTGTTCCGTTCATAGCACTCTTATTTGCAAAATCTACTGTCTTGCCTGCAAGGTAGTTCAGACCATCAAGATCACAATCCTCTTCTTCCATTACGATCTCACATGTTGGATGTAACACATTGATTACTGTCTCGAAATGGTTCTGTGAACCCTGCTGGATAAACTGTCCTAATGAATGAAGGTCTGTTGTAAAGTCAGTTGCTGTCGGGAATAATCCCTTACCGTCTTTTCCTTCGCTCTCGCCGTATAACTGCTTCCACCATTCTGCTACGAAATGTAATGCCGGCTCAAAGTTGGCAAGGATCTCGATGGACTTGCCCTTTCTGTACAGGATATTACGAACTGCTGCATACTTCATAGCATCGCTGTCGTCAAAGTTCTCTGCAAGGCAGTCTTTTCTTGCTGATGCAGCACCTTCCATGAGCTTATCAATATCTGCACCGCTTACTGCGATCGGAAGAAGACCTACTGCTGTCAGAACTGAGAAACGTCCACCTACATCATCAGGTACCACGAATGTCTCATATCCTTCTTCTGTAGCAAGTGTCTTCAATGCTCCCTTTGCCTTATCTGTTGTAGCATAGATTCTCTTAGCTGCTTCTTCTTTACCATATTTCTCAATTAATTTCTTCTTGAAAATTCTGGATGCAATACCAGGCTCTGTAGTTGTACCTGACTTGGAAATGATGTTGATAGAGAAATCTCTGTCTCCAATCACCTGTAACAGGTGTGCCATATAGGTACTGCTGATATTACTTCCTGCATAATAGATCTCAGGGGTTTTACGAATCTCTTTATCTACTGAATTATAAAAGCTGTGTCTTAAAGCTTCGATCGCTGCTCTTGCGCCAAGGTAAGAACCGCCGATACCGATAACTACCAGAACATCTGAATCTGACTGGATCTTAGCAGCCGCTTTCTTGATTCTTGCGAACTCTTCCTTATCATAATCAACCGGAAGATCGATCCATCCAAGGAAATCATTTCCTTCACCGGTCTTGTTTACAAGTGTTGATTTTGCTGCAACAACTTCTTCCTTAATAGCTGCGATATCCTCAGCGGAAGCCATACCAGCAACATTCTTAAAATCGAAACTTACTGTCTTTGCCATTTTATTATCTCTCCTTGCTTATATGATTTTTCAAAGCTATGGATAATTGTAGCAAAAGGAAACCCCATAATCAACTATTTTTCGAACATTTCATCAAGTGATACAAATCTGTAACCAAGTTCTGTTAAATTTGACAACACCGTATCTAACGCCTGCGCATTTGACTCCGACACATTATGCATGAGCGGAATTGCACCATTATGATAATATTTATCAAAATGCTCGATCACATAATCTTTCCCCGGCTGATTATTTACATCATAATCCAAATATGCCATGCTCCAGAAAATGGTCTTATACCCCATATCCTTTGCCAGTTGGAGCACCCTTTCACTGTACTCACCGCTCGGCGGTCTGAAATATGGATCCATCCGATAACCCGTGGCCTCTTTCATATAATCAGCACAGGTCTGCAATTCTTCCTTCTGTTTTTCCACACTGATACCGGGCATGGAAGGATGGGTAACTGTATGGTTGCCAACCTGGTGGCCCTCCTCTTTCATTCTTTTTACCAGCTCCACATTATCCCTGATATACGTCTGTGTGACGAAAAAACAAGCTTTTGCATTATGCTTCTTTAACGTGTCCAGCATCTGTTCTGTATATCCGTTCTCATAACCGCAGTCAAAGGTCAGATATATAACCTTGTCATCTCCGGCATCCTGATCCACATAATATGCATCATACTGTTCGATCGAAAAACTGTGATCGCAGTCACTGATCCCATGATTTTTATCCCGTACAATGTACCATGAAAACTTCTTATTGCTGACTGCATCATAATCACGAAGCAGCGTCATATCCTCCGTCGTCGCTTCTGTCCGGTCTTCTACACTTCCATTATCATTTCCCCCTTTTCGTCCGTCCGGACTGCCATTTTGTCCACCGGAACCATCAGCCGTCCGATTTCCCCCATTCTGCATCTGACAGTCTCCCGGTGTTGCCACATTTCCGTTTTCCCTCGTTTTGCTCTTCGCCATTCCGGCACAGCCTGTCAGAAACAGACACATCATAATTCCCGAAACTACATACAGTTTTTTGACTGTAACCACTTCCAATTGTTATTTTGGATATAATATATGCTGTTTCTTCCGCTGTTTATACCTATACCTGTCAGGTTGTACTGATTCCCTGCAGCAGCTTGTCAAATAATGCATCACACGCCGCGATCTGTTCCTCCGTTATCTCCCGGTCATCTTCCTTTGCGGTCTGTTTCAGAGGCTGCTGCCCTTCGGCTGCCGACTGCCGCCGGCTTTTCTCTGATCTGCGGTGTTCTGCCCGCATCGCTTTTTTCGATTTTGCCGTGATTCTTTCCCGTGTCGAATCCATTTCCTGCATTTTCATTCCGGATGTACCAAGATTCTTTTCCGGTGCATCCTTCTGTCCGTCGCCGGCCAACCGTCCATCTTTATTTTCCGGCTCTGTCTCTGCAACTGCCTGCAGGTCCTTCTTTTTAATATCAGTCTCCCGACTCTTTCTACGTTCTGCCTCAGCCTTTTTCTCGTTCCGTCTGTCCTTCTGTTCTCCCATCTGTGCCAGTGCCGCATCAATATCGATCACATTTGGCTCTATAATAGCCGCTGCCGTCTGTTTCAGACCACTCCGGCTTCTGTCATCTGCTTTCTGTTTACTGCTCTCCATCTGTTTTTCCTGCTCCCGTTTCAGGCGATTTGCCAAACTGTTGTTCATATAGCTGACGAGTTCCGCCGATAACATCTCACATTTTCTCCGGGTATTGAATATGTTGTAGACCATCTGCATAACTCCACAGGCAACAATACCCCACATACCGATCTGCACACTTGCAAATACAGAACTGCCTGTCCGATATTCCCACCAGGTTCCGATCAGACCTGTTCCGGCAGCAAGGATCATCATGTTACTGCAGAAGCTGTTCCAGGAGCTGACATAGCTCTTGCCCAGTTTCAGTTTATATATGTATTTCTCGACAAACGATCTCGTATCCCGGATACCCACATCAAGATACGATAACTCCTCGTACCTTTTTCGTATCTCCACCAGTGCTTTCTTTTTTGTACTTTTCATACTTCCTGCTCCTCTGACCAGCCCTTTCAAAAATCCATCCATTATCAGCTTTGCTACAATTCCACATATTCCCGTCGCTGCGATCACATACAAAAAAATACTCTGTTCCAAAATAGTTCCAAACATAACCATTTCCCCTTTTCAAATAATTTTTCATGTTTTCAGTTCCGATACCCCGCTCCGGATTCAGGGTGGTTTCATTATAGTTTCGGTATTTTTGATTTTTCAAGTGAAATCACACGACAAATGTTTACCTTTATTTTCATTTTTGGTATACTGATTTAGATTTGAACTCATTTAAGAATGTGTATGGTTATTTTGGACTATAATAGAAAAGAGGTAGATTAAAATGGATTATAAAACAAAAGGAACCTGTTCCACTAACATTCATTTTGAAGTGGAAGATGGTAAAGTTAAAAATGTTTCTTTCACAGGCGGCTGCAATGGTAACCTGAAGGGTATCAGCGCCCTGGTTGAGGGAATGAAAGTGGAAGATGTCATTGATAAACTGGAAGGAACAACATGCAGCTTCAAGCCAACATCCTGTCCGGATCAATTGGCAAAGGCGCTTAAGAATTATCTTCAGGGGGCATAATATATGAAACGAATCATCCTTACCGGCGGTGGAACTGCCGGTCATGTTACACCAAATATAGCATTGATACCGGAATTACGGAAGCTTGGATATGATATCCATTATATCGGTTCTTATAACGGAATGGAACGCAAGCTGATCGAGGATCTGAACATTCCTTATCATGGGATCTCCTCCGGCAAGCTCAGACGTTATTTTGACCTTAAGAACTTTACAGATCCGTTCCGGGTTATAAAAGGTATGGGTGAAGCCAAGAAGTTAATGAAGGAACTGAAGCCGGATGTCGTATTCTCAAAGGGCGGCTTTGTAACCGTTCCTGTCGTATTCGCAGCCAAATCCTGCAACATCCCTGTCATCATCCACGAATCTGATATGACACCGGGTCTTGCAAATAAGCTGGAGCTTCCAAAGGCCTCCCGTGTGTGTTGCAACTTCCCGGAGACAAAGGATATGTTCCCGGAAGGTAAAGCAGTCGTGACCGGAACCCCGATCCGTAAAGAGCTTTTCAACGGAAATGCAGTTGATGCGATCAACTTCTGCGGTTTTACAGACAACAAGCCTGTGATCCTGATCGTCGGCGGCAGTTCGGGAAGTGCCGTGATAAATAAAGCGATCCGTGAAAACATCGATAAACTGCTGGAGCGTTTTAACGTGATCCATCTCTGCGGTAAGGGCAATCTGGATCATTCACTTGATAACAAGTCCGGTTATGTTCAGTATGAATATATAAAGAAAGAACTAAGCAGTATGCTTGCTCTTGCTGATCTTGTGATCTCCCGTGCCGGTGCAAATGCGATCTGTGAATTGCTTGCTCTTCGCAAACCGAATATCCTGATCCCGTTATCTGCTGCTGCCAGCCGCGGTGACCAGATCTTAAATGCAGAGTCCTTCAAAAAGAGCGGTTACAGTTATGTGATCAAAGAAGAGGAATTATCCTCCGAGACATTATTTGCTGCGATCGATGATGTCTATAATAATAAACAGACTTACATCGAGACAATGGAAAAGAGCAATCTTACAGATTCCACGTCTATTATAATCGGCATGATTGAGGAACTGGTGAATAACAAATAAATACAGCAACAGGTATAACGCGCATAAAAGAAACAGGCACATATCATTTCGATATATGCCTGTTTCTTTTATATGGTATATATTATAATTACTTCGCTGCATTTGCGATCTTCTCATAGGCAGCTTCTTTTGCCTGATCGGTCGAAAGAATATCATCCTTGATCGTTATCACGATATCAACCTGAGAATTATTTCTTACTGTAAATTCAACCTTCATAGGCTGATCTGTATACATCTGATCCATACCTGCTGTAGTAAGATCCATTGTAGCCTTAGATCCGTAGTATGTAACTTTCCAGTCACCGCTTGCTTCTTCTTCATAATACCAAGCACTGCTCTTACACAGATTTTCAAGACCATCACCAAAAGTCTTATCAAATCCCGGAATCTTTGTCTTCTTGATCTTATCTACCTGAGCTTTCGCCGTATCATCTGTACGATACTGAATATTTCCCTTTACAAACATCTTTGATGTCTGTGGCAGAACAGCATAAACTCCAAAGCACAATCCGATTACTATAAGAATAGCAACTAACACTTTTACAAAAGTCTTCATATCAACACTCCCATTTCCTTTATTATTAAATACTTAGAACAGTTCTTTTTCCAACTGAAATATAAATTCTTCCAAGAGCTGCATACGCTTATTATATTCCACTCTGCCGGCATCTGTCTTGCATCTTCTGATCTTTGGTTTATTAATTCTGTAAAAGTTCTTTATTCTGTAATATGCGCGCTTATAGCTTGCATCGTCCTCCAGCGCAGTTGCCATGGAATCCCATAGTACACTGACTGCTCCCACTTCATCTAACAGATCTGCATCCATAACGATCCTACATTCCAAAGAAAGATCTGCATCTGTATCCTTCTCCTCGTGAATCATTATAATCTCCCCGATCTTTGCGATCTTTTCAGGATCTACTCCTATGCTGTCCAGATATTCAACAGCTATCTCTGCACCAACTTCTCCATGTGGTCTGTTCTCATCCCAGCCAATGTCATGTAAAAGTGCTGCAAGTACGATAATATCAAGATCGCCCCCTAACTTGGACTGTAACTTAATTGCCCATCTGTACACACGCATCGTGTGTTCATATCTACTTCTAAACTCATAATTTGGCGGTCTGCCATTCTTCGCAGTCTGCGTTTTGACAAACTCAATTACATCAGCGTAATTCATCTCTGTTCGCCCCTTGATTTATACCTTTTTTTGTAACTTACGCTCTATTTGACGATTTAAAATCCTGCCAAACAGACTTTCTCCAAAACTTTCTCATAAAAAAAAGAAAGTATCATTATCTATGATAGCATCTTTTGTATAGATTTGCTATGTTTTTTTGAAAATTTTATAAATATTTTTATCAAAAAAATCCATGCAGTTTTCTCTCGAAACGCCGCCATAAGCGTTACCTTAGCAGTTAACTCAGCCCAGGCACCCTCGCGGCACACAGGAGATTCTCCTTAGTGCTGCTTCGTCTCCGACCTGACACGGTTCGAAGAGTCCTGTTGCGCAAGACCCAGACATCAACGCCACTTACTAAGGGCAGCCCTACAGTGGACATCCCTCAAGAAAACTATCACCCCTGCTATAGCGGATTGCAGGTTCAGGGCACCGCTACTTCCCCGGTTGCATGGAAACTTTATAACATATTCAATTGCACGCCACATTTTTGGCGCATATTTGATTATAAATGACGATCGCACATACGTCAACCTGTTTCTTTGGCAGCGTTTTTGGTGGATTGTAGGATTACAATACATGTGTTACAACTGAATATAAAA